>JAUVKC010000044.1 GCA_030592165.1 Candidatus Buchananbacteria bacterium | reverse complement strand
GAGGAAATCAAGCCATAGAAGAAAACAAATAAAAGGCAAAAAATTATTCCCCTGAAACCCCTTTCTTTTTGCCTTTTATTTGAGAACAATAAAGAGTTTTTGAAAAATAAAATTCACCCCTTTAATTCCCCACTTCCATTTTTCAAAAACAGAAAAAAATTTACCTCATAATAACAAAGTATATGAGGTTCAAGAATTATTCACTATAATATTAATAAGGAATAAAAAATTCTTTCACCCAAATTTTTGCTCCGTTTCACTTCGCAAAAACATCGAATATCCCAAACGTTATTCAAGATTTACTTGACAGTTATTCTTTTATAAGCTAAAATCAAATCACTTTAAACTTTATATAATTACTCCTTCACTAAGAAGGAGACTTGCTCAAAGCAAAAGAAAAAGCTTTGCCCGGGTTAATCTTAAATAAAACTCTCCTATTTAAGGGAGATTGTTTATTTTAAAAGGAAAATTGGTAAATAGTAAATTAGTTATTTATAAAACCTAATTATCTAATATACTAATCCACCAATATACTAAATATTATGACAAAAGATACTGAAAAACAATCTGAATTTGCCAAATTATTAGAAAATGAAAAATACACAAAATTTCCTAAGATTGGTGATGTAATCAAAGGAACAGTCGTTAATTCTTCAAGAAATGAAGTCCGTCTTGATATTGACGGTATAAAAACAGGTGTTGTCCGTGGACGAGAACTATATAATGAATCAGATGAGTACGGAAGCTTAAAAATTGACGATTCAGTTGAAGCTACTTTAATTGAATTAGAAAACGAAAACGGTGAAATGGAACTTTCGTTTCGTTACGCTGGTCAGCAAAAAGCTTGGGATAATTTACGTGAATTAATGAGTTCACAAGAAGTAATTGCTGTTAAAGTAACTGATGCTAATAAAGGCGGTTTAATGGCCAAGGTCGGTCATATTACTGGATTTTTACCTGTTTCACAATTAATCCCGGAACATTACCCTCGTGTAGAAGGTGGTGATAAAAATAAAATTCTTGAATTTTTGAAAAAACTTACTGGACAGGAATTAAAAGTAAAAGTTATTGATGCTAATGAAAAAGAAGACAAATTAATTATTTCTGAAAAAGCTGCTTGGGAAGAATCTCAAGAAAAAGCTGTTTCAAAATTTAAATCAGGTGATAAAATTACTGGTAAAATCACTGCCGTTACAGATTTTGGTGCCTTTGTTGAATTTGCTGAAAAGATGGAAGGTCTTGTTCATATCTCTGAATTAGCTTGGCAAAGAATCGATAACCCTCGGGACTTTGTTAAAGTTGGTCAAGAAGTCAAGGCTGAAATCATTAATATTGAAGGTACAAAAATCTTTTTATCTATCAAAAAACTCCAAAAAGACCCTTGGGCTGAAGTAGCCAAAAAATATAAACCAGGTGATAAAGTCAAAGGTGTTGTTATCAAAGCTAATCCTTTCGGACTTTTTGTTGAACTTGATAATGAAATTCATGGGCTAGCTCATATTTCAGAGCTTTCAGACAAACCTATTTCAAGTATTGATGAAATTGCTAAACCAGGTGATAAAAAAGAATTTGTTATTATATCTATTGAACCAAATAATCATCGTCTAGGACTTAGCCTTAAAGCTTTAAAAGCTAAACCTAAAAAAACAGATAAACCAGACAAGGATAAGGCTGTGACTGACAAAAAGGAAAATAAGAAAAAAGAAAAGGTTAAAAAAGTAAAAAAGGTAACTAAGAAAAAAGCTGATGATGATGATAAAAAGAAAGAAAAAAAAGCCAAAAAATAAATACTTTAAGAGGCGGCCCTAGTGGGTCGCCTCTTAATTTTAGAACTAACCCTTGACTTTTTTTTCAATTAATGCTATTCTCTTAAAAGAAAAAGTATTGAAGTTATTATGTTTTTTAGTGTCCCTATCCAAGGGATCCGGAAGTAGCACAACCTAGGTTGCTCAAACAAGAACCTTACACGAAACAAGGAGGAATAAAAATGAACAACGCACCGATCAGAGACGGAACCAAGAAGGTTCCACAACCAAAGTTTGTTATAAAATGACCAAAAACCGGACGAGGCCAGTGCCTCAGCCTAATGACTGGATTCCATACCAGTTGCCACAGACCTTTAGACCCGTCGCACCAACGTAACTCAAATACATGGTTGACGACGTCAATTAACTTCACACCTGTGAACAATCACAGGGACAACAAAAGAGGGACACAACCGTGTCCCTCTTTTCTTTTTCCACATTTTTTTTGCCCTAAAAAAATAATATGATATAATAAAAAAGAGGAAAAATATTTTCCTCTTTAAATTCTATGTTGGTTAGAAGCTCGTACGGGCACGAAAAACGTTCACAACAATAAAGGAGGGTCACAACGAAAAAAAACAACTCTTGGGAAAAAACAACCTATAAAGGGGGGTATAATGGAACCCGGTTAACTTCGCCCTTTAGGGCAAACATTCCGTGAACAAAAAACAATTAAGTTTTTTTTTACAGGAACTTTGTCACCCCACGGCAAAGACCTGAATAAGTCAAGCATTAAGGAGTTATACGTGACTCGACTTTTTAGAAACATTATCATTTTTCTAAAAATAAGCGTAGCACACTACTCACGACATCGATGGATGTTTTTTGCAAGACACCAAAAGGGGCAACTACTAGTTGCCCCTTTTTATTTATACTATAATTAAATTACAAATCTACGTGTATTTCTGCAACCCCAACATTCGCATATTTGCCTGCCTTGGTGACAGACAGGTGTTTTTATTAGTAACTTAGATAATTAATTATCTAAGTAATCACAATTACCACGACATTTCTATATTGCTCTAACTTTTCCACAATTTTTCTTGTCCTAAAAAAAAACTATGCTATAGTTATATTCAAGTAAGGAGAACTACATTATAAAAGTTCTAAGTTACCTACCCACAACAAATTTCTTACTAAAAAGTAAGAAAGGAGGACTTGAATGAAAAGACAAAAAAGGGTTAAAAACACAATGGTAATGGTAGGCATGGTATTGCTCATGATAATAGCAATCACCATAACTACTGCAAATTCAACCGCAGTTTTAACGGAAGATAACTCCGAGACAGCCACAACATGGGCGTCCTCGAACCTAAAGACGAATCTGGCCCAGGAAATGACCCTGGCCCACCAAAAAAAAGATGAAGAAGAAAATAACGTGGCCAGTATGATGGTCCAACAAGGAGAACGAGCATACGCGATAAAAATTGTCATCAACGACGTCAACGAAAGAACTATGAAAGTCAAAAAATATAAAAAAAACGACATTCAAAGGTTACAATTCAAAGAGACCGGCAATCCTGCATACATGACCATAAAAAAGATGGTATAAAAAACTAATAGTAAAGGAGTCAGACTAAGGTCTGGCTCCTTTCATTTTCATTTAATAAAAACTTTTCCACAATTTTTCTTGTCCTAAAAAAAACCTATGCTATAATAAAATTAATTCACAGAAGGCTTTTTACGATATAAACACAGCGCAAAAAAGGAGAATAAAATGGCAAGAGCAGGGCCGAGGTCTGAAACACAAAAGAACTAAGAAAAAACGGCGAAAGAAAAAATCTGGACATGATTGTGAACCAGAAGATGAAGAAAGTTGGATAAACCTGAGTAGCTTTTCTCAAAAAGGAGAAACCCCAAAATGGATGTATCAAAAGCGATCTTCGTAAAAAAACTAGCCTGAACGTCGAAAAAATACAAAAAATACCCAGATCTAAAACAAGGGTAAAATGGGAGCGTGCAAAATTGCACGCTCCTTTAATTTTGCTAAAAAATTTTATTACAAAACCAAATCATCTTCTTTTATGCTATAATTCCAACAAGAACCTACAAGATATTCGTAGATTCGTATCTAATTCGTAAATTCGTATCATTATGAAATTACATTTTTACGGTGGTGCTAAATCAGTCACTGGCGCAAATTATTTACTTGAAGCCAATCAAACAAAACTCATAATTGAGTGCGGCATGTTTCAAGGTTCAGAAGAACAAGAAGCTCTTAACTATGAAGATTTCCCTTATGATCCAAAAAAAATCAATTATGTTTTTATTACTCATTCACATCTTGATCACTGTGGCAGATTACCAAAACTAGTCAAACACGGATTTAAAGGTAAAATTATTTGCACACCACCAACCAGAGATCTTATGGCTGTTGCTTTAGTAGATTCTGCCCGGCTAGTAAATCAAGACGCCAAAAGAAAAGGGCTAAAACCAATGTACGCAGCAAGTGATGTCAAAAAAATGGTTAGTTTAATCAAAACTTATGAATATGGTCAAAAAATCAAACTAACTAATAACATAACCTTTCGGATCAAAGACGCCGGTCATATTTTAGGCTCAAGTATGTTTGAAATGTGGATTAATGATCAGGGTAAACCAAAAAAAATTACTTTTACCGGAGATATGGGTAACCCACCTACACCGCTTTTAAAACCAACTGAACAAATAGACAAAACTGATTACCTAATAATTGAATCCGCTTACGGAAACCGACTTCACGAGGATAGAGCTGAAAGAAAAGATAAACTTGAAAGAACAATAGAAGAAGCTATCACCAATAAATCTGTTTTAATGATCCCTTCATTTGCTATGGAACGTACTCAAGAATTACTTTATGAATTAAATAATTTAGTTGAGAATAATCGTATCCCCAAACTACCTATCTTTATTGATAGTCCTTTAGCTATAAAACTTACCAAAGTATACAAAAAACATCACAAATATTTTAATAAAAAAACCCGTTACATTATAAATAATGGCGATGATATTTTTGATTTCCCTGGACTGAAATTTACGCCAACAAAACAAGAATCAAAAGATATTTTATTTGTTAAAAAACCAAAAATAATTATCGCCGGATCTGGCATGTCTACTGGTGGCAGAATTCTTTTTCATGAAAAAGAGTATTTAAATAATCCTAAAAATATATTTTTGGTTATTGGCTTTCAGGTTGAAGGTACTTTGGGGAGAAGAATATTAAACAGAGAGCCAATTGTTCGTATCATGGGAGAAGCAATTAGAAACAAAGCTCAAGTCAAGGCTATCGGCGGATATTCAGCTCATGCAGATCAAAAACAATTATTTGATTTTATAGCTAAAATAAGAAAACCAATTAAAAATATTTTTATTGTTCAGGGCGAAGAAAAAGCAGCTGAAGCACTCAAACGTCTGGTGGTAAAAAAACTAAGTATCGATGCTCAAGTCCCCAAACATAAACAAATTATTGAATTATAAAAATAAAAAAACCCTATCATTCGTAGATCCCGGCAGGCAAGCTTAGCGAAGAATGATGGGTTTTTTTCTTGGAAATTTTTTATTTTTTGTCGTCAGGTTGATTAAGTTTCACACTGATAAACGATTTATTTCTCATCCCAAGCATACGCACAAGATGACGAATAGAAGTAATATTCCTACCCTCTTTACCAATAATCGAACCTAGATCTTCCGGATCAACGTCCACTTCTAAAACAACTCCTCTTTCATCAACAACTCGTTTAACCTTAACCTTTTTGGGGTTATTAACTAGTAGCTTTAATAAACCTTCTAAAAATTTCTGATCTTCTGAAGCCATAATTTCTAAAAATTAATTAATTAGTTCTGAGCCAAATGATTCCCTTTAGGGACAAAAAATATATAAGTAGTTATCTACTTTAATTTTTGCTGATTAACTCAAAATTGTCAAGTAATTTCAAAATCCATATTGACAAAAACTGATTTTTGGTATATAATGATTTATCGTAAAATTGTTCTTCAAAAACCAATTAAAAAGGGGGTATTTAATGAAAAAGAATCTGCAAATACTAATGGTAATTTTTCTTGCTATATTTTTTATAGCTGGTTGCGGCAAACCGGAAGAAGAAGATAAGATAAAAGTAACTCTTCCTGCAAATAATACAAATAACCAAACCAACTGGCAGATTATCTACCAAGACAATATTCAATCTGTGCCTATGATCGTTTTTGAAAAATGTTATGTTCAAGCCGATTACTGTACTGACTATGGTCATGGGACAGGAGCTGTTATCACCGACAATGTGGTAGTGACAAACTATCATGTTGCAGAGTTTTTTTTCATTACTGAAATATCACCTATTTCTGGTGATACAATTTATTATCAGCTTTACGCAAGATATCCGGCAAATAACAAATTTGAAAATAATTATTTTTTGCCAGAAAAATACTACGTAACTGCTGTCCACTCAATAACTTCTCGTGACTTGGCATTATTAAAGGTTACAACATTGAATAACACACCAATCCCATTTGCTCTGGACAACTTTAATGATTTAAGAACAGATGACCCTGTTATGCATCTTGGCTACCCAGGTTTTAGTAATTTTGTTGGAGCTGAAGGTAAAATAGGTGACCTTTTCGTAAATGGCGAAATAGCGGACTGGGTATCAAGTGACACCAAACTGATTGAATATACTTCTGCTACAAATAGAGGAAGTAGCGGTGGTCCTGTTTTGAACATTTGGGGAGAAGTTATTGGTATTAACTTTGCCTATTATGTTAATAACAACCAAAAAATTCCTTTTGCCATATCAATTGACCATTTAAGAGGTTATGACTTTGCAAATCTAGTATTTGAAACTCCATAACTAAAAAATAAAAAGCGAAACTTGTTTTCGCTTTTTTTATTTTAAATTATAATGTATAATCTCTATAATATCTTTAGCTTTAGCTAATGGTAATTTATTTAAAAATTAATTTTAGAAAAATGGCTAAAATGACACAATCTCAAATGCTTGATGCATTAGTTAAAGAAACAAATTTAAAGAAAAAAGAAGTCAAAGGTGTAGTTGATGCACTGACAAATCTAGCACTTAAAGAAGTTAAAAAAAGTGGTGAATTTTCCATCCCAGGAATCGGCAAACTAGTTAAAGCTCACCGAAAAGCCAGAATGGGCAGAAACCCAGCAACAGGTCAAGCAATTAAAATCAAAGCCAAAACAATTGTAAAATTCAGAATATCAAAAACAGCTAAAGACTCGGTCTTATAAAAATAAATTCGTTATATAAAAAAATCCTCTGATCATTTTCAGAGGATTTTTTATTTGAAAAATTAAATCTTTTCCCCAGAAAAAATAAAATTTGTTAATTTTTTTTAACAAAATACAACCCCAACAATGAAGGTGCAAGTCGCGACCTGCACCTTCATTGTTGGGGAAAAAACTTTTAACACTGTTAACAAAAAATCGTTTAAAAAATCTATTGACCGTAATTCATGACAAGTTGCTATGATAGAAATATAAAAAATAAAAACAAAAATCATGAAACCAAAAACAAAAATTTTCCAAATCCTAATTTTACTACAGCTAGGATTTTTTATTATGCCAAAAATCGCCTGGGCACAAAACACAGAGATGATCATTACAGAAATTGCCGCTTTTGAATCTGACGGCTACGAGTGGATAGAAATATATAACAAAGGAGCTGACCCAATAGATCTTACTGGTTGGAAATTTTTAGAAAACGAAACTAACCATCAGCTCAATGAATTTCAAAACGATTTAATAATTGATTCTCAAGAATATGCAATTATCGCAGATGATGGTGAAAAATTTATTGAAAATAATTCTGGATTTACCGGAACAATAATTGATTCATCTTGGACTTCTTTAAAAGAATCCGGCGAAGAAATAACATTAATTGATTCAAATGAAGAAATTGTCGAATCATTCACCTACCTGCCATGTCCTGACACTTCTTTACAACGAATTGATCTAGAATTAAATGATTATACTCAAAATAATTGGCAAGTTCATGTAACCAGCCATACTGGAGGATTAGTCAATGAATTTGAAATAATAGAAGAAGAACCTATAGTTGAAGATGAGCCAATTATTGATGACGAAATTATTGAAGAAGAAGAACAACCTTCAGTTAATCCTTTGACAATTTTGGTTAACGAATTCGTTGCTGATCCTATTAGTGGGGAAAATGAATGGGTTGAACTTTATAATACAAATTCTTTTAGTGTTGATTTAACTGATTGGTATATTATTGATGGTTCAGAAGCTAAAACTTACCTTGATGGTCAAATAGAAACAAATGGATTTTTCATCATTGATAATCCAAAAGGTAAACTTAATAATTCTGGTGACCAAATAATTCTTTATGATAATAATGAAATAATAATTGATTCTATTTTTTACG
>JAUVKC010000022.1 GCA_030592165.1 Candidatus Buchananbacteria bacterium | reverse complement strand
CTTTTAAAAGTGTCGTAAAAAAATTTTAAAGTTTCAAAACTAAATACTGTGGAAAACTTTCAACAAAAAAATAAAAACTTTTATCCCCTGATTACTTTTCCCCAATGAGATAATTAGTTTTTATTTTCAATCTTTTTTTCTTGTCGAGAATCTAATTTTTCTATACTTTTAAGTTTTACTACGGGTTTTGTTTTTGTTGATTCATCATCTTTTTTTCTGGTAAACAATTTTTTGATAAATTTTAAAATTTTTAAAACAATCATTAAAATTATATATACTCCGACAAAAAAACCGGCAACATATAATCCCAAAACATTTAAATACGCTTCCCAGAGTTGTTTACCGAAAAATTCTTTCAAACCTGGCATTGTCACAACTGCCCGAACTATACTAGCTGGCGTAAATTCATATTCTTGTCCAACCGCAAAGACATACTTCCCTGCATTATCATCACTATAAACACGAACCATATAATCCCCTGCTTCAAGTGTCTGGGTCAGTTCTGGTCCTTGCCAATATTCATTAGCTGTCAGTTCTTCATAATATTCTGTCCAAGTATGTTTCTTGCCACTTAAACGGTTAATTATTTCTTCTTTGCGATCAACCATTTTAAACAAGTAAGCTGAAACGTCCATATCTATATCCTTAATTTTTGGAACTAACAACTCAATATGCAATTCCTGTTTTTCTTTTAGCTCAATAGTATATAGGGCAGAAGATCCTGTTAATTCTCCATAAAATAATTGAGCTACACTTGGATTCTCAACTTTAACAACAATCGCCTGATCAATTATTCTTGGCTGGAAAGCGCTGGTCAGTAAAGGGAAAAATAACAACGCTAATAAAAGTAAATATCTTTTTTTCATAATTATATTTTTTATATTAATATAATTTTAACATATTTTTATTTTTTTCTGAAATAAAAAAACGATTAGCTCTACCAAATCGTTTTAAAAATGTTTAGATGAATTTATTTAATTACCTTATCTATCCATTCAATTGCAGTCTCTCCATCTTTCTTAATAACATTATCCAAGATAAAACGAAAACTTGACAATTAGTTTTATTTGTGATATTTTTCTATAATATTTTAGTAAATTAAAAATCAAAAAAAAGGAGAAAAAAATGTTAAGAAATACTTGGGCTATTTGGATATTAATAATTAATACTCTTGTTCTGGTTATTATCAACCCGATTGTTGGTGTGGATATCGAAAAGTATTATAACCCAGCTGTTTTAGAAGGTAAAATTTATTTATTATTGCAACTACTTGCACACCTAATACTTTTTGTTTTTATTTACAAACAAGTCAAACTTATTCGTGCAAAATATTATTACCTAAACAAATATCAACAAGTTGTTGGTAAAAATATTGAAACCGGTGATGTCTTGTATGCTGCAATTTCATGGTCAACTAATAAGGTATATAAACTGATAAAACCGGTTGATACACGTGTTGCAAAAAACCTACAACAACAAAGAGAACAAACAGTTAAAAAACACGAGCGGGCTTATGAAAATTTTTATCAGGACATAAAAACATTAATTGCTACACTTAAAAAGTTACATCAATCAAGTCTGGCACTTAAAGTGCAATTTGAGCAAGCTATCAATACAGATATTGACTGGTTAAACGATAATATACAATTATCCAAAAATGTTTACCAGCAGATTCTTGACCTACGGCAACAATTATTAAAATTTGAAGGACATCACGTTTTTCAAGTACCCGTAGATTTTAAGAAATTCGAATCTAAACTATTTGAATTTCCTGAAGACGATAAAAAAATAATGATCAACATGTTTGATGTTGAAAAAATCGATACTATGGTTACCGCAGTAATGGATTTCAAGCAAGAGATTGATGAAGTCCATAAGGCAATTACCATATATATTGGTAAAATAAACGAAGCGGAGCAGGAAAATGATAAAATAAATGAGAACAAACAGTATATTGGCAGTCAATCAGTTAAACTTCTTAAAAATCTAAAATTGATCAATAAGCTAAGCCAGCAAGACAAGGATTCACTTAAACTGCTAGTAACTCAGACAAGCGAGCAACAAACACCTCGCGAGATGAGACAAATGCAATATTTATTTGACCAAATCAAAAAAAACTAACCTAAACGCAAAACACCCCGAAACGTCGGGGTGTTTTTTTATTAACTAAATAGTAAATTCTATCAAGTATTCTTAAACCTTCCTCAGGCAATAATTCTCTTCTGAATTTATATAACCAAAGATATTTATAACATTGGATGTATTTTAAAAATTGTGATTTTGAGATCATGAATTCTTTAAATATCAAAATGTTTCTTCAAATACTCTTTCACTTTTTGTAAAATTTCTTCATCTGACTCATTTGATATTTTATTGGTTTTATTCATATAAATTAATTATTTTTTAAATATTCTTTTATTCTGTCTTTATCTTCAGTTTCTTTATCCCCTTTGAAGTAAATTTCAATATATTCAATTAATTCGCTACTAACATGAAAAGCGTAAATTAGACGCAATGTACTACCCTTTAAATAACGGCAAAAAAATCTAGCTTTAATTATTAATAACTGGTCGTTTTTATACAAAACAGCAAAATTTTTATTGGCGTCAATATCTACAAAATAAATATTTTGTTGAAAAGTATGCAAATCATCATCAAGAGATTTATATTTCTTGCCTAATTTTTTAAAATCTTTATCAAATTTATTAATTGCCTTAAAGTTCATCCTGATGTTCCCTGACCGAATACTTATCATCACGATAAAAAACGTTTTCATAATCAATCACTTCACCGTCCTGATGAGACTTCCAGGGTATATCACCATGTGAATATTCACTTAATTCTTTAGCACTTTTTCCTGATAAACGAGCCAAGACATCATCTATAAGCTGTATTTCCTGAGCATTTAAATCTTTCAAATCAGGGGCGCGTCTTGGTAAATATTTTTTCTGTTCATACTGAAAATATTTACTTTTAACTTTTTCTAATTCACCAGCAAGCATCATTTCATTAACTATATCAGTAAATTCAACAGGGGTCGGTCCGTAATGATTTTTAATATATTTAGCGCCAATTAACTGTTCCTCATATTTTTCATAATAATCAAAATCTATAAAATAAAGTAACTTATAAATAGCTGTCTCACCGATATTTGGCATAGCTCCGACTTTTTCCAAAATATAAAGCAAGACTTCTTTGAATTTCTTTAAATTCTGTTGTGGCACATTTATCCTGATTTCCGGTTTAGCTGATTTTTTTTCTTTTGCTTTACTTAATTTAACAGTAATCTTATTGGCTTTTTCTTCTAAAAAATTTTCCAAAGTCAAACCAAATATTGCAGCCAATGTTTTTGCCTGCTTAATAGTCAGTTCCGTCTTGCCAGCTTCTATTTGATTATAGGTTGGTCGGGAAACTTTTATCTTGTCTGCTAAATATTGCTGGGAATAATCATTTTCTTGTCTTAATTTTTTAATAAATGTATTAAGAGCCATAGCGTTTTTTTTATTATTTTTATATATATCATTATTATAGCAAATGTAAGAAAAGTTGACAAGTTTGTGAGTAAAAATATTTGACAATATTAATTGTATTTGTTATGTTAACAAATAAGAAGCAACTTCTTGCAATTCCCTAGGAATTGCTTAATTAATCAGACTGGAGCTTAGGGCGAAAGTTATAATATCAAGCTACATGATTAGAGAAAAAATTATTTCTGCCATAGAAAAGAATCAAGTAATGACTATTGTATATGGCGGGGAGAGGGTTATTGAGCCTCACATTCTATATGTAAGTTCAAATGGCAATATTTTACTTGATGCTTATCAAATAAGCGGGTATAGCGAAAGTAATGAGCCAGTTGCATGGAAAAGGTTCAATATAGATGAAATCAAAAGTGCTGAATTAGTAGATGAGACTTTTACACCAAGACCAGACTACAACCCGAACAACTCAGAACGTTACGTTACAATAATTGCTAAAGTATAAAGATAACAAACACGCTCGGTCGAAAACCGAGCGTTCTGAGTATCATTTTAATAATTTATTTGATGAGGAGTTATTAATTTAACTTCTCAATACCGTCCTTAAGCACCATCGTTGCTTTACAATCATCTTCATTATATTCTAATATTCTTTTTAAAATACTTTCGTCTCCTGTCTTAATATATTCATTAAACCATTGTATAGACAATGCCCCTGAAGGAGTTTCATCTCTCCATTTAAACCCAAGATATGTAGCAAGACTTTTAAGAGAATAGCTACTAACTGGCCAATCAGTATGTTTTAAGATTATATTGGTATATAAATCTATTACGTTATCATGTTCAAAAAAAGATATTACTTCATCTTCCGATATTATATCTGGATATCTTTTTTGCATCCGCTTATAAGTACTTTTTTCGTGAGGTGCAAAATAATAAACAGCAAAATCATCTTTTGGTAAGCTACGAATATATTGCCAAAAATTATGCCATGCCTTTTTCTCTGCTTCTGGAGTCACTTCTTTAGCTGTAAAATCTAAAAACTTTTCTCCACTATCACTTCTTTCATAAACACCATGTAAATATATAAATTCTTGAGTAGGATCATCTTCAATATCAAAAAATAATTCATATGATACTTTTGGAAATTCAATTTTATCATAAATAATAGGTTTCTTATCTTCTTTTAATACTTTTGCTCTTGCTACTATTTTTTCAATTGTCTTTTGAGCAATTCCCTTAAACATCTCTTTATTTTTCTTTTTTTCTTCCATCATATTTTCTATATCTATAGTCAAAATATCCTGTATTTTATAAACATGAGCATCTTCATTTAAAATATCTCGCTTACTTCTCCCTAAATAAAACAAACCAGTCAGGTCATCAGATTCTTCAACCCATTTTTTGCAGCTATCATACCATGGACATAATTTACATGAGCTTGCCATTGCTGGTTTATTTTCAGCTTTATTCCTCACTAAAAGTTCTACATTATTTAAAATTTTCTCATACAATTCCCAAAAGGTGGTACTATCTCTTACCCCAAGCGATTCATTTAAATTATATTCAACATTATTCCCATGAATATCTAATATTGTACCTATTTTCTGATTTTCAAAATCTAGACGATTTAATGCATCTATATATAAAGCTAATTGAACAGCGTAATGCTTTTTTAATTTACCTTCACTCCCAGATTCCTCATCAACACCTTCACGACCCATACCTGACTTAATATCAATTGGGACATAAAAACCATCTGGCATCCTTTTTAGTAAATCAGGTATACCAACTAAATTATCAGTCATTAACACACCTTGATAGATTAGTGGGCTATCATTTTTCATGGCTTCAATTGTTTTTTTAAATCGATCTTCTAAACTTCCTTTGGATAAATCTAAAAAATCCCCAATTTTAGAAATTACTTCTTTTTCATAAAAAACACCCCTGTCCCACAATAGCTGAACAAATGGGTTAGTTTCTTTTATCTTTTCATCTTGTGGGCCATACTTATCCCTCCAAACTTTATGAGGACACTGCATGTAGTCATATAATTTTGATGCTGTGATATTCATAGTTATTTTTTCTTAGATTTTAAATCCTTAACTCTTAAATGAGTTTTTTCTAATAATTTATAGATAATACTTTGGAAATTTTTATCTTCCAATATTTGTGGCGAATTCGTTGATCTAGCCTCGCTAGGAATTGAAGTATTGGCAAAAAGAACTTCTTCTTCTTTAGGAATATTTTGAATATCAATTTGTTCTAAAATACTACCATTTTCTTCAATATATTTACCAATTTCATTTTGTAATATTTTCTTAAATAATTCAGGAAATTTTTGAATATACCTTTTATTTTTAAATCCAGATTTATTTGTTAATTTTAACACCATAGTTGCATCTAATGACTTACCTATTAAAGCCCTTAAAAATAAAGATGTGTTTGAAATTTCGTCTAAAATATACGGGGCTTTATCAAGTATATCATTGCGTTTCCTGTAAATTGTAGCAGCTATTAAAGAAACTATAGCGTAACTTTTAAATGTACCCTTATCATGATATTTAATTAATTTTACAATTTCATCAACAGCTAGATCATAATTGCCGATCAGTAAATGTCTTTCTAATCCGTAATAATAAAGAAAAACATAACTCAGATTTGTTTCTTCTGTAATATCTCTTAACCAGTTTAAATATTGATATCTTTGCTTTGGAGTTAATGAATAAAAATCAGGATAATACATTTTTTCAGTTTCCAATGAATTGTTTTTCTTTATCGAAAGCTGAGTCCAGATTAAACTTGGTTCGGCGTAAAAACTTGATCGGTCTTTTTCATTATCCTCAATACTTATAGCTGATATCGTTATTTCAATTGAGCCAGTTGATACACGTTTTGAAGGACTTTCATCTGAAATCCATAGCAATGATTTTGTTGGCTCAGGGATAAAATAACTTGAGGTTATTTCTTTTTTAGATTTTTGTAAATAATTACTTTTAAATAGTTCTTTAAACATTTAATTTTTTAGTTAATATTGTCTAAAAAAAAGATCTTACTTGTAAAAAATCGCCTGGCAATGGAGTTGTATCCACTTTTCTTTTTAAATTTATATCATAAGCATAGTAAAATGGTATATCCGCAATGTTTACATAAATACCACCATCTCGAACATAATCAAAAATATTATCTAATGAAGTCAAGTTTGAAGTATTAACTTCGGGATAAACTCCACCATATGGATTAATAACAACTGGAAACAAATTAAATGATTTCTCTGATTTTTTAACACAATGCTTAAATTTAGCATCACTCATTTTTTGTTTAAATTGCCTAAGAGATATATTGACCCAAGAGGATGTATCGATGTCTATATCATAGGGTGCATAAATACAAATTTCATTTTTCCTATTGTTAATTTTCCTATTTATTGAAATCCAAATTTTTATTATTATTTCTATTCCACCTATACCCAAAAATATCAAAAAAATAATAGCAAAAACTATAAATAAAAAAATCTGAGAGAGTGTATCTTTATATGGAATAAAGGCTACCCCAACTAAAGCCCCAGCAAGTACAAAAGCTACTTCTTTAAATTTTTTATCCATAAATTTTTAATTATTTTAAAAAATATTTCAGATGCGATTATTTTTAATTTTCATCCATAAATCTCGACTTGGAATTTTATGTTTTTTGAAATTATTACATTTATCACAAGCCAGTATTAAATTATCCAAATGATTAGAACCAAAACTTTGAGTTGCTACTTTCTTCCCTTTCTTTGGCTTTAATTTTCTAAGAGTTTTATTTAATTTATTTGATGACAAAGGTATAAAATGGTCAATGACTAAATTTTTATCAATTCTGCATTTTGGGATTATATTTAGCATACATTTTTGACCGTATGCTTTTATTAATAATTTAATTACTCGACTTCTAATTTTATTAAATTCTTTTCTCTTTAAATTTGGGTCACTAAAATCAAATAAATTTTTATATTTATCTATTTTCACATCATCTTCTTCACATAATAAATCAGTGAAATATTTTTCGTCTTCTTTATATGTAAAATTCATGAGTTATTTTTTCTTATTTAATAATTTAATTTTTGATAACTACACTTTTTATGAATTATTTTTTAATATCTTCTTCATCTCTTTGTCAAAGTCAGATTCTATTTTTTGAGTTTTATTAAATCTATCATATTCAGCAACTGCTGTTTTCTCAGCTTTCTTATGAGATATTTTACCTTTACCATCAAGTATTTTATATTCATTGAAACTTAAAAATTTGTCCACGCTTTGAGTAAATTTTTTCATATTAAAGGTTATTTTATTTTCAATAATATTTTCAATATAATCAAAAAATCCAGAAACAGTTCTTTCTAGTTTTTTAATATCTTTTTCTGCTAAATAATTTTTAGCAACAATAACATCTGATTTTAAAATCCTACCTTTGGGCGAATTTTTCCAGGTTTTCAAACCCATATTATATTTTTTTTTATCAGCTTTAGTATAAATAATTTCTGCAGCAGTCTGACCGGTAATCGCAAAATGAAATTTATTTTGTACCATTGAATAAAAAACTTTGGTAATTTCAGATTTAGGATCATAATCTACAGAGCATTCAGCAAAAATATCTGTTATTTGCTGGTAAATTCTACGTTCACTTGCCCTAATTGAACGAACTCTTTCCAATAATTCCTGAAAATAATCCTGACCAAATAAGGTCTTTGTTTGTTTTAATCTTTCATCATCAATTACAAACCCTTTAATAATATACTCTCTTAATGTCTTCGTCGCCCAAATACGAAAATGAGTAGCCTGTAGAGAATTAACCCGATAACCAATAGCAATAACAACGTCTAAATTGTAAAAGTTTGTCAAATAATCTTTACTATCTTCTGCAGTTGTTCGAATTTTTCGAATAACTGAATCCTCGCTAAGTTCAGCGTTTTTAAATATTTCCTTTAAATGATAATTAATTGTGTTTACTTCCACGTCAAATAATTCTGCCATTTTCTTTTGCGTCAGCCAAACAGTCTCATCCTGAAAAAACACCTCAATTCTAATATCCCCTTTTGGCGAAGTATAAAGTAAAAATTCTGATTTTGGTATTAAATTTTTAGACATATTTTAGTTATATTATTTTTCTTCTTCCCTTAATTGTTCAATAACAAATTGGTGCATTTTAATAACTGCTTTTTCCATGTATACTTGTTTGATTTTAGCATTTCTTAAAGAAATTTCATCATCATATTCTTCAGCACCAGCAGAAATATGATATCCATAACTTTTGCCTTCATATCTTGCGGTTGATAAAAGTTCGGTTATAACAGGATCATCTATAAATTTACTTTTATTTTTTTTAACTACTTTAAAAGTAGTTGGATTAATGTTTCCTTCAACTTCAATCATAACACGGGATACTTCATCGTCAAGAATCCTTGTGTTCACAACTATTTTAACTTCAGAGTACGGACCAGTATCACCCCAAAGCATTTCCTGTTCATTTTTAGTTAGTTTCATGTTTTAATTATGTACTTTTTTACATTGTTTATTATCTTCTATCATAATTCCTCCCCCTCAACCACCTTAACATCTTCATCAATTAATTTATAAAATTCTTCAATTACTTTTTCCAAATCTCGACTAATCACGACGGGATTCCAATGTTTTTTATTGTCTTGAGATAATTTAAATCTCCAAACACTTAAATGAGCTAATTGCTTATCAGCTTTATTCCTAGCTTCCTGCAATATATCTGTCAACACAGGTCTCGTTAGTGACCAATTTATATTTGGCAAAAAATCTTGTGCTATCAAATCATTAAGATATTTTTTTTGTTCATTTTCTGGATAAAAAAAACCTATCAAGACTCTTGAATGAATTGCTAATGACTCGATTAGTAAATTCATAAAAAATGGATTAGTTGAATTCTTGAGGCTTTGCAATTGATTACATGTGTCCCTAAACATTGAAATTTCATATTCCAAAAGTTTAAATTTTTCGTCTTTATTTATTGATATTTTTGTTTTATCTTTCCAATAATTATCATCCATATAATTTAATTATTTTCAATCACCTGAACCTCTTTATCCCCCAACCCATACAACTCATAAACCTCCCCATCAATCTGCTTATCCAAGATATCAATTTTCTTTTTATGCAATTCCTTATCACTCTCAGTCTTAGCAGAGTGATATTTTTTCTGAGCTTCAAGCATTTGTTTAACATGTAAATTAATAGATGCAATTCTATTCTTGTTTAAATCCAACGTAAAATTAATATCAGGAAATGGGATCGATTTTATTTCACCAATTGGAACATGATTCGTTTTATTAAAATAAGAAAAGTAGTAATTTACTACTTTACTATTGAGAAGCGCTAAAATAAAAAAATTACTAATATAATTATTATTTACAAAACAATAATTTGTAGTATGCCCACAAAGAACTCCTTTTCCAACAATTGCACCCCTGACCCTTCTTTGTTGCTGTTGATTTGAAACTTCCTGAAAAACAAGACGTTCTCTTTTCCAATGACCTCTTTTATCAACCGATAAAGGACAATATTCTTTCGAATCTGCTAAAATGTAATAACTTGTTATTTGATTACCTCTCAACAAAGGTGAAAATTCTTTCTTGCTACTGTCAGTGAAAAAATCCTTATAAGTACTTACATTTATTTCACCTTGATAGCCATCAATAAAATCTTTAAAAAGTTTTTTATTTTTCTTAATCTTTAATATCACCTTATTAGAAAAAATAAATTCAAAACCTTTATTAAGTAAAAATTGACTTTGCTTTCCCGTTACATCACCATGTTTCGAAGTTACTAAATGTAAAGAACCTTTAGTATTGTTTTCTTTTTGAAAAATTATAGTAGTAAGAGCCTGAGTAACATCCTCAAACACTTTATCTTTTTCAGTATACTCAATAATTTCCTTCAATTTTGTTTGATTAAGAAGTAATTTTCTAAGTTCAAAGCTATCTGCACTAGACAAATAATTACTGGGACAAATAAAGCCTAAAGAACCTAATTTTTTAAGTAATGAATGGCTTTTTTCAATAAAAAGTTTATATAAATTAGATTTACCACCACGCGATACATGATATTTAGATTTGAAATATGGAATACCAAAATTATCAGCACCAAGCACCACATACGGAGGATTCCCAATCACCACATCAAACCCTCCCCTATCCATAATCTCTCCAAACCCTTTCACTTTATCCTCCCAATCAAAAACATTAATCTTTCTGGACTTTACTTCATCATCCAATAAAGAAATTTGCCCTTCATAAAAATCAGAACCGATTAAGGAATTACCGCATTTTATGTTGGCGGAAAGATTAGGTAAAAGACCTTGTTTATCAAATTTCAAAAGTTGTGTAGCAGATTCCTGAGTTTCATCTTCCATGAGTTTTAATAATAAGGAAAGCTTAGTCACCTCAACCGCTTGAGAATCAATATCAACACCGTAAAGATTATTAGTTAAAATACTTTTTTTCGTAGCAAAAGTTAATTTGAAACCGTTTTTAAAATTATATATCTTGCTTTGCTTTAAAGATTTTTCCAACCGTTTCTTATCAGTATAATAATCCAAATGCCAGTTTAATAAAAAATTATAAGCACCTAACAAAAACGAACCCGACCCGCAAGCAGGATCTAAAATATTAAGTTCAGCAACTTTCTCAGGAGTTTTACTTTTAATCATCTCACCAACAGTATTTTTAACAATATAATCAACAATATACGCAGGAGTGTAATAAACTCCGCCAGCCTTGCGTACCTCAGGCTTTTCTTCAATTTTAGCCTGATGAGACTTGGTTAAATGAATAGTCTTACCCAGAAACTGCTCATAAATCTGACCGATAATTTCAACCGGGATTTCAGAAAACACGTACGGCGATTCAGGATAATATAAAGTGGTAATAATAGATTTTAAAACATTATCATCAACTTTAATCTTGTTCAACCATTCCTCAACTTTAAATAAACCACTGTTATACTTAGCATCAGCTTTAACAAAATATTCAGCTAAAAGTTTATAACAATTTTGCTTTTTAACAATCGCATCTAAAGTCTTATATTTTTCAATATTACGATCCTCTGCAATACGTAAAAAGATTATACGATCAATAATTTTCTGTACAGATTCGTTCAAAGCATAAATATCAAGACTTTTATTTCTCAAAGCAATATTCTTCGCCAAATCACTCCGCCAAGTTTCGATAAGTTTCAAAAACTCTTTATCAACTTCAGAAGTACCTTTTTGTTTTTTCTTATCTTCTACATATTGATCAAAACTGCCTTTTAAAATAGCGTTTTTGGAAAAGGTATTAAAAAGATACTCAAAATTATCAATATACTCGTCAAATTTACAATAAAAAACACGAGCTACGCTTGCCTTATCATTAGCATTAGGCTTAATCCGCGTATCATAAACTGAAAATTCTTCAAAATCAGTTAAAATTGATAAAGGCAGATTAGCACTATAAGCATAACGACGTAACTGAAAAGCTGGACCAATATCGTCTTTAATATTAACAGAAGGCTTTTTAGCTTCAACAAAAAACTTTTTCTGCCCACCAACCCGAAAACTATAATCAGGCGCTTTTTGCTGACCATCAATCTCAACTTTATCTTCCCGCACAACTTCCCTGTATTGTTCAGCATACCCCTGATCATTATTAAGATCCCAGTCTAAAAGAGCGAAAAACTTATCAATAAAGTCAGAACGAGTATTTGATTCATCGTAAGCAGTACTAGTGTATTGTTTTTTATTATGCTCAAAAAGATCTACAAGTTCTTGCATTTTTTTCAGCTTGTCATTATCCAAGACAATCTGAGGTTTATTTAAAATAATCTTGTTTTTATTCATAGGTTATTTATCAATAATTTAAGTTTACAAAATTCTACAATTTTATTTCGTTGTTTAGTTTTGGTTGGCATAGGATTACTTTCTAAAAAACTTAATATATTCATCCATAGCAAAATAACGATTTCTTGAAAAACCGGTTATCTCT
>JAUVKC010000031.1 GCA_030592165.1 Candidatus Buchananbacteria bacterium | reverse complement strand
TTTGACTTAGGTTCTAACGGAAATCGCTGGGCTAATGTTTATGTGACTGGGAATTCATTAAGGGTCGGTAATGATGAAACAAACGATGATTTTGCATTATCATTTACAAGTGGAACCCCTGATGTTTTGAGCTTTGTACATCCAGAAGGTGTTACACCATTGAAAATATATAGTACGGGCGCTATTAATTTAGCCGCAGCAGGTTTACCTGGAACACCTACAACAGGTGATATTGCTATTGATTCAGGTGACAGTAATAAATTGAAATGGTATGATGGAAGTGCTTGGCAAACAGCTGGAGCAGGAACAACTAGCTTAGATACGGCATATAATAATGGCACGACTATAACAGCAGACAGTGGTGCTGTAGCTATAACTGTTCCTGATACTTCAAATAATGCTGGTTTAGTTATAACACAAAATGATACTACTAATAACCCAGTTGGTTTGCAAATTACTAATGCTGGAACAGGTAATGATATTACAGCTACAAATTGGTCAATTACAAAGGCTGGTGGTATTACTGCTGATAGTTTGGCTTTGACAACTGCCTTGGCTGTAACTAGTGGAGGTACAGGGTTGAACTCTGTTGCTGCAGGTGATGTTCTTTATGCTTCTGCTGCTAATACCTTAGCTTCTTTGGCTAAAGGTACTGCTGGGCAGGTTTTAACAATGAATGTTGGAGCAACTGCTCCAGAATGGCAGACACCAAGCGGTTCAGCTGTTTCTACAAGTAATGTGACTATTTTAGCTTCTGATGTTCCTCAGGCTTGGAATAATTTACCAACAACAATAACAGAGTTTGTCGGTGGAAATACTTATCATAGAGCTCTAACTGATTTAACCAATTCAACTCAGGCAAGAATTGTAACTAATTTAACCAGTTCATGTTCTTCTGCTACTTGCTATTTAAGAGCAGAGTATTCTACGGATGGTAGCGTTTGGAATGCATTGGCATCTACAGGCAATTTAGAGGTTCTTCTTCCCAATGCGACAGGTGTGCAAGTAGGAACTTGGATAAATATAGCTACAGGTTCTCAGGCTGATGTTTATATTAGGTTAATGGGAATTAATAAAACTGTATCTACATCTGATCCTGCTTTTGGTAATACTTATATTCAATTTAAATAAAATATAATAATTAATAAACACAATACATGAAAATTCTAAAACGCAGAGCAAAAAAAGACAGTAATAGTTCAGGAAAATTTAAAATTTTAAAAACTATTTTAATAGTTTTGATTATTGTAACAGCGGCTTTTTTAATTCTTTGGAAGACAGGAACTTTGGAAACCTTAAAAATTGCCAAACAAGTTCAGCAACAAAGATCATTAGTAGTTGAAGATGATAAAATCTTAAAAGAATTGAATGCGATTCTTGAATTACCTGAAGATGCAAAGCCTTTAATGGCGAAAGTAACTGATGCTGATGCTTTAAGAGAGCAGAATAATGATTTTTTTGCTAAGGCAAAAAACGGTGATCGTTTAATTGTTTATCCTGATATGGCGATTTTATATGATGAAGAAGCTAATAAGATATTAAAAGTTGGACCAGTTAATTTTGGACAGGGAACGATTGGAACAGTTGCCTTTGCTTTATATAACGGGACAAATGATGATAATAAGTTAACTGAATTTGAAGAGACTTTAATATCTACTTTTAATAACGCTCAAGTAAAAGTAAAAGATAATGCTGTTGGGATTTATGAAAACACCTTAGTGATTGATTTGATGGGTGATAATGACGAGATTAATAAAATTGCTGAAAGTTTAGGCGGACAAGTAGCTCAATTACCTGAAGGGGAAACAGCTCCTGAAGGTGCAGTTATTTTAATTATAATTGGACAAAATCAATAAAAATATAAGTTTTTCAAATGGGGAATAGCTTACACTTTAAAAGAAAAATATACTTGGCTATATTAATTTTGTTATTATTGCCTTCTTTAGTTTTAGCAGTAAATGATATTGATTTAAACGCAATTACTGCTTTTCAGTTATTTACTATTGATGCTGGTCCTGTTTTAACCACAGTTGTTGCAGGGTCAGTGACACCTCCTTGGCAACAAGTGAGTAGTCTTAGTGTCCAAAATAATTATATTGATATAACCCTGGATAATGCTTCATCAATAACTTTTAATACTACTAGTGGTGGTCAATATCTGCAGATTACGAAACAAGGAGGGTCAAATGATTATACTGTTAGTCCTTCTTGCGTAACTAGTCAGGCTACTTTAACTGGTACTGGCGGGACAGTAACTTTACGATTACAAGTAACTTCAACTTTACCTGGTTGTGCTACTCCTCCCCCTCCTCCACCAGGTGGTGGTGGCGGTGGTGGCGGAACAACAAGTGTTTTCCCTAAAAATTATTTGATAGTAATAAACAATGGGTCAACCTGCACTGAAAGTTCCAATGTTTCAGTTACTGTTTCATCTCAAAATGCTGAGCAAGTAATTATGGGTAATAATTCAAATTTTATTGGCAGTAACTGGGAACCCTATATAGGAGGAATAAATCAAAGTTGGGAACTAATACCAGGAGACGGGTGGAAAACAGTTTTTGTGATGTTTAAAAGTTCAACAAATAATTATTCTCAGATAATAAGTGATACTATTTTAGTTCAAAGTGAAGGTTGTCCTCCTTATGTCCCAGCACCACCTGATCCTACAGATCCAATTGATCCTAGTTTGCCAGTAAGTTGTAGTGTAATTGATTGTAATAAATTAGATTATAATCTGTATATTATAAATCCAGATGGATCTATTAGAAGTATGGATAACGGGTATGTTCAGATAGAATCTTTAGACGGATCAATTAAGATTATTAATTTTGAAGATTCTGGTTCAGATTATGATTATAATGATTTAAAAGTAATGGTTAATAAAAGAGATTGTAAGAATATTGAGGTCACTGTTTTGGAAGTAAATGGTAGTTGGCATCATAAGGTGAAAATTGCATTATTATATAATAATGTGGTTAAACAAGATATTTTATTATGGGATGATTCTCATTTAGCTGTTAATGAAACAATATCATTAAATGCTTATAATTATTCTAATATTTGTGAAACAGAAGATCCTGTCCCTGGCGTAATTGGTCTAAATTTTGGTACTTTGATTAAAGCTTCATTAGATCCAGTTTATTTATATGGTAGTGACAGTAAAAGACATGTTTTCCCAAGCAGAGGTACTTACGATAGTTATTTTAATGGTGATTTTTCCAAAGTTAAAAAAATATCAGATTTACAGTTAAGTGAAATTACTTTAGGTAGTAATGTGACTTATCAGCCAGGTGTTCGAATGATAAAAATACAGTCAGATCCAAAGGTTTACGCAGTTGATAATGGGGCGGTTTTACGATGGGTTACAACCGAATTTGTTGCTCAGCAATTATATGGAGTTGATTGGGCTAAATTTATTGATGATGTAAGTCCTGCTTTTTTTACAGATTATACTGTTGGTGTTGAAATTACTCAAGCTTTAGATTATCCAAAAGACTTATTGCCTCAAAATATTGTTCCAGTACCCCCAGCTTCTTCATTTATTGAAAATACTGGATGTACTATTGATGTAGAATTTACTGAATTTTTAAGTCAAGGTAGTAATAATGCTGAGGTGCTACCAATGCAGGAGTTATTACAATGTTTGGGATATTTATCAGCAGATGAAATTATCAACGGATATTTTGGTCCAGCAACTGAAGTTTCAGTTATTAAATTTCAAGCAGCAAAAGGAATTGAACAAGTAGGCTATGTGGGGCCTGGTACCAGATCTGCATTGAATAATTATTTTGAATCTGGAATTGAAGATCCACAATCAAGTGAGACAGAATCTGAGTCTAGTTTTGTAGAGAATACAAGTTGTTCAGCATCAATAATATTTACAGATGAGCTCTTATTAGGCAGTAACAATGTTCAAGTACGACCATTACAGGAATTGTTGAAATGTCTTGGTACTTTCCCTGTGGACATTGATGTTACTGGGTATTTTGGTCCTGTTACTGAAGAGGCAGTTAATAAATTTCAGGAAGCAAATGGATTTGATCAGGCTGGTGTTGTCGGACCATTAACCAGAGAATTATTAAATAAATATAAATAATTAATATATAATTCATTAAAAATTAAAGAAAAACTATGGATTTTTTACAATCATTAGGCCAAGCTATCTTAGATTCTTTGGTCGGACTATGGGATCAGATTATTGCTTATTTACCAAATCTGATCGCAGCATTAGTAATTTTAATCATTGGTGTCTTAATCGCCAAGGCAATTGCCAAGCTAATCCAAAAAATCATTGAAGCAATCAAAATTGATGCTTTAATCAGGAAAATTAACATTGTTCAAAAAATTGAAGAATCAGGCACAAGGGTAGTTTTCTCTCATATTTTATCCTGGTTAGTAAAATGGTTTTTGTACATTGTCCTTTTAGTAGCTATTGCTGAGATTTTGAATCTTGGTAAATTAGCTGATTTTATTAATGACATTGCCCTTTATTTACCAAATGTTATTATCGCTGTATTGATCTTAGTAGTTGGTCTTGTTCTAGGTGATTTTATTGATCAATTGATTGTTAAAGTTTTGAAATCTACTAAAGCAAAATTAGCTCCACTTATAGGTGCTATTGCTAAATGGTCAATTTTCATCTTTTCAATTCTTGCAGCTTTAATCCAGCTAGGTGTTGCAGTTGCTTTAATTCAAACTTTATTTACTGCTATAGTTATCACAATTGCTTTAGCAGGTGGACTTGCTTTTGGTCTTGGCGGACGTGACGCAGCTAAAGGTTTTATTGAGAAAATGCAAAGAGATATTAATGAATAGATAAGAAATCTATATATTAAAAAAGGGCTAAATTTAGCCCTTTTTTAGTCAACTGGTATTGACTTTCTACTTAAAGTATGTTATGCTAAAAAGCATAAACATGAAAACCATTTCCAACAGCCAAATGCTCAAAGGAGGATCTTTTGAAAAAGGAAATTAAAACGGAAATTTGCAACTGTGTCGGATTCTTTTTTTTCATCGTAACAGTGATATTGGTTTTTAACCAATTTGTGCCAGTGGAAGCTGACCAACTGGTGAAGTCAATCGCGCCTATTTGGATGCTGATTGTCAGTACAGTACTTTTAGGAATATTTTTTGCTCTGGCAGCTTATTTCAGCATCGAGAGAAAGCAGATATTTAAAAAGATTAAAGGCAATAAAGTCTTTTTTTAAAACAGAACAACAAAAGGGTCTTCTATTGAGGGCCCTTTTAAAATTGTTTAATTTTAGTTATAATTTGTGTATGTTCAATTTATTACATACATACATACCGCAACCTATTTTATTTCAACTCGTCAGTTTGAAAATTCACTGGTATGGTTTTTTGATTGCAATTGGAGCTGTGGTTAGTTTTTTAGTTGTTTTATCATTAGCTAAAAAATATCAGGTTAAAAAAGATCATATTTACGACCTGACTTTTTATTTAATTATAATAGGTCTTATCGGTGATCGTCTTTATTATGTTATTTATGCTTGGGAGTATTATTCACAGAATTTACTAGATATATTCAAAATCTGGGAGGGTGGTTTAGCTATTCATGGCGCTATGATTGCTGGATTGTTAGTGATATATTTATTTGCTAAAAAGTATAAGTATAAATTTTGGTTTTTAACAGATTTAGTGGTGGTTGCTTTACCTTTAGCCATGGCTTTTGGCCGTTGGGGTAATTATTTTAACCAAGAACTTTTTGGTAAACCAACAAATTTACCTTGGGGTATACCTATTGAACAATCAATTCGGCCAATAGAATTTATGGCAAATTCTCATTTTCACCCGACTTTTTTATATGAAAGTTTATGGAATTTAATGATTTTTTTGATTTTGTTTGTCTGGCATCATTTACGTATAAAAAAATATAAAAATAACCTTGAAAAAATTCAAGGTTTAGGCAATATAACTTTAGTATATTTCATCCTTTATTCAGTTGGGCGGGGGATGAACGAGTTTTTACGAATTGATTACACCCCATATTTTTTTGGTATTCGTTGGGCACAGTTTACCAGTATTATAATAATATTAATTTGTTTGTCAGTGATTGTTTATCGAGTTTATTTAAGTTTTAGTAATCGATCTAAGGTCAGTACTGATAGTTCTTAGTTTATGCTCGTTGTATAAGGTTAGTAAATAGATACAAGTTAAAATTAAGGTGATAACCAGGTTAAAATTATCCAGAGTAATTAAAGCACGTGAACCAAAAATTGATAAGAACAGGATAATTGGCAGTTCTTTGAATGTTTCAGGTGTGTTTGGATTAAAACGAAATAGGCCTGATAATAATAAGTTGCAAATAAAAGCAATTATTAACCATTTAAAAAATTCGCTATACACAAATTTATCATTAATAATCATTAAAAAGTTAACGGCAACTAAAATTGAACTAACACAGATAAGAAATAATTTATGTAGTGTTTTTACGCCTACATAATTTTTTATTTTATAACTAAAAAACAGGGAAGTGATAAAAAGTAAGGGGATAGTAATCAAAGAAAATAATGTACTTAAGGTAAACGGTACATTAAATTTATCAAAACTTAAATTTTTTATTAAATGACTGTTGAAAAAAGCAATATTATAACGAAAACCAAGATATTCAATAATAAATGGTAGTATTATAAAGGTTAGACCAATAAAAATACCTCTGGCAGAACCAAGATAATAAAATAAACAAATAAAGCTAATAATAAATCCTAAAAATATTGTAATAAAAAAAAGTAATGGGTCAGCAATAAAAAGCGTACCGATTAAAGTAATGATAAAGAAAATAAAGAGAATAATAGTGAAATTTCGCATAGAATAGTTATTTTTTATATTATACCATATAATTTGTTTCTTGTTTATTAAGTAAAGGTAAAATTTTGTTTTTTATGATATAATGTCATTAAGATTAGTAATCTCATTTTTATGATTGGGGGAAAAATTAAATACGATCATGAATTTATGTCAGCTAAACGAGTTGGTAAATATGGTTATAAAGATTCAGAGATAAAAAGTTTAGCTAAGAAATTAAGATCAATCAATAAAGAACTTAAAGAGAAAAAAGATTCTCCTGAATTAAGTTTTCGTAAATTACCTTTTGATAAAAAAACTTTAAAACAAGTTGTTAATTTAAGTCGGAAATTCAGGCGTCTATACGATAATTTAGTGGTAGTTGGTATTGGTGGGTCTGATTTAGGTGCACGAGCGATTTATCAAGCCTTAGCTGGTGATTATGCTACTCAAATGTCTAGTCGTCAAATGAATTTATATTTTGCTGGTAATACTACTGATCCTGCTCCTTTAGTTGATCTTTTGAAAGTAATAAATCTGAAAAAAACTCTAATTTATGTTATTTCTAAATCAGGTTCAACTACTGAAACAATGTCAACCTTTTTATTTTTACGAAAAAAATTAATTCAAAAAGTTGGTAAGAAAAAACATAAAGATCAAATAATTATCACAACAGGACATGATAGTATTTTGTCAGAAATAGCCCAAAAAGAAGGTTATCAGGTTTTACCGCATTATCCTGGTGGTGGTCGTTATTCAGTCTTATCAGTCCACGGACTTTTACCTATCGCCTGTGCAGGATTTGATGTCGAACGCCTTTTGGCTGGAGCAAAAGTAATAGAACGTATTTCCAAAAAAAATAGTCTTAAAGCAAATTCAGTTTTTTTCTTTGCAGTTTTGCAATATTTAGCTTTTACTAAACGTAAACAAAACATTTCGGTTATCATGCCTTATAATTACAATTTAAACGAATTTGGTTTTTGGTTTAGACAACTTTGGGCTGAAAGTTTAGGTAAAATTTATAATAATAAAAACAAGAAAATACATACAGGTATGACACCTATTGCTTCACTTGGTCCAACTGATCAACATTCACAAATTCAGCTTTATAATGAAGGACCATTTGATAAGGTTGTTACCTTTATTATAACTGAAAATCAAAAAAATAATTTAAAGGTTCCTAAATACAAAAACGACGATTTAAACTATTTAAATAATCATAAGTTTTTAGATATTTTAAAAATAGAGCATAAAGCAACAGCTGTTTCTTTAATGAAAAATAAAAGAGCGAACGGGACTATTTATTTGCCAAAGCTTAATGAATATTATTTAGGTCAATTGTTTTACTTTTATGAAATGGCCACAGTTTATATGGGTGAATTATTAAATGTAAATGTATTTGATCAACCAGGAGTAGAGCAAAGTAAAAATTTCATGTATGGTCTTTTAGGGCGAGAAGGTTACGAAAAATATAAAAATGAAATAACTAAAATTTAAATTTATGCCAAATAAAATTTTAAAAGTAGGTAAAAAAGCGAAAAAAGATTTAATTTATAAATGTTCCAAGTGTGGGAATTTGCAGGCTTTTATTACCGGGGAATATGCTTCAGCTTGTGAAATATGTGTTAAAAAAGATATAAAACAGCATTGGAACGAAACAAATCAAAATATTTTAGTGGCAACTAAAAATATAAAAAAGGTTATTGAAAATAGAAAAAGTTCTATTGATAAGGTTTCAGATAGAATTACTGATTTTACTGGTAGTATGTTTTTTGTTTATTTTCATATTATTTGGTTTAGTTCTTGGGTTATTTATAATATGGATGTTCAGGTAGCTTTTGACCCTTATCCTTTTGGGCTTTTAACTTTGATAGTTTCACTTGAGGCAATTATTTTGGCAACTTTTATTTTAATATCACAAAATCGTCAGGCTGAGATTTCTGATATGCGTTCAGAACTTGATTACGAAATAGATATAAGCTCAGAAAAGAATTCTGCTGAGATTTTAGCTCTTTTGACCAAAATATACGCCATGATGAAAAAGGAAAAAAGGAAAAAATAAAAATCAATTATTATTATTTTGTTTATTAATTGATTGACAAATTAAAATAATTATATTATATTTATGTATTAAAGGAGGATGAAATCATGAAAGATTGTAACGGTTGTGAATCAAAGCTTATATGTGACATTTGTAAAAAACAGATTTGTCAAAAATCTGACAAAGATGATTGTTTTAAACATGGATACTATATGACTCCGGAAGGAAATATTTGTAGGGAATGTTATCCCAGAGATAATATGAAAAAATAAAGAGCCACCCAGGGTAGCTCTTTTTTTATTGTCATTAATTATATTTTTATATCAGGAGATCGTTCAAAATCATTCAGCCAATCATAATGAACTAGATTGATAGAGTCCCAGTTCCACCCATTAGCATTAAAAGTTTGTTCGTCAACTATCCATTGCTTAGTATTGTTTTTCAAGTAATAAACTCTTGGATCACCAGTAACTTTAACAAGTTTTGGATAAGTGAAAATAACTCTTGGTGGACCTGTTGTTGTTCTGGTAGAAAAATCAA
>JAUVKC010000056.1 GCA_030592165.1 Candidatus Buchananbacteria bacterium | reverse complement strand
TTTTTACTTATTAGATAGATTGTAATATAGCATTAAAGCTTGAAACTTTCAAGCTTGCTCCGCCAACTAAAGCACCGTCAACTTCTTTTAGACTTAATATTTCTTGACTATTAGACGGCTTAACACTACCACCGTATAAAACTTTAATTTTAGAACCTTTTGATTTACTCATCTTCTCAAGTACATTTTTAATATATTTATGAACTTCCATTATATCATCTAAAGAAGCTGATTTTTTCTGTTTTCCTTTTTGGAAAGTCGAAATAGCCCAAATAGGTTCATAAGCAATTATTACCTTATCAATATTTTTCACACCTTGCAAGGCTTTTTTTAATTGCTTATTTAAAACTTTTTTAGTTAATTTTTTATTTCTTTCACTTGCCTTTTCGCCTATACATAAAACAGGCTTAATTCCCTGCGCAAGTAGTTGTTTTATTTTTTCATTGACATTTTCATCAGTTTCAGCGAAATAAACTCTTCGTTCTGAATGACCAACTAAACAATAGGTGCAATTAAGTTTCTTTAACATCTTAGCTGAAACTTCACCAGTATAAGCACCTTCTGCAAATCTCGCAACATCTTGAGCAGCTAACTGTATTTTCTTATGTGCCAAAGCTTTTTTCATTTCACATAAAAAAGTATATGGTGCAGCAATACCAACCATATGTTTAGTCTTTTTTACTTTTTTAACAAACTCTAGACTCTTAGTAATTGAAAGGTTCATTTTCCAATTAGCAATTATTATTTTTCTCATATAAAAATTAAATCTTAAGCATTTTTAAAAATCGTTTTTTATCTTTATGAGGAGAAACCATGGCTAAATTCAATTTATTTGTGTGCAGAATATCCTTAGCCACTTTATTAATCTGAGATTTTGTAACTTCAAATATTTTATTCATTTTTTGATCAGGAGTCAGTATTTTTTTAGTTAAAATTAATTCTCTACCATAAAAATTGGCTACAGCATTAGAATCTTCAAGCTGCAAAGTTGAACGTCCTTTGAGAAAATCTTTAGCCATTTTTAATTCATCGTTATTTACGCCATTAGTTTTTAGATCTCTTAATTCTTTTAAAATCAATCTAATTGCTTCATCAATTTTTGACATATCAAGACCTGCCCGAATCATCAAATTGCCAGTATCTTCGTAAATATCTGCCTGTGATTTTATGTAATAACACAAACCTCTTCTTTCACGTACATTAATAAATAAACGTGAACTCATAGTCCCACCCAAAATTACTGATAACAAATGCAAAGCGTATAAATCAGGATGGAAATGTGAATATGCAGGTACACCCATTGCTAAATGTACTTGTTTGGTATTTTGATGATGCAAAACTACTCTAGCCTGATCTTGTTTATTTTCAAATTGATTAAATTTTTGAACAAAAGCTTTTTCTTTTGGTTCTTTTACCTGAGTAAAATATTTACTCAACGTTTGTTTAGTATTTTTATTTATTTTACCAGCAACCACAATAACTCCGTTTTTTGGTTCATAATAAGAATCTTTGTAGTCCAAAATATTTTTTCTACTCATCTTAATAATTGATTCAGAAGTACCAGCAATATCTTCAGCTAACATATTACCCTGAAAAATTAATCTTTCAAAAAGCATTTCGGAAAAATACATAGGTTGATCTTCATACATTTTAATTTCTTCTATAATCACACCTTTTTCACGATTTATCTCTTTTGCATCAAACAAAGAATTACTTAACATATCAGACAGTAAATCACAAGCAAGTTCAAATTTATCAGCCCTTAATTTTATCCAATAACCAGTATGATCTTTCGATGTATAGGCATTAACTTCAGCTCCAATACCATCAAGCTCTTTAGAAATATCCAGAGTTGAAGGTCTTTTTTTCGTACCTTTAAACATTAAATGCTCAATAAAATGAGAGACTCCATGATGGATATTTATGGCTTCATATCTTGAACCAACCTTAAAAAGAACCAATAAAGTAACTGATTCTGACTCTTTGCGGGGAACTAAAATTACAGGAAAATCATTTTTTAATTTATATTTTTGATACATGGGTTAGAAATTAGATATTAGAAAATTCGCCAGCCTGACGAAACCTTGTTCGTAGGCAGATACATGAATTTTACCATAAAATCAATAATCATGCCACTTGCTTTAATTAAAAAAAAATGTTACAATATCATAAAATTAATAAAAAATAGGGGGATAAAATGAGAAGGGTCTGTGCTTGGTGTGGAGTAGAATTTGGGACGGAAGATAGTGAACCAAATACCATTACTCATGGTATTTGTAAGGAGTGCATGGATAAGATGGATACTATACTTGATGATAGCAATGATAACACTGAACGTGAATTGCTAAAACAGGATAGAAGTCATTAATTTTACAAAAACAAAACACTAGGAGGTAAAAATGGAAACAGTAAAGGACATCCTAATCATTGTGGCTTTCTTACCAGTTTTATTACTCATCAGAGAATGTCCACGATGCAACGATGACAAATACAGATTTTGCAGATGCAAAACCTGTAACAATTGGGATTTTTAAAACTCAAAAAAATAAAGAGCCTCGTCATAATGACCAGGCTCTTTTTAATCTATTTAAATTTTTTCTGAAAATAATCTTTTAATTCTTCAATCTTTATACGTTCCTGTTCCATTGTATCACGGTCTCTGACAGTTACACTATTATCTTTTTCTAATGTTTCAAAATCAACAGTAACGCAATAGGGAGTACCAATTTCATCTTGCCGACGGTATCTTTTACCAATATTACCATTATCGTCAAATTCGCACATATAATCTTCTTTTAACTCACTATATATTTCAAAAGACTTTTCAACCAATTGCGGTTTATTTTTCAATAACGGAAAAACTGCAATTTTAATTGGCGCTAATTCTTTATTTAATTTTAAAACTATTCTTTCTTCATCTTTTACCTTTTCTTCAGTATAAGCATCACACAAAACAGCTAAAGCAGTACGACCAACACCAACAGAAGATTCAATAATATGTGGTATATATTTTTCTTTTGTCACAGGATCATTATATGATAAATCCTTACCAGAAAACTTAGTATGCTGTGTTAAATCATAATCACCTCGAGCATGCACTCCTTCTAATTCTTTAAACCCAAAAGGATACTTATATTCAATATCATATGCTTCTTTAGCATAAAACACTAAATTTTCATGTTTTAACCATCTCAAATTCTCTTTTTTTAGGCCTAAATCCATATAGTATTGCCAACGATACTCTCGTAATTTTTCGTAAGCTTCCATTTCTTTATCTGGATGTGTAAAATATTGCATTTCCATTTGTTCAAATTCTCTAGTTCTAAAAATGAACTGCCTTGCTGTTATTTCATTACGAAAAGCTTTACCAATCTGAGCAATACCAAAAGGAATCCTCACCCTGGTAGTATCAACTACATTTTTATAATTAACATATATCCCCTGACAAGTCTCCCCTCTCAAATAAGTAGGATCTTTTGTCCAATCTTCAGTAAAATTACCCAAGTTAGCTTTAACTAGCAAATTAAATTTTTTTACATCACTAAAATTACTAGAACCACAATTCGGACATTTTACTTTATCTTTATTTTTAGAAAATATTTCATTTATTACTTCTTCTGACATCTTCTCATCAGCCATTACTCCTATATCTTCTAATAAATGATCTACTCTTAACCTAGAATTACATTTTTTACATTCTACCAATGGATCAGAAAAACCACCAACATGACCGCTAGCTTCCCAAATTTTTGGATGCATAAAAATACAAGAATCTAACCCAACAATATCATCTCTTTTTTGCACCATAGTTTTCCACCAAAATTTTTTAATATTGTTTTCTAATTCAACTCCGTATGGACCAAAATCGTAAACTGCTGAAAACCCTCCATAAATCTCTGAAGAAGGGAAAATAAAACCACGCCTTTTTGCCCAAGAAACTATTTTGTCCATTAAATCATTCTTATTTTTTGCCATATTTTTTTATAATTAATAATTAAAAAAATCTCGTCCCCAAATATATAAAAAATATATATCTTGGGACGAGATTTTTATCCCGCGATTCCACCCAAGTTTCCTTCGAAGCTACGACCAGATATACGCTATTTTTACTATCTGTTAATAACAATCCTAGTAGCGAAGAAGGACACCTTAATTTATACAGCTCCGAGGTGCCAATTTCCTCATCAATACTGTATACTATAATTTTAACAAAACTATAACTTAAGTCAAGCTATAACAAAAAATTATTCATTGTAAATTGTACATTATTATACAGTCATTATTTCTTTTTCTTTATCTTCAGCTGTTTGATCAATTTTCTTATTATAATCTGATGTAAAATTATCCAAATCAGTTAAATATTTATACTTATCATCTTCAGTAATATCTTTGTCTTTTTCTGCTTTTAAAATTGCTTCTTTAACTTTATCTCTGACCTGCCTTATAGCAATTTTTGTATCCTCAATTTTACCTCCCATTATTTTCAATAAATCTTTACGATTTTCTTCAGTCATTGGTGGAACAGAAGCTATTAATTTATCGCCTGTATTAGTAACTGACAAACCAAAATTAGTATATGATAAAGCCTTTTCAATATCTTTTAAGACTGTTTTATCCCATGGTTCAATCATTATACTTTTGGCATCAGGAACACTAAGGCTAGCCAACTGATTTATCGGTGTCATTGCCCCATAAGCTTCTACCTGAACATTTTCAATTAGTGTAGCCTGGGCTCTTCCTGTTCGAAGGCCTGATAGCTCTTGTTTTAAATGATCAATATTTTTATCATAATCTTCTTTATACTGATCAATGTAGGTATTTGTTTCTGCCATATAAAAATTAAAAGTTATTTTTTAGTTACTGTTCTCATCCCCATATATATAATTTTTGAATCTTTAGGATCAAATATAAGATAATCTACAACGCCATTGCTTGGGGAATTCTGAGTTGACCAATTCACACCAGCATCAACTGATTTGTAAAGAGTATTTGCAGTCCCATAGAATATTCTATTGGTATCTTTGGGATCAATTGCGATTGAATATATTATACCGTCTTTTGGTGGTGATAGTAAACTTATTTTTTCCCAATTCGCACCCCCATCATTGGTTCTTAATAAACCATTTTTGGAGATATAAATAAAAGAATTATTTCTAGTCTTATCCTGAACAAAATCATAACCAATTTTTGCATCTTTAAACTCACTCATAGATTCATTAATATCTGTATCCTTTGAATCATTACTCCAAGTGGTTCCTCCGTCTGTAGTTCTGAAAAGTCCTCTTTTCGAAGTTGCAAAATATACAATTCTGGTATCATCTTTATCAATTAATATTTTTATAATTCTATTGCCTAATCTTTTTATAACTTTCCAGGTTTTCCCATGATCAACACTTTTCAAAATATCACCATAATTATTTGCGGCATAAATTATATTGGCATTATAATTTTCAGTCTCTACATCTGTAAAAATAAGATCTGCTCGACTTTTATCAAAATAAACTTCCTGCCAGGTTCTCATACAATCATCAGTCTTATAAATTGATTGTCCAGCTGTAATATAAACAGTACATTTATCAGAATGATTAATTGTCACATCAGTAACCCCAGCTTTATTAAATAACTCATCTCTTTGCCAACTTTTACCTGCATCTAAAGAATGAAAAAGTCCGCTATTTGTTGTTAAATAAATAGTTTCATTATCAGAAGGATCAAAAATAATTTTCGAAACAGTGACTCCTGCTAATGTTAATTTTTTGCCTTCAGCATTTGAAATGCTATTTATTGTCTGCCAAGATACAGCACCGTCAATTGATTTATAAATCCCAAATGGACCATAGGAAACTTTTTGTGATCCACCATCGCTTTTAAATGAAATACAACCTGTCAAAACAATTAATACTAACAAAAATAAACTTATGAGTTTGAATTTTTTCATATTCTTTAATTAAATCTTAAAACTAAATTTTCCACTGCTAAACGTGGATTTATATTATAATTTAAATTAATTTTGGTTTCTTTTATATATTTAAAAAATCCTATCAACTGATTTAAACTATGTTTTTCAGCTAATTGTGCTAAATTGTTTTTAAAAAATTGATTTATGACTAAATGAGCTGAATTATTTTTTATTAACAAAACATCTCTTAAAATTAAAGCCCATAAATCTAACTGAATATTTAAATGATCAGTTTTTTCTAGATTAGTTTTCATCCCAGCTAAAGACTGATCGATTAATTTAAATTGCTGACTTAATTGGCTTGCAAGTAAATTCAAAAAACTTTCAGTTTGGCTCAAATATTGACTATAAAAATCCTTATTTTGATAATGATTAACCGCTAAACCAATCTGTCCATGACTTAACGCAGCATAGATTTTTGCTTGATCTCTTGATGAACCTAAGTCAACTAAATGGGCATAAATTTCGTCTTCTGCCAAAGGATAAAATTTCACTAATTGACAACGAGATACAATTGTTGGTAAAAGCTGATTATTATCACTTGTAATCAGAATCAAAATTGTTTTTATTTTTGGTTCTTCTAAAATTTTCAATAAAGCATTTTGGGCATTTTCATTCAAGTC
>JAUVKC010000017.1 GCA_030592165.1 Candidatus Buchananbacteria bacterium | reverse complement strand
TCTGTTTGAAAAACATCTGTGTATCCGTTTAAAACAGTAATAGTTCTTTCAACTCCCATCCCAGTGTCAACATTTTTTTGAGTTAATGGTTCATATTTACCGTCAGCAGTTTTATTAAATTCCATAAATACATCATTCCAAATTTCCATAAGTCGGAAGCTATCGACTAATTCTGTGAAATTACCGTTTAATTGACCTTCCTCAGGTCGTGTATCATAAAACATTTCAGTATCACCACCACAAGGTCCTGTTTGTCCGGCAATCCAAAAATTGTCTTCTTTGCCAAGAGGAATAATTCTAATATTATCTTTAATTGTTTCGTCATCGTTAGCTATGCCGTTTGAAATACCATCATTTTTTAATATATCTTGCCAAAATTTTATTGCATCGTCATCTCTTGGGATGCCATCTTCTCCTTTAAATACAGTCACATATATTCTGTTTGGATCAAGACCCAGCCATTTTTTATCAGTTAAAAATTCCCAACTCCATTTAATCGCATCTTCTTTGAAATAATCACCTAATGACCAATTGCCCATCATTTCAAAAAAAGTTAAATGACGATTATCACCAACTTCATCTATATCCCCTGTTCTGATACATTTTTGTATATCAACAATCTTTTTGCCTTGAGGATGTGTTTCGCTCATCAAATAAGGTACCAGAGGTTGCATACCTGCAGTAATAAATAATGAGCTAGGATCATTTTCCGGGATTAAAGAAGCGCTAGGTATAGCCTTATGCCCTTTTGATTCAAAAAATTCAATATATTTTTTTCTTAGTTCGTTTGCAGTTAACATGGCATTATTATATATTAAAAAAAATTGGTTGACAAGAGTTTTGTTTTACGTTAAGATTAAAAATCAATTAGTAAATCAACAATTTCATTTAGGAGGTAAAAATGAAAAATCAAGGTGGACTTGCCCAGCTTTATGCTTCGATTATTTTAGGTTATGTAACTGAAGCAGTAATTCAGTATGATGCACTAAGAAAATCAGAAGAAGCTAAACCAAATCAAAAAAGTAAAATCATTGTTTCAGGAAGCCTGCAGTCAGTAGTAAATAAAATCGAATCAGCTTTTGGTGATCTGGAAATTAATCATGATCTTTCATTAGAAGAAAACGAACCTGTAATCAGTTGGGATGAAATTGTTAAAAGAGTTAAGGAATACCTTAATATGAAAGAACATATTTTTAATGGTCAAGTTTTTCAAACTGTTTTTAAAGATATTTTAAACATGGGTATACTTTGTACTCAAAACTTAATACAACCAAATATCAAAAATCCCTTATACCGTATTAATACAAAGTTTTTCACATCAACAGAAATAGCCAAACAAACTATTACGTTTGAACAGGCAATAAATACTAAAATGCAAAGATACCTACACGATGAGACTTCTCAGTTAATTTTAACGACCTTAGCACAATCAGCCGTAGCAAGTTTAAACGAGGAAGAATTATCCTTTATTCGTGAAGAAAACAAGTCTTGGTTATTTATGCAAAGATATGGTATTGGTACGTTATTGGGTAAGCTTCGTATTAAAGGGGTGAAATATGGCCCATACATCAAAACCATAAATTCACTAATGGCCGATCGTATTCTTATTCAAGGTTGTTATAAAGTTAATAATGAATTTATTACGATTAATCCGATTCTCAAGCCATTTAGTGTAATTGTAGAAGTCGTCACTGCAATCAGTGAAGGACGAGAAGAAACTCAAATTCTTGAGGCAGAAATTGCTAGTGATACAATAACTCCTTTTGAAACCATGATTAATTTAAGCAGGATTGCAGCAACTTCACAAGAAGTCTACATATTTGAAGGCTATAATTTTGACTGGGATCCTGAATAATATTTTTAATAAAAGCTCTGTATTTATACAGAGCTTTTATATTTTTAAGAGTGTTACGTTAAACATAAAAATATTGACAGATTAATTTATTTGTGTTATATTAAATTGTTAAGTTCATTGAAAATTTAATATTAAAAACAAGGAGGAGAAATGGCTAAAGAAAATAATCGACCCAAAGTAATTCTCCCCTGTTTTGGAGAGAATTGTATCACAACAATCGAAAAGGAAATCAAATTTTTCCAGAGTCTTACTGCCATGCGCATGTATGATTATGGAAATGCAAAAACTGGAAATAATTTAAGTGAATCAGTTATGCAAATTCTATTGCATCATGCCAAGCGGTCAGTAAAAATTTCTGCAGAGGAATACAAAAAATTGTTTTCTCAGGTAGAGGCTTTTATTGAGAAAGACAAGCCAATCTTAATAACCGTAAGTTTAAGCTTGGGTGGTAGGGTTCAGAATAAACTTAAATTTTTTGACAGTACAAATTTACCAAGTTTTGCCTGGCTTCATTTGGCTTACTATTTCAAAATGATTAACGAAAAGATCAAGACGATTTATACTCCTGGTATTAAAATTGTCCTGGTTGATGAAGCAACATTATTCTTTGATATTTTGGGCATTGCTGAGTATACAGTTCGCCAAAATCTGGTTGCCGCTAAAATTCTTTTTGAGGCGATAAAAGCTCCGATTGAAATCAAGGCAATGGAAAAGAAAGTTTTCCCGTTAGAAGTTGAACCAGAAGAAGTTAGCGATTCTCAGACATTTGCCATGTTATGGATGTTGCCATTGATGACTGATGAACAAATAATGACAGCGCTTTATACTCACCGAGTACGTGACTATGACCAAATCAGAAATTATGTGGGTGAACAGATGTGGCAAAAGGCTCAACGATTTTCAAGTATGGTGAATGCTATGCTTGCCTGGCGTAAAAAAATTAATTTATTTGAACGTTGGGGGTATCGTGGGGCAATTGATGCCTGTATAGTAGAAAAACCAAATCGTTTGGTTTTTAAACCTACTTCGAAAACTTTTTTTAATCATGGTATGCCTGTGATAAAAAGAGGTAATCAGGGAAATTATAAAATTTTTATTGTCCCTGAATCACGTATTGCCCAAGAATTTCCCAATGCATCACCTGTAATAATTAACCCAAAAGAAGCTTTTTCAATTGATGAGCCTGAATATACCTTCTATTACGAGGTTTTGCAATGAATAAGCCTAAATTGTGGATATTGGATATTGATGGGACTTGTAATGAGGCTGTTTATCAGGTACTCCAACAATATCAGGTTTTAGGTCATTATATAACTTTTGCTACTGGTAGAGGTTATTTAAGAACAATCCAGGCTTTGGCTGGTTTTAAGCCGAATACGCCTTTGATTTTAGAGGATGGAGGCAGGATCACTGAAGTTAACGGGGAAAATATTAGGTTAAATCAATTGTCCGTAAATGAAATTTTTTCAGTAAAAAATGTGCTTCAAGCGAATAAAAACAAAATTGATTTAGCTGTGTTTTATCCATTAGAAAGTCAAAAGTTAAATTTTTTGGCTCTAAATGATGCTGCTGACACGATGATCAGTAAATTAAAGACAGTCAAAGGTTCGACAACCAGACGCATTGATTGTTTTATTGATTTGGCTGTATCATTGGGTTGTGTAATGATTACAATAATTGCCAAAAATGAATCGCAATTGATTTTGCCCAATACAATTTCTTGGGCTATGGCTGCTGGTGAATATAATATTCATCCACAAGGTATAAATAAAGCAAGTGGAGTAAGAGATATTGCCTCCCTGCTAAATATTACTTATCAAGATGTAGTTGTTATAGGCAATGATGACAATGATATTTCAATGTTTGAAATGCCTGTTAAAATGAAAATTGCTGTTGGTAGTAATATTCAATTACAAAAGTTGTCTACTCATAGTGTAAAAACACCTGATGAGCTGGCAAAACTTTTAAACAAAATCAAAAGGTCATAAGTACTTAATAATAGTATTTTATGACCTTTTTTATTTTGTTATTTTACCCCTTGATTTATTAAAACTTTTATGTTACAATATTATATGATTTAATTAATGTATATGAAACCAAATTCTTATATATATCCTTACGTTGCTTTTAATGATTTAAGTAATAAGGATATAAAAAATAATTTAATAGAAAGAAAGGAAATCTCTCTTAGCCAGTTAAAAGAGTTGATTTTTGATATAAAAAAACCCCAACCAACAATTAAAGGTGAAAATTTGCTTGAAAGGATTTTATCTTTGTTTTTAGATGAGGAAATACTTTTTGGTCCTAGAGATCATATTGAAACTAATAAAAAATATTGGCAAGAAAGATTAAGCTATTTTATTGCTAAAAATGAACCTATCCAATTTACTCTTTTAGGACTGCCTTTCAAAATACCAGTGCCTTTAAAAACAAACAGGGTTTTACCTGATATGGGAGAAGTGTTGTTTTTATTAAGATTAAATTCAATTTCTGAATTAATTAGTAATGAATATAAACCAGGTGCGAAGATTACTATTTTGGCAGAAGATCTTTTTGCTGATTTTGTTGGGATTTCAGAATCAGAGGCAGAACAATATTATTTAGCAGTTAAAGAATTAAACGAGAAATTAGGGTTTTCTAAAAATATTGAAATAATTTCTTTTAAAATAATCCATGATCATGTCGATAATTTCCCCCATATTTATGAAGAAAAGATTTTTGAACATGAAAAACTTTATCAAAATAATGACAAAGACTTTTTAACAAAGTATAATAATACTTATGATATATTAAAAAAGATTGTGACTAGTAAGAAGTATGACAATGAATTATTAATGGATGTTTATAACGATAATTTGTCTAATGAACAAATAAGTGATGAAGTCTTAAAAATAAGAGACGAGCTAGATAAAAAAGCTCATCAGGCTGTTTTGAAATATTTTGCCTTATTAAAACTTAGAGATGAAGTTGATTTGTTGGAAAAGCTAGTCCCCTGTTCTTTGAGTTTATCAGTTGCTCCAAAATTAAATCGTTTGGGTATTATACCTATTAATAAGGATAGTAACCGTTTGCCATATCATGCCGTGCCAGTATATGATAATGGTAAATTTACTTTAGAATATTTAATTGATATAAAGCGTGATGCTGGAAAATATTTATCTATATATTTCCATGAAGATAAAGAAAATAAGCCATTTTATTATGAAAAAAAATAAATATTTAACTGTTGATGTTGGTGGAACAAAAATTAAGTTTTGTAAATTTGATGAAAATTTTCAATTAACTAATAGTGCTGAAATACCCACTAATAAGCTACCTGTTAATAGTTTAGATTTTATTGTTGAGCTAAAGAAATATATTAAGCAACATTTAGAGCCAGGTGTTAAAAAAATTGGTATTAGTTTTAAGGCAGCTGTTAATGATGGTGTGATTGTATATAGTACTTTATTGGGTGGATCAGTTAATTATGAATTGGAAAAAGAATTTAAAAAAGAATTCGGTGTTACCGTTAAACTTGAAAATGATGTTAATGCTATGGCTATTGCTGAAAATAAAATTGGTAAAGGAGTAGGTATTCATAGTTTTGTGCTTTTAAATATTGGTACTGGTTTGAAATTAAGTTATATCAATAATAACCAATTAGTATATGGATATACTGGCAATGCCGGAGAGATTGCTCAGAAAGAAGTTATCGTGCCAGAGCTTGATAATCAGGTAATCAAAATTGACTATTTAGTTTCTGGTCAAGGAATAGAAAATATTTATTCGGAGTTTAGTGGACAGGTTAAGTCAGCAAAGGAAATTTTTAGCAATAAAGAGGATGATATTAATGCACAAAAATCAGTTAAAATATTTAATAAATATTTCATACAATTATTAGTTGAATTAAGTTATTATTATAATCCAGAAAAAATAATAATAAATGGTTCAGTTAAAAAATCATTAAAGCCCCATTTAGTTCATTTAGTTAATGAGTATCAAAAAAGCACAATGGATATATTTCATAGTAAGTCAGTTGAAATATCTGAAATGGATAATTGTGCAGGTTTGGGTTGTATTTTACAATAAGCTGTTTTAAATTTTAAAAAAATTCCCCTAAGTGGGAGTTTTTTTGTTTTTAAAAATTACTTGACATATATATAAAAAAATGCTATATTAGTATATTGAATTGTTCATTAAATTTTTTCAAAACAATCAAACAGACTTTATGAAAGGAGGTGTAAGTAATGGGAAAAAGCAATTATGAACCAGTTTTTATTATGCTTGATGATGTTGCCCAAAAGGCATTACCTATGGATGGAGATCCTTTTGGACTTGAGCCGGTTAAGGAAATTATCGAGTCCATGCTTAAAGGTACAGATCATTTCTGTGAGATTATGTTGGCAGATTTGGCTAGACGTGAATTAAAACACGAAGGATTGGCTTTGTTTGTCAATGAACAAATGTCGGCAGCCAAATACGATGAGTTTACACTGATGGCAACGCACAATGTTCCTCGATCAGTAATTGTCGATGTTGGCAAGGACTTTACCTTCCCTGTTTCTTCAAATGGAATGACAATGCTGGAATCGCCAGATGTACCTTTTTGGGATTTTTTCCTTGGGTTGAGAGAGAAAACCCACAATAATAAACCTGGGAGAATTTTTGCAGTTTTGGCCATCAGCAATACAGAGACAGACCCAAGTGAATTTCAGCCTGAGCATTGGGCTGTGATCAATGTTCTTGGCAAGTATCTTGCCTGGATGTTTGCCCAAAAGGGCTTTATTGATCATCTGAGCTTAGAAGATGAAAAAACAGGTGCCTGGAACGCTCGCTGGTTTAAGCGCAAAATGAATGATTTGGAACAGCTACGAATGGAAGAGCGACTTGGTAATTTGACCTTTGTTTTTCTGGATGTTGATGGTTACAAAAAAGTCAATGATGAAAACGGTCACGTTTTTGCTGACTTAGCAATGGGACATATGTTCCATCAGTTACGTCGATGTTTTAAAAAGACAGACTACATTGCTCGTTGGGGTAAAGGCGATGAGTGGGTCATTATCTGTTTGGATGTCAGTAGTCAGGACATCCTCAGACGTTTTAAAGGCATGAATCATGAAGATGGGTTGCATATAAAGGCAGCTGGTTGGCAATTTTTTCATGATGGAAAACAAATCGATGGATTTGAAATGTCCGTTGGTATTGCTCAGTTTGATCCAGCTAAAGATGGTATCCTGAAGAAGGCCATGCAGCGAGCCGATGACTTGCAAGGACTTGTCAAGAAAACAGGAAAATTTGCAGTCTTGGCGGATCATGAGACTATCGAAATCCAAAGAAGGATAGGCGAGCTCAAAATATCTGAGAAATAGTTTATTAAACAACAAAACCGTTCGAGTTAAACAACTTGAACGGTTTTTTTTATGTAATTAAAAAGTCCCTGATTCATAGTGAATCAGGAAAGAAAAAACCTCTAGACTTAGTCCAGAGGTTTTTTTGTGGTTTGTAAAAAATTCAGATTATGGTTCTTTGAACATAGTAGCCCCATCCCATTCCCAAGGTAGGGCTTTTTTTTTGTTTATTTTTTTGATTTGATTTTTATCATTGGGTATTGCTGCCAATACATAATATTGGTTTGAAGAGTATTCAAAGTCAATGATTTGAAAGCCTTTAATTTCAGTTAGATTTGAATGTTGCTTAATAAGATTTATAGCCATAATCGTTGCTTGATTTTGACTATTTAAAAATTCCGCAGTTGAAGTTTGATTGTAATAAGCTTTGCCAACAGCATATGTCCAGCCATTGGATTCTTGCCAGACAGTTTTTGCTGTCCAGTCTTTGAGTGATTTTCCTTGCGTAGTTGAAGTGGCAATTAATAAAAGCACAATAGTCACAAATACAGTTTTGGTTTTCATATGTAACCCTCCTTTTTGATTTTTAATCATAGCAAATACATGAAATATTGTCAATAAAAAGCTCTTAAAATTGATTCAAGAGTAGTCAATAAAAAATCGCGAGTTTAATCACGATTTTTATAAAGTATCTTTGATTGTTAAAGAGAAATAAAGCCCAGTCATCATTATTAAGCCTAGCACCGTAAACATCGCTCCGATTGGTAAAAATGTCAGAATTATACCAGCGATGATAGATAATAATAAATAACCTAAAGGCATAGTTGAACGAAAAGCATTAATTACGCCTATGTCTTGGACTTCAACTTTCTTGAAAAAGTATGTATCTCTCATTATTTCAATTAAACTTGCGCCAACTCGACTGGTAAATAAAACGATTGCCCAAACAACCATGGAAGTGCTGTTTACAAAAGAAATCGCAATTAATGAAAGAGATGTGATTATTATCCCTGCAGTTAATATTTCTTTTTCACCCCAATATTTATCAGCTAAATAACCTGCGGGAAATTCCAGTAAAACAAATGGTAATAACATGATAGTAAATATAATACCTAATTGTTCCCAACTCAAACCAATAGTTCTATTTAAATATACTGGCAGAAAAAGAGTCATTGTTGCATAGAAAAATTGCAATAGTAAGGCAATCATAAATATTTGAGCGATATTTTTTCTTTGTCGGAGTTTATTAATAGTATCTGAAAAATTTATATGAGTATGTGAGTAATGGTTGGAATATTTTTTAAATGTTGTTAAGAGTATAAGCATTAATGGTAATAAAAGAAAAATTACTGTCATAAATACAGTGTTAAACCCGTATTTACTTAAAATAGTCCCTGAAATAAACGGAGACACAACCCAACCTAAATTATATAGGGTGTAATAGGCTCCTCTTATCCTGCCTGTTTTTTTGTTCGAAGTTTGAGCTTCTAAAAAAATATCAAAATTAATAAAAATCAAATTAACACTGATTGTATATAAAATAAAAGCCAGTGGAATTAGGATTTTGTAAGGTAGGTAAATAAATATTAATAGTGACGAAATTTGTAAAATGAAAAGTGCAATGGCTGTTCTGAGGTTATTGAATCTGCAAATCAGTTTTGGATATTGATTCATGGCAATAAATGAAATTACATAGGTACAGATAAAAATTATACTTAAAGTCTCAAGGCTAAAAAATTTATTTAAAAAAGTTGACTGAATATAAGCCATTTGAGCCATGGAAACAGCCAAAATAAAACCAGCCAAAAAAAGATTGGTTAGTTTTTGTTTTTTAGTGATTTTTGTTGTCATTTTTGTTTTTGGATGATTCCCCCGCCAAGTACTTCCCCTTTTATATATATAACGGCTGACTGGCCCGGAGTGATTGCTCTTTGTTTTTGAGCAAATTGTATTTTATAATTATTTTTTACTTTACTAATTTCTGCCATTTGATTTTTGTGCATATAACGTATTCGCACTTCTGCTTTTAATGGTAGTTTTGGTTCAGTATTTAACCAGTTCATATCTTTCACATACATTATATCAGAAAATAGCTTTTTATGTTGTGGATTATTAGTCGCAATGATTTGATTATTTTTTGCATCTAATTCAACAACATACCAGGGACCGCCATGAAGTTCTATGCCTTTTCTTTGACCAATAGTATAAAGAGGTAGTCCGTTATGTTCTCCGATTTTTTTACCTTCAGTTGAAACAATATCCCCGCTTTTTAATTTTAGATGGCGTGAAAGAAATCCATAATGTTCTTTTTCTGGTACAAAACAGATTTCCTGCGAATCACGTTTTTGAAAAACCGGTAAATTAAACTTTTTTGCCAGTTTCCTGACTTTTGTTTTTTTATATTTACCAACCGGGAATAATGAATGTGATAAGACTTCCTGATTAATACGATGTAAAAAATATGATTGATCTTTAGCTTCATCTTTGCCCTCGTATAAATGAAATATTTGACCTTTCTTTTTCACCTGAACGTAATGTCCAGTGGCAATATAATCAGCACCCATTGCTTTAGCTTTTTCCCAGAATAAACCAAATTTAATAAACTGGTTGCATAAGACGCAAGGGTTTGGCGTTAAACCTTTCTTGTATTGGTTTAGAAAATCGTCTACTATATATTGTTTGAAATCCTGATTAAGGTTCATGGTATAAAGTGGGATATCCAAAGTCTCACAAACTCGCCTGGCATCTTCTTTTGATTCAAGTGAACAGCATTTATTAGCAACATTTTGTTTTTCTGAATAATGAGGGTCAGACCAGAAATGCATAAAAATACCAATAACATCATAGCCTTTCTTTTTGAGCAAAGCTGCAGCAACAGAGGAATCAACTCCCCCGCTCATACCAACAGCGACTTTTGGTTTGGTTTTGGCCATAGAAATTAGTTGGGTAGTCAAGAGACCCTGCTCTTGGCCCGAATGGAGCAGGGGATCCATTCTACCCGAATTAAATAATATAATGTTATTTTACATATTTTTAATAATTTAAGCAAAAAAAACCGCCCTAGCATATTGCTTTGGCGGTTGATTTTTTAACCACATTTTCTTTGGTGCCTGATGTTTACCAGGGCAAAGTAACAAATTTAATCTTTGATTAAACGCGGTACTTTTTCAACAAAAGAGAGTAATTGTTCATTAGTAAATGAAGGACGAACAATTTTTGACCAATCATTAGTTGATAAATTTTCGTCCCATGGGCAGACAGAACGCACCCAATTTAAATATTTTTCTTGCTTTTCTGTTTCTGGGTTGATTCTTGAATATTGCAGTATTTGGCAGTTATGAATACGATCATGAGGATGCTTTGAGTTATTCAATTGAATGTAATCATGAAGTGTGATTTTTTCCAAAATAATGCGAAAAGCCCACATGATTTCTCCATGACAGACAATAATAACATCTTGGCTGTCGCATTCACGGTAAAGAGTGCTTAAAAGTCTGTCAATACGCTGACAAAGATCAAGCATTGATTCGCCTCTGGGCGGAGCCCAGTAAAATGAATTGATTTCTTTTGATTCAAAATCTAAGGCAAATCGTTCGGCTCTTTCTTCCGGCTTTTTCCTATCCAAAATACCCCAGTTTCTTTCAACAATATAATGATGTTTATACCATTTGGCATTTGGAAGGTTTAAAAGTCCTGCTGTTTCCAGGGCTCTTAGATAATGTGAAACATAATAGCGATCAAAATGAGCGCCGATATTTTTACGAATCCATTGTCCGGCAATTTGGGCTTGTTCTATTCCTTGATTTGTTAATCGCCAATCACAAGTATGTCTGTCCATAAATTCTTCTGGAGTATGAATACTTACTCCTTTCTTAGCTGCTCTTTGGATCAAATTACCTTCTGACATTCCATGTCGAATTAAACTTATTTTATTTGGCATTGCCATTTTTATTACCTCCTTGATTGGTGTTTTTAATGTTCTATTGATAATTAAAATTATCATTTATTAAGAGAAATGTCAAGAAATAAAGATAATATGTAAAGAAAGGACATTTGGAGGTTTTTCTATATGTGGTTGATTATAATAATCCCTTTTGTCTTCATGGGGATAAGAATATACTAAAAAGTAAAATTATAGATTCTTCACATAATGTTTTTACTTATTTGGTTTAATATTTTGGAGTGGGTGTTCAGAATGACAAAAGGGATAATTTTGTCATTAGTCAATTTAAAAAGTGCTCAATTGAGCACTTTGAGGTTATTTTAGAAGTTTATAGAATAAATTGTTTGCCCAGACAATAAGTTTGCCATCGCTAATACTTTTGAAATATTTGAGTTGTTTTTTTGTTAGACTGGTTTTTGGTTTCCAGCCTTCGACATTATCCCCCATTTCCAGAGTATAAAAAGTTTTACATTTTGTTTTTTTTAGTTTTGTTTTAGTGGCTTCCAGATTTTTTGTACATGATCTAAAATCAAAACCTTTGAAGTTTTTAAGCCATTTTTTACCCCAGGCACAAGGATATGTCTGGACAATTAAATAATCAAGTCCAGCCTCTGCTTGACTCCGATAATCAGCGCCATGCATGATAGCAGTGTCAGGTTCAAAACCCATACAGTCATAAGCTAAAAGTTTACAATCTAATTTGTGAAGTCCTGTGGCTAAAGTTTTATAAAATCGTGTCCATTTATGTTTAGTCTTTTCCTGATCATTATATTGACTGGGATCTTTAAATAATCTATAGCCGTTTAAACCGTCGCCTAAAAATAGGCCATCGATATCAAAGTCACGTTTAAATTTTCGGAATTGATTCAAAACTATTTGAGCAAAACTAGTATTTTCTGGCATCAAGGTAACTAAGGGATCAAGGTCAGTATTACTATTATTTTCTGCATGTAAACGCCAAAGTTCAGTATGTTTATCGATCCATGGTAAACAATATTTTTTATGTGGATCAAAAAGTTGTCCCCAAAATCCAAGATAAACCTTAATTCCTTGCTCATGTAATTCATTGATTAGCTCTTTTAAATGATTTTGATTAAACAATAGTTTGAAAGGCCCATGTCGGTTCAAAGTAGTATTTTTATGAGGTTCATATTCATTATATGTCAAAAAAAAGTCAGGTAGTCTATCTTCCATAATAACTACTGCGTCTATGCCGTGTTGTTTGAGAAAATTCTTGCCGATATTATTATAGGCACCTAAATCAGTACAAGCTATTGTTTCCAAGCCGTCTTTTTGAATATCTTTGGTTGTAATTTTTGTAAACATATATAATACGAATATACAGATATTTGTAAAAAAATGCAAATAAAAAATCCCCTTGTCATTCATGATTAAAAATCTTTATGACAAAGGGAAACTAAAGTTGTAATTTATTTTAAATTAATAGTGTAGATATGAGCGTCACTAACGCAATGTCCGGAGCAGAGGCTCCTCTCTACCCTGAATGTACCTTTGTATCATCAAAATATTGAACGTTCTTTTGATTTTTTTACATATTTCATGGCTTCTTCAGATGTATCACAAACATGAAACATTTTAATATCTTCTGAATTAATAGTTTTATATTCTTTGGCCATGGTAGTTTTCATCCACTTTAAAAGTGGTGTCCAGAATTTTTTATCCATTAAAATGACAGGTAGTTTTTTTATTTTTCCTGTTTGTATTAAGGTAATCATTTCAAAAAACTCATCTGAAGTACCAAATCCTCCTGGAAAATATATATATGCTTGAGCTGAAGCTGCTAGCATTACTTTTCGAGTAAAGAAATAATAAAAGCCCATACTTTTTGTGACATATGGATTTATTCTCTGTTCTGTGGGAAGTTGGATATTAATACCAATTGATTTTTCTGGATCAACACTGTACGCACCCTTATTGGCCGCTTCCATAATCCCAGGACCTCCGCCAGTTATTACTTTATAATTATTTTTCACAAGCAATGCTCCTAGTTTTTCAGCTTCTTTGTACCATTTGTGATCTGGTTTAAGCCTGGCTGAACCAAATATGGTAACTTCTTTAGTGAATTGAGACAAAAATTGAAAGCCGTCAACAAATTCAGACATGATACGAAAAATACGCCATGAAATATCTGACATTTTTTTTGTATCAGATTTTTGTTCTAAAGGATGAGTCGGAATTTTATGGGCTGGTACATTAATGTTATTTTTTTTCTTCATGTTTAATAGGTTAATTGAACCACAAAATTTTTTTCACGAAATATTACGAAAGTTTAATAATTAGTGAGTATTAGTGGTTATAAATTAGTGTTTAAGTTTTCAATACAATTATATCATTTTTTATGGTTGCTGTATAAGAAGGCTCCAATAATTGCAGTGATTGGAACCACAGTTACCAAGCCGATACTACCGCCAAGTGAACGAACGATTTCTTCTGCTATATAATTAAGATTTACAAAATTTTTGTAAGTTCCACCGAAATCATGGAACAAAAGTAATAATGGTAATGAAATACCAACATAAGCAAAAATTAAAGTATTACTCATTGTGCCCATGATGTCTTTACCTACCTGGATTCCTGATTTAAATAAACTATTAAAATTATTTTTTTCATTCACATCTTTAAATTCTGTTAAATGACTAGCAATTGACATAGCAACATCCATCACAGCACCTAATGCTCCGATGATAATACCTGCAAAAAAAACTCCTTGTGAATCTATTTCCGGATGTTTGTAAAATAGTGTTCTTGATTCTTCAGTTGAAAGGCCGATCAAGTAACTTAGTTTGGCAAATAAATATGATACCCAAATAGCAATAACCAATCCGCCAAGTGTGCCCAGTAAAGCAATTAAAGTTTTTTTATTCCAACCTGAAATTAGTAAAAAGGTAATTATGACAATGATTAATGAAATGGTTAGTGATAGAAATACAGGATTATAACCTTTAAACATTAAAGGTACCATTACTTT
>JAUVKC010000068.1 GCA_030592165.1 Candidatus Buchananbacteria bacterium | reverse complement strand
GAAAAAACATTCAAAGTTAAACTGCCGATTTTTTCAATATTAATATTATCAACTCTTTCAGGAGCAGCTTGCTTTACTTCTTCAATTGGAGTCGCCTCCACTTGAATTATTTCTTGCTTGTTTTTTGAGTCTTTTTTAGTCATATAGTTAAGTTTATCAGATATTATTTAAATGAAGTAGTAAAAGTATCAGGTGACGCAGCTAAAATTTCTGAGATACCGTCATTATTTAGGTCATTAACAATAATTCTGACACCTGTACGTGATTCTTTACCAAAAGCCCAAAACCCAGGACTCAATGGTTCAAATTTAGAATTAAAATATCGAACATGAGAAGATCCCCCATAACCGGCACCAGTTACAATTTCATCAATTCCATTACCATCAATATCACCACAACCAACATTTACACCACCCCGAAAATTTTTATTATAAGCAAAGAAACCGCCAGATAAAACCTTACCATTTTTATCAAAAATTCTTACTTGCGGTCCGCCCATATGTCCGGCACCAGTTACTATCTCTTTTTGACCATTTCCATTCGTATCACAAACAGCTACATTTACACCACCTTTATAACCATGAGCATAAGCATCAAACCCGTCATTTAAAACTTTACCAGTATAATCAAATATTTTAACAAGTGGAGAATAGCCTTTCATTGTGCCAGTTGTAATTTCAAAAAAACCGTCATTTTCAAAATCGTTTAATGAAAAATTAATTCCTAAATTATAACTTTGGCCATAAGGATAGATATTTCTCAAGACATTTCGATTGGCATCATAAATAGTGATTTTTGATTTATCAGCAACAATCGTTTCAATTGATCCGTTGTTATCTAAGTCTTGATTGGCAATAACATTACCACCACGATATTCTTTTTCGTATATGAAAAAACCGTTACGAGTTGGATCACCATATTTATTAAAAACCCTGACAAATGATCCATTAAAATATGGACTGCCAGTCATTTTTTCAACACGTCGAAGTAAAATAATCCCGTCTTGAGGTTTTAAAGTAACAGAACGAACTACTGCGCCACTGTTTGTTTTTGGATCCTGATTTCCTTTAAGTTTTTCAAATTCTTCATCAAAGCTTACTTTTTGTATAGAGTTAGTTGAATTGACTAAAACTATGCCATTTTGAAATTCTCTTTGCCAAACACCAGGTTTTATTTGAGTCGAAGCTGGATCAAGTAAGTTTTTTATGTCAGTTGTTGACTTACCCATGAAAAAATTATATTCGTCATACCACCATAAAGCTTCATGACCCTGATCTCCATAGTCAAAACTATAATAACCCTCACCAAGCATGGTTGAGGTTAACCCAAAACGAAAATTACGATAATCAGTTTTTAAGCCAGTATTATTTGTATTGTTATTGATAATAAAATAGGTCGGATGATAGCCAAGGTCATTATCTAAATATCTTTGCATTGAACCTGACCAGTTTCCTTCATGGGGTGCCGGGAAATTTTCCTGCATTCTGCCATCTAGTTTTTTATTATAAAAATTGGAGTTAGTGTTTCCAACAACGATTTTATTTGGTGCAAGTTGTCTGGTTTTTTCCAGTATTTTACTAACTCCACTTTGCCATTTAATATCCATTTGGTTTTTTGAATCCATTGAACCATTACCGTCTAAATCAATCGGTTGATTTAACCAAGAAATATCCTGCCAGATATTATCATAAAAAACACCATCCCATTGGTTAGTTTTTAAAAATTCATCATTAACAAGGGTGGGTAGATAATCTGACCAGTTTTGACCACCAGTTTTTGGTGCTACACTTGAAGCATTAATCATATTTGTTCCAGGCCAGAATGTAACACTTTCACCATTAGGTCCCTTGAGCCACCAATTGTTTTGTTTAACAGTAGTATAAATTTTGCGATTAAAAGCACTTTTATTTAATAATGATTGATCAAGCATTATTTCCTGAGAAACAACATAAACCAATATTTTAATATGAGGATTTTTCGTTCTTAACTTGGTGATTACATTTGGATTGTTTTCTAAAGCCTGTGGTGCCAGAATAACAATATCCCATTTAGCTAATTGATTAATTTCATTATCATCAACATGCCACTCAACATAGTAATTAGCTAATTTTGGATAATCATTAGGCTGAGCAATAGTATTTTTTGGTATAACAAAATAAGCACCTATTAACAAAATAGCTACAAATAAGGCAATTTTAGTTTTTGAACGATGAATAATCATCTGTCTATATTTTACCATTTTAATTCTAGATTATATCATAAAAATATCTTTTTGTCAATGTTTTATGCTTATCTTAGTTAAAAATTATAATTATAAACTTGACATTATAATAAAAAAAGACTACTATTTTAATATCGTCAATGCTCAATGACTAATTACTAATTACATTTTTATATGTTAAGTATAAGATTTTCACGTAAAGGAAAAAAGAAACAACCTCTTTATCGGATTATTATTTGTGAGAAACATAAAGATCCATGGGGAGATTATTTAGAAAATCTTGGAACCTATAATCCAAGAACAAAAGAAGCCAGCTTAAAAGCTGACAGGATTAATTATTGGATTGGAAAAGGTGCTCAACCTTCTGATTCTATTTGGAATTTATTAATTGAAAAAGGTGTGATTGAAGGTAAGAAAAGAACATCTACAAAAATTTCTAAAAAAAGAGCAGCCAAGGCTGATGAAGCAAAAAAAGAAACTGAAGAAAAAGACGCTATTAAGGAAGCAACAAAGGATGATGAGAAAGAAGAGAAAGCAGAGGAAGTAAAGAAAGATGATAAAGCTGAGGAAGTAAAGAAAGAAGAAAAAAAAGAAGCCACCTCCTCTGACAAAGAAGTAAAAGAAGAAAAAAAACCAGAAGAAGTAAAGAAGGATGAAAAAGAAGATACTTCCCCAGCTGTTGATACTTCAGAAGAAAAACCAGATGAAGAAGTTAAGCCAGAAGAAGCTAAAGAAGAAGAAAAGGTAGAAGAAAATAAATAGGAAAATTTAACCACAAATTTACATACACTAATCACACCAATATGGTGTGATTTTGTGCTTTTATGTAAAATGTTTTTTTATTAAGATAACAATTCTCCCCTTGACTTAACCTGTCAATATGCTATAATTTAATTATCCTATTAAACTTTTGATAGGAATTATTTAAAAAATAATACTTTTAATTCAGTTTAGCTGATTAAAAGAATTAAGGATGTTAAAACATATGGCAGAGAAATTTCCAGAAATCGAATTCGTTGAATTCTTAATTAAAAACATCGTTGGTCATCCAGAAGATGTTAAAGTCGTTAGAACAGTTGATGAAATGGGTGTTTTATTAACTCTTGACGTTAATCCTGAAGACATGGGATACGTTATCGGTAAACAAGGTAATACAGCAAGAGCTGTACGAACTCTTTTGAAAATCGTTGGTGCTAAAAATAACGCACGTGTTAATTTGAAGATCAGTGAACCAGAAGGTTCTGAACGACCTCAAAGAGCTCCACGAACTGAAGCTGAAGAGGAAGTTAACACAGATGTTATTGATGATTTAAAAATCTAATTTTACAACAACTCAGATAATCAAAAAAACCACAAAATGTGGTTTTTTTGTTATAATAATAAATAAGCAAATAGTTTATAGTAAATAGCCATAGGCCATAGGCAATTTGTAAAATATATGAAATTCAACATCATAACAATTTTCCCCCAAATTTTTGATTCATATTTTAATTTGAGTATGATTAAGCGTGCTCAGGATAAGAAGATTATTGAAATTAAACCTATTGATTTACGTAAGTTCGCTGATAAAAATGATGCTCATAATTCAGTTGATGACACTCCTTATGGAGGTGGTGCGGGTATGCTTTTAAAAATAGAACCGATTTATAAAGCCTTAAAATCAATTAGGCGCAAAAAAAATAGTCGGGTAATTTTATTTTCAGCTAAGGGCAAAAAGTTAGAGCAAAAAGATTTAAAAAGATTAACTAAATATGATCAGCTGATTATGATTTGCGGTCGTTATGAAGGAGTGGATAATCGCGTAGCTGAGAATTTAATTGATGAAGAGGTTCGTGTCGGTGATTATGTTTTGACTGGTGGTGAAATTCCAGCTATGGTTTTAGTTGACGGAGTTACTCGTCTTTTGCCTGGTGTTTTAGGTAATTTAGAATCAGCTGAAGATGAATCTTTTTCTAATGAAAATAAACTTGAATATCCTCAGTATACAAAGCCGGAAAAATTTAAAGGGATGAAAGTTCCGGAAATTTTGCTTTCGGGTCATCATGGGAAGATAAAAGAGTGGAGGGAAAAGAAAAAGGCAAAATTAAATGACCAATAATCAAGTACAAAAAAACAAATTACTTCTAAATATTAAATACAAAATTAAAATCAAGAATAACTCTTGACTTATAGTAACTAAAATGATAAAATTTGTTCATAAATTAGTTGTTGAAAATATGTTGATGAAATAGACTTGACATTTTTCTCAAGATAATTTAAAATAGTAATATCTTAAAAGTAATCTTAAAATTTTCATTTTATAACATTATAACTTTTCAGAGATATTCTTGACTCAAGTAAATTCGTGAGGGCATGCCCTGAGCGAGCGTAGCGAGTCGAAGGGTGGAGAAAAAACAGAGGAATTCGATCTATTGAAAATACTTTTAGTATAATTTAATAGACAATGGAGTTTCCCTGTTTTTTCTTCTTTTAAAAAGAGGTAAAAAGAGATAAAAAGATGAAAAACGAATTTTGACAACTAAAAAGTGATAGAATCGTCAATTCTATAATTTATCTATTCGGATAAGTCCGTGGTGAACTTTATCATCACATTAATTGAGAGTTTGATCCTGGCTCAGGATGAACGCTAGCGACGTGTCTAAGGCATGCAAGTCGTACGATCCTTTTTAACTTCGGTTTTTTTGGATAGTGGCAAACGGGTGAGTAACACATTGGTAACCTACCTCGAAGACGTGGACAACCAGCCGAAAGGTTGGCTAATACACGATAATAATGGGGGGACATAAGTCATTCCTATTTAAAGCTCCGGCGCTTCGAGAGGGGCCTATGGTCTATCAGCTTGTTGGTAGGGTAAAAGCCTACCAAGGCTATGACGGATAGCGGGTGTGAGAGCATGACCCGCCTCACTGGGACTGAGACACTGCCCAGACTCCTACGGGAGGCTGCAGTCAAGAATCTTCCGCAATGCCCGCAAGGGTGACGGAGCGACGTCGCGTGATTGATGACGCTCTTCGGAGTGTAAAGATCTTTTACTAGGGACGAACAAATGACGGTACCTAGTGAATAAGGGGCTGCTAAACTCGTGCCAGCAGCAGCGGTAATACGAGTGCCCCAAGCGTTATCCGGATTTATTGGGCGTAAAGCGTGCGCAGGCGGTTTTTTAAGTTAGTGGTTAAAGCTCAGGGCTCAACCCTGAGACAGCCATTAAAACTATTAAACTAGAGAATGGGAGAGGCAAGCGGAATTGCTGGTGAAGGGGTAAAATCCGTTGATATCAGCAGGAACACCAAATGCGAAGGCAGCTTGCTAGAACATTTCTGACGCTGATGCACGAAAGCGTGGGG
>JAUVKC010000043.1 GCA_030592165.1 Candidatus Buchananbacteria bacterium | reverse complement strand
CTTGAAGATCCTCAATATGATAATTTGATTGAAAGTAAGGATTTTGATGATCATCGGTTGGTAATTGCCAGAATTACTAATATTACAACTAAGGTCAATGTCGGTGTTATTGTGGTGGCTTTGGTTTTTACTTTAATTTCACTTTTGATTGTTTCTAATGCTATCAAGATGGCAATTTATACTCATCGTGAAGAAATTATGGCAATGAAACTTGTTGGGGCAACTAATTGGTTTGTCAGAGCACCGTTTTTAATTCAGGGAATCTTGTTTGCCTTATTATCAGTTATTGCTACTATAGTTTTGATCTATCCTTTGCTTGGTTTGATTCAGCCCTATATTAGTCTTATTTTGGAAAATGATTTTAATTTAATTACTTATTTTAACCATAACTTTTTATTAATATTTGGACTTGAATTTATAGGGGCGATTTTAATAAATTTACTTAGTAGTTTTTGGGCAGTTAATAAATATTTGAACGTCTAAATTAAAATTAAAAAATCCGTACTATTATGGTGCGTTTTTTTATTACCTTCTAATAGAATTAGTTTTTGTCCGTTCTATTAGTAAAACCTTAAAAACACCTTTGTTTAAAGGGATTGACAAATAAGTAAAATTTTGATAATCTAAATTATTAACTTGAAAGGAGGTTAATATGCCTAAAAAGAATAATAAAGGTAGAAGTAATGGTAAACATACTTCGTTAAGTAACAAAGATAGGAAATATATTGAGCGGATCAGATCAACTGATGGAGTTAAAAAAGTTTTTTTTGGCACAAAAAAAAGTTGTGGTCATAGCCATCGAGTTGGTACAGTTAAGCTCATAGCAGATACTGATTTTGGCATTAAAGTTAATTTTTTTACTGACTGGGGAAAAATGCAGTTATCAATTGCGATTTCTCCAATTTCTCAAAGACCAGCAGTAAAGGAATCTTTGTCACTTGATTGTTCTAAAAATTAAACTCCGCACTATTATAGTGCGGTTTTTTATTGACAAAAAAGTTTATTTATGATAAATTAATATATTCTTTAAAAATATAATACAAAAAGGAGATGAGAAAATGAGGAAACAGCCGAGTGGTATTAGGTTTAATGATGATTCATGTAGGTTTGAAGATGATATTAATGGAAATATAATCAATGATTTGCCTTTGTCAGTAATTTTGCAAATTACAAGGCGTTGTGATTTTTCTTGTATTTTCTGTAGTGAAACTAAAAAAATGAAGGACCCAACATTGAGAGATATGGAAAAAATGAGGAATAATTTGAGAGGTGTTCCAAGGGTATACTTGTCAGGTGGTGAGCCCTTGTTACGTAGTGATTTTGTGGAGATATTAAATCTTTTTTCGCCTGGATTTATTGTTGGACTACCTACAAACGGAGTTCTTCTTAATGAAACTATTTTGAATGAATTAAAAAAGAAAATTAGTTTTGTGAATGTTGGCATTGATGATCCCAGAAGTATCACTTCAGAAATTCGAGGTGATTATGACAAAATAATGAAAGGTATTTTTGCTTTTAAGAATAAAGAAATTTCTCTTTCATTGTCTTGTGTCGTTTTGGGGAGTACTGTTACTGCAGTACCTTATGTGTGTCAAATCGCTGACGTTGTAGGAGCAAAAAAAATAAAATTGATATTGCCTGTACCGAAAGGTAATGCTCTCGATTTACCTGAAAGTGAGTTTATTACTACTGAGGATGCACGTATTCTTTTCTCCGAAGTTAAAGAATTAAAAAAAAGATTTGGTTGGAATGTAAAAATTACCCTTACAACCTGGAATAAGGACGTTGAGGGTTATTCTTTGCTAGTCTTTCCAGATGGTGATACGTATGCGTGGCCTGTATACGATAAAGAAGATAAAGTTTTACTTTTAGGAAATCTTATTGATGAAAGTATTAGTAATATTTGGGCAAGGAACCCATTTAAGGAAAATCATTTTAAAAAATATTTAGGCAAAAGTATCCTCGTCGCTTAAATATTTTTTATATGTTATTATAAAGAGGTGTTTTAGAACACCTCTTTTAAAATACTTAATACTTTGGAGATAATTTTAAAATATTAATAAGTAATTAAATATTATGCCAGAATTAAAAAATGACCCCACCTTAAAAGATTTTCAGAATTATGTGAAAGAATTAGAAATAGAAAGGGGGTTTACAGAAGAGGATGTGATTCATAAATGCTTAATGCTTGGAGAGGAGGTCGGAGAACTATTTAAATCTATAAGAAAGTCACATGATAAATTGAAAATTGATTCTAATTCTAAACTTGGTGAGATAGGTGATGAAATTACTGATGTTTTTATATTTTTATGTTCTATTGCAAACAGATGTAATGTTGATATTGAAGATTCTTTCAGATTTAAGGAAGAAATTAATAAAAAAAGGAAATGGAGTTAGTTGAACTGAGATAAAAAATAAACCCCTCACTATAATAGTGAGGTTTTTTTTAATATTTATGGGTATTGACATAATTGACTTTGTTTGTTAAGTTATTATAATACAAAATTAAAAAGGAGGTAATCGTGAATAGCACATTACAACTAGCAAATGGGTCATTAATGCCCAACTATGGGGAAATGTTACTAGAAATAATTTCTGGTAAAGGTGCCTATGTTTGGACAAGGGATGCTCAAGGAAAAAGGAAAAGATGCCTTGATCTACTTTGTGGACTTGGTGTTAACAGTCTGGGTCATTGTCACCCAGATGTGGTGGCTGCTATTGCCAAACAAAGCAAAAAACTTATGCATGTTTCCAATCTTTATGGGACATCACCGATGGCAGAATTGGCTCAAAAATTAGTAGAATTAACAGGAGATGTAAATGCTAATGTTTTTTTCTGTAACAGTGGAACAGAAGCCAATGAAGCTGCTGGTAAACTTGCCAGACTGTGGGCTTATGAGGTTCATGGTCCGCAAAAAAACAAGATTGTTGCTTTAAAGGGTGGTTTTCATGGCAGGACATTGTTATCAATTACAATGACTGGTCAGGACAAAATGCAAAAAAAATTCACTCCAGGAGAAACATTTGTTGAACTGGTTGAATTTAATAACATTAAAGATCTTCGCAAGGTAATTGATCATGATGTTTGTGCAGTAATTTATGAAACTATCCAGGCTGAAGGCGGTGTCAATGTTATGCACTCGGATTTTAGTGAAGAAATAGTTAATTTGTCAGAAGAATATCAATTTCTCGGGATTTGTGATGAAGTTCAGACAGGAGTAGGCAGGACAGGTGATTTTTTCTCTTTTGACAGTCTTGGGTTCGCTAAACCTGATATTATTACGCTGGCTAAAGCTCTGGGCGGTGGATTGCCTATCGGAGCAATGATAGCAACTTGTGGTATTGGCGATTATCTTGTCCCTGGTTCTCATGCAGCCACTTTTGGTGGTAATCCGGTTGTCTGTGCAGCAGCTTTGGCTGTTTTGAAGGTAATTGAGAAAGAAGATCTTCTTTCTTCGATGAATAGTCTAGATGATTACATAAAACTTTATTTGCATTCTTTAAAGCAGAGACACAATGACAAAATCAAAGAAGTTCGTGGGAAAGGTATGATGATCGGTGTTGAGCTTTTCGATGGTTTCTCTGCGGGTGATGTAGTAAAACAAATGTATGAAAAAGGTGTCCTGATCGGTACTGCCGGACCTCAAGTTGTTCGTTTTTTGCCTCCGTTAAACGTGACTGAAGAACAGCTGGATAAAGCATTGATCAAATTCGCACAAGTAATAAAAAACCTGTAAATTCAAAACCCCGCACTATTATAGTGCGGGGTTTTTTGTTTTGGTAATAAAATTTTAAAATATGATATAATGTAAATAAGGGGAATTTATGTTTGAATTTTTAACTTTTTTTATCATACTTTTGGTCAGTGTGTTTTTTTCTGCTATATTTAACCGTTTACACTTACCATTTGTCATAGCTTTAATAGCTGGGGGAATAATAATTGGCCCTCATTTTTTAGGTATTCTAGAAGTAACTGAACCCATTGATTTTCTTGGTCAGATCGGTTTGATTTTTCTTATGTTTATTGCCGGTCTGGAAATAAAATTATCAAATTTTGCTAATGATAAAAAAAACATTTCCATAATATCAGTTTTGAACGGATTTGTGCCTTTTATAGTCGGTGTTGGGATAGCTGTTTTATTTGGTTATCATGGTACTGTACCAATGCTTTTAGGTATTATTTTCATCTCTTCATCTGTTGCAGTAATTATCCCGTCAATTGAAGGTGCACATCTTCTTGGTCGGCGGTTAGGGAAGGAAATTGTTTCAGCTACAATAATTCAGGATATAGTTAGTTTGGTTTTATTGTCGATTGTTTTACAAAGTGTTAAACCAGTCACTAATATTCCTTTACCATTATTTTATTTACTCTTAGTCATTGTTTTAATAATTTTAAGAACTGCCATCCCTAAATTAAGGACTTTTTTTAATTTTATCAGGAAAAAGAAAAATGGGCTTTTTGATTTTGAAGTTCGTTTGATTTTAACTTTATTGATTGGCGTGGTTGTTATTTTTGAGCTATTAGGCTTACATCCTATTATTGCTGGATTTTTTACAGGTTTAGTTTTATCAGAATCAATTAAAAGTAAAGAATTATTTAGTAAGATCCACGCAATTAGCTATGGTCTTTTTATACCGATATTTTTTATTATTGTCGGGGCAGAAGCTGATATTACTTTACTATATCATCTTGGACCTGCAGTTTATCTGACTATTTCTATTGTGCTTGGTTCGTTTTTGGCTAAAATAATTAGTGGCTGGTTGGCTGGCAGAATGGTTGGTTTTAATAACAGGGAAGGGTTATTAATGGGTGTAGCTACAACTCCTCAGCTTTCAACTACTTTAGCGGTTGTTTTTATAGGTTTTGAATTAGGTTTGCTTGATGATAATCTTGTTACAGCTATGGTAGCTTTGAGTCTAATTACAACATTTGTTGGCCCTATGCTAATAAATTTACTCAGTAAACAGGTGATTGAACAAAAAGATCTTAAAACAATGGACTCAACTAAATAGATTTTTTTGTGAGAATGTAACATAACAGTTTAAAAATGTTAACAAAATAAAAAAGTCCTGAACCTTACGGTTCAGGACTTAATCAAAATGTGGCATGGCAAACCGTTCTTCATCGTTTCGATAAATACGATAAGCACTTTTACAGCCAGGACAAACAAAAACCTGAATTGGCCCATCTGTAGTCGGTACAGTCTGGCAAATTGCTATATATTTCTGACAATTATCGCAATCAAAAGTCCAGAAAGCTGGTTCGCAACTAAAACTATGACTTTTACCGCAACGCGGGCAGCAACTTTCAGTCTGCGGACTGTTTTCAATCAGCCCATCAAATTTTAGTGCCATCAACGGAAACTTAGTAATATCAGGTAACTGATATTTTGGTGGAATCGGTAAGATTAGTTTTGTGCGATTCGTGTCTGGCACATAAAAGGTAGGATCTTCATCCATTAGTAGTGCCTGATAATATTCTCTAGGGAAAAGAATATCAAACCGGTGCTGACCAAGAATATTTTCCAAGTAAAATTTAAGATCAGTGCCTACCTGAATAAAAGAAATCAAATCAGTCACTGGAAAATTATAAACAGGTAACCGGCTCTCAGCGTCCTTTTCGCAATCAGCCAAACCAGTTTTTAATTTGGCTAAAGCTTGCTGACAAATCGAACGAGCCTGTTTTCTGTTTTCTTTATAATCCAAGTAAACCACAATAGCTGCCCGGTTTTCTGATAAATATTTAGCTGGAAACAGTGCTGGGAGTTTAAAACCAAGAATATTATCCAGGAAAAACTGATCAGAACTAAGCAATTCAGTTAATCGAGCTACGACTAAAGGAATCTTATCCTCTTGTGGCTGTAAATGAATTTTAAATTCACGGCTCAACTGGTTTATGTATTTTTCCAGCATTTGCCATCTATTTGATTTAAAAACAATATTATCAGGCAGTTTTCTGATTTTATCATGAACTTCAGCATGAAACTTTTTTATTAACTTGATTCTGTCATCATCAAAATGATAAGGCCAAAAAAGATCCGACCGCTCATCATCAAATCCAGCTGGTTTAAGTTTAGATTTAACTATTTTACCTTGTGAAAAATGATTAACTAAACCAATCAGGTACAAACGCCGGCTTTTAGCAGTATCATTACTAGCCCAACCTTGATTCAAGTCATACTTGTCAGACATTTAAAATCACCTCCCTTTTTATTTAATGAACAAGTTAAATTATTTTATAATTAATTAATAAAAAAGTCAAGATGAAACTTTGACATTTATAATTATTTTCGCTTCAGGTATTTTTGGTAGCTTTGTAACCAATGGCTGGGTAGGTTCAGCTTTGAGATACAAAGCATTAAAAGATCCTTTTACGGCTGAATTAGCCAGAGCTGATTTTGCCCAAGAATTACTTTGGGGAACACTACTGATAGGTGGCGCTATTGCTGTTTCTCACTTTGTTCTTTTTAAAGATAAACAATTAACTTATCATTACAGATCAACCTGTATGCTGTCTTGTTTTATAACTTTGATTTGCTCATGGGTCAGTAACTGGGATCAGATTAGTATATTATGGGGATGGACATTGATAATCCCAGTTTTTTCTAGTTTGGTAGTACTTTTCTCAGTTTTAATTTTCAATGACATATTTTTAAATGTCTTTTTTAAAATCCCGATTCAACCATACCAACATGATGTTGATGATGAATAATAATTTGGTAAAAACAAAATGCGCTGTTAAAAGTGCATTTTATTTTTTGTATTATTTTTATAAAAATACATTAGCTGTATTGACTTTATCATTTTTTAACGCTACAATATCCTTAACTACTTTTTGTAGTTATGTTTTTCTATACCCATTTCTCATTTCTTATTTTGGGGAATCGCCCCGCCGTCGTTCTTCGTTTCACTACGAACTATGGTGGGCACAGCAAGTTTTATTTTATTGGGGAGTCGCCAAGTGGTAAGGCCCTAGGTTTTGGTCCTAGTATGCGCGGGTTCGAATCCTGCCTCCCCAGCCACAAGACTTTTTTATCGAGGAAGACCCGAGTGGGTCTTTTTTGGTTTTTATTCAAATTGACTCTAAGCGATAATAAGGGTAAAATAAAGGTAATTTAATAGTTAAAATCACATATTTATGAATAAAAAGAAAATCATCTTAAATACTCCTCATGTTGAATTAGAACAAACTAAATTGAAAAAGAAACTGCAAGAATTGGTTAATAAATTTAAAACTGAGGATGGTTGGTCAAAGTCTGAAGAACATATTCAGACTAGTTTTACAGTTGAGCTTTTAAAGATATTAGGCTGGAATAGTTCTAACTGGATTATTAATACTGGTCAGGAAGTCAAAACAGGTAAAAAGCCTGATGTTGTAATAAAATCAGATACTGGAGCTAAACTTTTGGTAATTGAATCTAAAGAAGCTTCTAGTAAAGATAAATTGGATGGTTCTTATGGTGATAAAAAATTCACACAGCAATTATTTAATTATTGTCATGGAGAAGGATTGTCATGGGGTATTTTAACTAATTTTGTGGAATGGCGTTTATACAGCGTTCATCATGGACGATTATATAAAGAAAGGAAATATGCTTTCCACGATTTACTTTGGGATAAAGCGGATAAAAAATATTATATTGATCTATTATCAGAAGAAGGCTTGAATTATTTAATACAATTATCAAAATCAGAATTAAGCAGAAAAAATGGAATAATTGATTCTGATCCTATTTATTATCCTGAACAATTAGATTTAGAACAGGACAAGATTAAAAAAGATTTCTTTAATAAAATAAAAGATTGGCGTGCTAGTCTAAAAAAGTACCTTACCAAGAATTACTCTAATTTTGAAACAGATAAAATTGATTTGATGGCGCAAAAAATAATTGATCGTATGATTTTTATTGATCTTTGTCATGATAAAAAAATTACTAGTCAAAATTATTTAAGCTCTGTACTAGAATCAAAGCAGTTTAAATACGATGAGTTGAAAAATGTGTTTCGTTCAATGGATGAGAAATTCAATACTGAACTTTTTGCTCCAAATGATGCTGACGAACTAAAAATTAGTGACGAGATAATTATTAAAATTATTAAAGAACTTGATGAGATTGATTTTAGTAAACTAAGTGTTCATATTATCGGTGAAGTTTATGAAAATTATTTAGGTGAATTACTTCGTTCAAATGCAAGAAAAGAAGATACTATTAAGCAAAAGCAAAAATCTAAACGTAAATCTCAGGGTATTTATTAT
>JAUVKC010000072.1 GCA_030592165.1 Candidatus Buchananbacteria bacterium | reverse complement strand
ATATCTTTTTGTGTTAGTGTTATTAGTTTCATAATTCTTAGATAATTAATTAATCATCTAAGTTATCACAATTACCATGACATTTCTATTTAACTCATGGGGTGACATTATCATTTAACTCTAACATTCTGTTCCGTATTCTTGACAATTAATCTTATTTTTGTTATTATGCAGGATAACTTTGATCTTTTAAATTCATTTAAAAATTCAAAAGTTTTTCCAATAAATTATATTGTAAGAAGTAAAAACTTCTTTTCATTAAATCACCTTAATCAATTTTTACTGATTAAGTTTTCTCAGGGAGAAAAAGTATGAAAAAACTGGTAATTTTACTGACGATTGGAATTTTTGCAATTTTTTTTACAGGTTGTAACATTGACTGCCCTGATTGTAAATCAGGCGATTGTGCAATTGAATGCTGTCCGGACCAAAATGAAGAGACGGCTTCTGAAGTTTTTATAATTGTCTCGCCGAATCAGTTTAATGGTGATAGTGGGGATATCCAAATTTGGGAGAAAGAACTTTTGGGATTATTAGTAGTTGATGAACCGATCACAATTCATCAAGATCAAGAAGTTTTTTCTTATGAACTGGATCCAGGCAGCTATTCAGTAAGAATCATTGGAGAAAGATTCACCTCGTATGCAAATTTTGATCTTCCGCCAAATGCCTCAACAGCTGTAAATGTTGAATTACTTGATTCATATACAGTAGAATGGATTATTGACTACAGGAATGATTCACCAACCGTAGGGACTGTTTCTTCTGAAACTCATTTACTCTGGTTTGAGATATCACACAACTGGCATGAAATGCTTTATTTACAAGGATTAAGCTTTGGGATACAAAATCCTAATGCTACAGTGACTATTGATACCTGCAAAATTCAAATTTATACCTTAGCTGGTTGGAATGATGTAAGCCTTCCTGTAAATGATACTTGTACTGGCTGTTCCAATTTTCAATTCCTTGTTCAGGAAGATACACTTGATCGGTATTTGTATATATATCCCAATTCTCCTCATCTTTTCGCTTTTGTTTGTGATATTTCTGCAGCACCGTCTGGAGCAAATCTTCAGACCGATATAATGGGCTTTGGGTTTAAAAACTCCTACCTTACGCCTTTTTTGATTCACTGGGATTCTACAGGTCAGGGAATAACGTTTTAACAATAGTAGGGACGCGATCAACGATCGCGTCCCTTTTTAATACAAAAAATCGCCATAATGACGATTTTGGGGCATGGACTAGTTAGTTACGCTGGAACTATGATATGATAACAATAATTAAATATAATTTAACTTAACAATATGAAAGAATTGATAATTGGCACAACAAATCAAGCAAAAATACAACAAATCAAAGGTGCTTTGACACATTTAGATTTAAATATAAAAGGAATTGATGATAAAAATCTTCCCGAGATAATAGAAGACGGGAAAACTGCTGAAGAAAATGCCAGAAAAAAAGCGTTAACATATGCAAAATTTATTAAAAAGGACGTTTTATCAGTTGATAATGCTTTATATTTTGAAGGGCTTGATGAAAAACGACAACCTGGTCTTCAAGTTAGAAGAATACAAGGAAGAACGGATAGACCAACTGATGAAGAAGTAAAGGATTATTATATAAGTATAATTCAGGAATTAGGTGGTAAGATAAAAGGATATTTTTTATTTGCAGTTTGCATAGCTTCACCTAAAGGGCAATTAACAGAAACAACTATAAAATCTCAAAGAATATTTATAAGTAAAGCAAGTGATAAAATTATTCCTGGTTATCCTTTAGCATCTTTATGGATTGACCCTGTTTCTGGTAAATATCCTTCAGAAATGTCGGAAGAAGAAAGGGATAAATTATGGCAAAATACACTAGGATTAGAATTGAGCAAATTTTTATCAAGCAATTTATAAAATTCCAACCGTCTCGTTAACCCTATTAAAAAAGGATAGCTAAAATTAGCTATCCTTTTTTTGAGTGGTTTAGCCTGCTGGCCGTCAGGCAGGTTGACTATGTCGGAACTATTTTTTAACTATATTTTTTTGTTTTTTCCAAAACACAGAACATCCGAAATAGAATTTATTAATTAATAAATATTTACAGAACCTTAAAAAATTTTTCATATACCAGCATTCATTTAAAATAATGACCCCTGGTAAAAATAATTTATAGCTTGAAAATTCATAAATATTTAAAGCTGGTAAAAAATCAACAAATGGTCTAAATTTATGAGTCTTAGCTAATTTCTTGTAAAATTTCTTAATATTCATCCTGTCAGTTTTATTTAATATTTTAATAAAAGTATCATAATTAAAAATTTTATTTTTTTTATCTTCTATCCAATACGAACCAGTTGTATTCATACTCAAGACTATCTTATAAATTTTATTTATCTTTAAATTTTTATCATCAAAAATAATATTAATATTGTTACTGTCTTTTGATAGATACTCCTCAATAAGTTTTAACTGGGAAATCCCTTTATTTAATTTTCTATCAGCACCTTTAACCTCAAACGGACTATCTGGGTATAGAAACCATTTAACTTCGATTAACATTAATTCATTTGTCTTTTTATTAATTACAGCAACATCAATATCGGTAATATCTCTCCCTTCTTCTTTTATTTTCTTGGAACTAACGACTAACAATTCTTTGTTTGTGTTGATGTCTCTAAAGATTTTTGAAATATTTTTTTCAATACCTTCCTTAACTTTTGAAATTTGTGAGTCGTAAATACTAACATATTTTTTAGCCCACAATTTCATAAAATTCCTTTCTTGACTTGAAGATATAAATAGGTGTGGTGTAATTAAAACCATCCTTGTCCTAGGAATTAAAATTAATGGTTGAAAAAAAATCTCTTTGTATTTAGTAGTATAAATTAAATCATTTAAAACATTTTTTACCACTTTATTTGATAATTTTGAATATTTTTTAATTTTTTTTATAAGAATATTTTTTTCATAAACCAATGGCAAACAGTCAAGTCCAACTCCTGTTGTTCCGCTATAATAACAGGCAAAATGATGAATAATTGATATTAACACTAAAGAATCCCAGATCTTACTTGCATCATTAATTGTATATGGCCCTAAATTTATGCTGGTATCAAATTGCCATTTATGTTTATAAACGTTTTTGATTACTCCTTTGAAATATTCTACTGTTGCTGATGAAATTTCATATTCAAATTCTGTGTCAGATGTCTTTTTGATTTTAGATATTAAATTATTAATTATCCGTGCTCTTTTTTCCACTTCTTCGTCAATAACATCTTTTTTGATTCGATCAACTTCCTTTCTCTTGTTATGTATGCTAATTATTTGGGAATTAGTGTCAAATAAAAAATCTTCAACAGTTTGTTTAAATTTCACATCATTGCCTTGTATATTTAATTGATAAACATCTTCATCACACAAGTTAATTCCACTTGTGTATATTGAGTAGTAATGGGTTGCAAATTCTATCGCATCGAAAGTAGTTTGATATTTTTCATCATGATTCCTTAAATCAATCTTCCCTGATGATTTGCATTTATCTAAAACCTTGGGCAATAACACATTTAAACCATCTACACCTTCCCTTGCAATAAACTCTGTTTCTTCTGAACGTCCCCCTTTAAAACTATTAAACCTACATTTATCCTCAAAAACTTTCAAAAGAAAAACTATAGCATCCTCGGTTGATAATTTAAATATTTCAAGATTGTTAATTTTAGAATCTAATTGTTGTTTTAACTTTTCTATTTCTTTATCCATAAAGGGATCTTTAATGAAATTAATTCTGTAGTTTTCCCATCAAATGATAACTTTAAATTATCATACATTCAATCAAATAACGAGGCCTAACAAAAAATCGCCGTAATGACGATTTTCTAATACCAGCGGTGGCTATTAAACTATGTCGGAACTATTTAACTGGTAGTTAAACCACAAGATACATCCTGCCCTCTTTCTCTATCACACCAATTTCCTTTTAACCCTTTCCATTTTGTACATTTACCGTAATTATCAGGCACAGTAATATATTTCCCAAAATCAATTTTACCATATATTTCAGAATCATATTTTATTGGATATTCACAAATACCAGTATTACATTCATCATTATAAGTACAACTCTTATCCGCATCCTTTGCAGGCCAAGCACAATCATACTCACTTGAATGTTCATGCTGTTCTCCTCCTGTCCAATAACAAAATTTATTTATAGTATCTCTTAAAAAACTATAGTTGTATAAAAGGGATCCTAATGAATGACCTAAAATAAAAATTACAAAAATCAGAATGATTATTATAACCACAATGTTACTTATACTATTTTTTTTTGGATCTTTCTTTTTCATATTTGAACATTATTTATTATATCTAGATTATACCATAAAGTTCCAATCGTCTCTTAGCCCCTATCAAAAAAATAGCTAATTTATAAAATGCTTATTTATAAATGCACGTCCGGAACCAATTTTTAGATAGCGTTCGAATTTTGTAGCCTTTGATTTATCAAGGAAAGTAAAATAGACTACTAATTCTAAAGGTAGTCTGTTTTTAGTTGCAGTTACCTGACCTTTGAAATGTCTATTTAATCTGTCATCAATATCAGTTGTGTAACCAGTATAAATACCGTTGTCCTTAAGTGATTTTAAGATATAAGTGTAGTACATGGTCGTATTATAGCATACGAGGGTGAGAGTGCTCGCCTTCGCACTAACGTGCTACGGCGAGCTTCACTTTTTCTTTGAACCAAAAAAGCGGGCCATAAAGGCCCGCCGTAGCTTTTTCGAGCAGCACTAGAAAAAGCGAAGGCGGGGACGAAGAGACTCGAACTCTCGACCTCTTGCGTGACAGGCAAGCGCTCTAACCAACTGAGCTACGCCCCCAAGGAATTAATAACCAATGACCAAATTCCAAATAACAAATATTGAAATTGT
>JAUVKC010000032.1 GCA_030592165.1 Candidatus Buchananbacteria bacterium | reverse complement strand
TCTCATTAATAATCTCATATGCTTTAAAATCAAAAATATCAATTAACTCATTTTTTTCAAAACTTTGTAGCTTATTAAAAAAAGCCTTATCATCGTGAGTAAAAAAACTTGAGAATAAACCTTTATCAATTTCATCTTTCTTGGTTAATAAAGTTTTTTTAAACAAATTAGTTAATTTATCAATATTAGGTTCAGGATTTAAATATTGGTTACTTATTTCAATCTGGTCATCAGCAAGATGAAAATAAATACAAAACTCATTAGTTTCTTTCACAAATCTAAAAATTATTCGCTGTAAGGCGTATGGACCGACCTTATCAAAAATAATATTATTAAACCTCCAACCCAAATATTTCTCACCTAATTTAAATGGTTTAATAATTTCTAGTATTTCTTTTTTATAATATTCCATAATTATTTAATTGGCTTAAATTCATCCCAACCATAAATCTGCGGGTATTCTTTCCAAGGGCCTTCACATAGTTTAAAAAATTTACATGATTCACATTCATCTCTTTTAGCTTTTCCCTCATTCCAACGATATTCTTGATAACTTTCAATCACACCTTCAGCATCAACCACCTGAGTTTCAGGCATTATTTTTTCAGCTATACAGTCTTCATACCCTTGCATCAGACAATAAGGTATAGCCTCTGTCATAACTATTTTACCAGCCTTAATACCGATATCTAAACCTTGTTTAATATATGGCATAGCTTCAGACTTTTTCGGCACTAACCAATCCTTATTCTTGGCTGCTGTACCCAAGACATGAACAAAAGCAAACTGGAACTGATCAACACCTAATTCAACAAATAATTTTGCCAGAGCTGGTAAATCTTTATAGTTTTCACCAGTTATGACTGTATTTGTTAAAACAAATTGATTTAATGATTTTAAATTTTTTATTCCCTTAACCACTTGTTCCCAAGACCCAGGACTTTTAGTCAATTTATCATGTATTTTCGATTGAGATGAATGTAAAGCAGGTGAAAACTCATTAATCCCAGCGCTTATTAATCTTTGACAAAAATCTTTATAGGCTAACATCCGGCCATTTGTCTGCAACTGGATTGATTTGAATCCTGAATCTTTTGCATAAGTAATAGCTTCAAGAATGTTAGCATGTAACGTTGGTTCACCACCAGTAAAAACAACTGACTGACTTCCCTTTTCTTTGGCTTGTTTTAAAGCATTTTTAATCTCATCAATTGTTCTATTTTTGAATTTATGACGCTTATCTCCCTGCACACAAAATTCACACATATTATTACAATTAAAACCTATTTTTATATCAATTCTAGACATGGTTAATTTTATTAATTATTTCTTGTTTATCAATATTTTTTACCGGGATTAATTCAGCCTCATCATAGTATTCACCTAAAGAATATAATCCAGCACAAATATCATTTAAATTACATTGCTGACAAACTTTACCTTTCAAATGTTTAAAACTTTCAGCATCTTGTCTGACAAGACCTTTTTGATCAAGAAAATGAACAATCCTTTCTTCGCCTTTAACAATTTTTCTTGTTTCAGTACTGTTTTGAGCATAGTCAGACATATAGCACAAAGGGACTCTTTCTACGCGAAATGTTTTATTGTTTTTGTCTAATAATTTCATGGCCTTACTCAAAGAATTTTTAAATTCACTTAACTTTGGGACTGTCTCTTTGTTTTCTGAAGCCCGGTTCATATAAGGATCAAGGTTATTAAAAACAAAATGATTTATATTAGGAAAATTCTTAATCACATAAAAAACTGTTTTATCAAGATGGTTCGCGTTATATTTATTTATTACAGTATTAATATTAGTTGCAATCCCTAATTTTTTAAGGTTATGCAAAGCTTTTAAAACATTTTGCAATGATCTTTCATTACAGCTTAAATAATTTTGAATCTTAGAAAGATATGAATACATTGAAACATGGACCAAATTCAAACCAGCGTTATGTAATTCTTTTAAATACTCAAAATTAGCAATTTTCTGGCCATTAGTTATTAATCTGGAATTCATTTTACTGGTAGTACAATATTTAATAGCTTCCGGTAAATAATCTACCAAGGTTGGCTCACCACCTGTTAAAATAACTCCTTGATAATTTCGTTTGGTAAAATCATCAACCTTTTCTTTGAATTCTTCAAAACTCAAACTAGCGCCAGTGTCAGGATTAGAACAAAAAAGACAGGCTTGATTACAAATTCTATTTAATTGGATATAGCCGATATTTGCCATGATTATGTTTTGACTGGATTAAATTCATCCCAGCCATAATAATTAATATATTCTTGCCAAACACCATCACATGTTTGATTGTACTTACATTGTTGACATTCGTTTCTTTTGGATTTTAATTCATTTTTTTTCCTATCTTGCCAATTAAATTTATACCTTTTCATTTCATAACCGTCCAGGTCAGCCACGTCTGTATTCGTATCTTTAATCTCGCCAATAAAATCTTTAATATTTGATATGGATAAATTATTAAAAATACATAATGGAATCCCTTCAAAAGATAAATTAACATTTAGTTTTTCAACCATTTTAATTATTTTTTCAGTTTGCGGTAAAAAATCATTATAGGTAATTAATAATTCATTATAAAAATCTTCGGCATTTCCGCGTGGCCATAAAAAATTAAAACGGAAATTATTAATTCCTAATTTAGAAAAAAACATTAGGAATTTATCAAGGTCAAAATAGTTTTTTTTATTTATAACAAGATTAGCTGAAAGTTCAGTTTTAATTTGTCCAGAATTAATTAAATTACGTAAATTCTTCAAACCAGAAAGTTTTTCTTTAAACCCACCTTTAATTTGGGTTAAATTATCTTCTATTTCAGATTTATAACTATGGATTGAAACCGAAAACCTAGTTACTCCGCTATTTACTAAATCAAGTAAATACTCTTTGTCTTGTAATTTTCTGCCATTTGTAATTAAATGTATTTGTTTAAACCCAATATCATTTGCGTATTTAACCAAATCAACAAATTGCGGATATAAAGTCGCCTCACCGCCTAAAAAACCAAGACTATCATAACCTTGCTCTTTAAATTTATTTAATTCATCTTGTAAAATTTGTAAGTCAGCAAATTTCAAATGTTCCGGAGCAGAATTAATACTCATGCAAAACTTACATTTATTATTACAGGCTTTACCTAAATTTATTTCAATATTTGCCATATTATTTAAATGCTTTTAATTCTTCATCATTGAATAAGTCGAAATAGCCCTGATCTAATCCCGAGCACAGTTCATTCAATCTACAATTTTCACATTGTGAATTTTTCATTTTTTTACGATAATACTGAGCATCTTTTTGTCCGTCACATTTAATTTTTTCTCTATCTTGAAAATATAAATTATCAGCGTATTGATAATTCTCACCTAACATACATAAAGGAAACTCAGAAAATCTAATTATCATATTATTTTCCTGGGCATAATCAACCAATGATTTTATTTGATCTTTTATTTTAGACATCTCTACAGCATATTTTCCATTTTCTGATGTTATCTCCATATTAGTAAAATTGATTTGCTTTGCCCCCAAGTCGTTGACAAATTGTAAAATTGCCAGCAGACTCTCATAATTCATAGTTGTTACTACACAATTTATCTTAAACATCCTGCCTTTAAAATATTTATTTATATTTCCAAAAGCTTTGATTATATTTTCAAACAATGTTTTGTTTTGACTTATTTCATTAATCACATCATGATTATGACCATGCACAGAAAGAACAAGGTCATCAATCAGCGGTAAAGTTTTTATAGCTAAATCCTCAGAACTTAACATACTCCCGTTTGTGGCTAAACCAACCTTAAAATCAAATTCTTTAGCAATCTCCAAAGCATCAACTAACTTATCATCAATGAAAGGTTCACCTCCTAATAAATTAATGTGTTCATAACCTTGTTTTTTAAATTCAGCAAATTTAGTTTTAATTTCGTCACGATTATTAAAAACCTTCACATTCTGATACTTAGCCTTATTTTCTTTTTCAATACAAAAAACACAATTATTATTACATTTATGAGTGATATAAGTTTCAATTCTTTTAGGCATATCATTTGATTGGTTTTAATATTTTATAACCATACAATCTTAAATAATTAATATGTAAACCTAGGCAATTACTATCATTGACACAATCTTTGCATCTTAATGATTTTGAATAATATAAATTTTCTATATAATATTTAACAAAATCAAAAATATCAACGAACTCTTTTCCTTCGTATAATAAATCGTAACTGGTTTGATTTTTTTTTACCAAACAAAACGGTACATTTACAAATTTCAAATTATCAGGGAGTGTCTCACTAAACTTTGATAAATCTAGTCCTTTACCAATTAGGTCTTTTAAATTTGAATATGTTTCTAGCGTATAAATTTTTTCTTGATCCTTTTCCTGCTTACTGTTGTTTTTATTTAACTTAATAGTATCATTTTTTGAGCTAATAGTTTTAATTTTATTATACAGTTTAATTTTTGTACAAAAATCATTTAAAAAACAATTCGCACAACGGTCTTCCCCACTACATGTAGGTTTCTTATTTAATTTCAAATAATTGTTTAAAGATTCATATCTGCCACGGACTTCATCAAGTATTTTGTGTGGATCCTGAATCAAAAACTCATAGTCTTCCAAATAATTAGCCGGTAAACGATTTGTCCAAATATGATAACGCTTATCATTTTTTGCCAAATCAAGCACAGGCTGAAAATATTTTTTAAAATCACTATAAGTAAATTTTAGTTTATTAATATTATCCTGAGCATTACCAAAAGGTACAAGGTACAAAAGATCATATTCAAAAATTGCATACTTTTCACTAAAAAACTTAATCATCTCAAAAATCTGTTTTAAATTTATTTTATTAATTACAATATCGATATTAACAATCACATTATTAAATTTCCTGACATTTTCAATGCCTTTAATAACTTGGGCAAAAGCTCCGTCAACCTGGACTAATTTATCATGAGTCGCACTATCTGAGCCATGTACAGAAAAAGTGATTTCATTTACGCCACTGGCAATTGCTTGTTTGGTGAACTTATCATAAGCCAACATCCTACCATTGGTAATTACTTGTATCTTTGTAAAACCTTTCTCTTGACAATATTTAACTATATTTAAAAATTGAGGATGGATTGTCGCTTCACCACCACTTAAAATAATCTGACTATAACCATCTATAAAGGCCTGATCAATTTCTTTGCTCACTTCACTTAATTTACAAAATTCATTATCAAGCTTATCTTTTTTATCAAGACAAAAAAGACAATTATTATTACAAGCAAAACTCAAACGCAACCAATATTTCCCTTTACTCATGATCTGTTCATTTTTCAAAGCTCTATAATTTTTAATCTCTAGCATTATTTGTTCAGGAGACAATTGACCATTAATTTTCTTTATTTTAAACTCCGCCACTTTCTCATCTAAATATTGGGCGTAATGCAAAAACTCAGATCTTTGCTTGGCTTCTTTTCCGGCAGGATTAGTTCTCTCGTTAGCTAATAATCTTTTTTCCAAAATATCAATTGGCACTTGCAAATAATAAACCTCATCAAACTCCTTCATCAGCTCAAAAACATTTGCCGCAATACCCAAGAAATACAAATCCTGTTTATCATTTAAATATTGTTTTAGAATATTCTCATCCCAAACAACTTTTCCTTGCTGAATTTTTAGCAAATCCTTAAGCTTATCAGCGTCTATAATATTATCTTTTTTCATTTTTTCAACTATAAAACTCTTACCACAACCGGGCGGTCCAAAAATTAAAATATTATTTTTTCTCTTCATAATTGACATTTTGATTTGCTCTTAGCTAATAATTTAATTATAATAAAATTACTGTAATAAAACTATATGAAAATACTTGCCCCTATCTCAAATTTGTCTGAACTATCTCCCCTAATAAAAAACGGGGCAGATGAATTTTATATGGGTATTTTTTCCAAAAGTTGGTTTAAACAAAACAAATTTTTTAATCCTTTAAATAGACGTTACACCGCTCAAAGTAATGTTCTTGACACTCAAGAAGCTGGAAAGATCATTGAGCAGGCTAAAAATCAAAATAAACCAGTTTATGTTACTTTTAATACAAACACCAATTTTTCAGGAAAATCAGTTATAATTAATGAATTGGAAAATATTATCAAACTCAAGCCTGAAGCAATAATAGCAAGAGACCCAGTCATCATTAAACTTATAAGAAAATTGGACAAAAGTCTACCCATATATTTAAGTTCACTTGATCAAGTCGTTAATACCCAGGCTGCCAAATTTTGGCATGAAAATTTCAATATAACTAAATTTATCTTACCAAGGAACTTAAATTTGGCTGAAATACGTAAAATCACTCAAGAGTTACCTCAATTTGAGTTTGAATTATTTATTTATAATGATGATTGCTTTAATAATATTGACGGTCTTTGCTCCTCTATTCATTATCAAAAACATGCTGGTCTTGATATAAATTTCGTCTGTCACCGGGAAAATTTATATAAAAACCAAGATCAAAATTTACAAGAAAAATTTATTAATATAAATCACAATAAATCGCTCTGTAATGCTTGTTTGTTTTTTCATTTAAAAGATATTCCTAATATCAAATCAGCGAAAATTGTTGGACGAGATAAAAGCATTGATGAAAAAATTAAACTAGTCCAATTTCTCAAGCAAGCCCGATCACTTGTCTCTAAAGAAAACGATTTTAATAAATTTCAAAAAAACACAAGGATGCTTCACAAACTAATTTTTAAAAATACTTATTGTCAAAATTGTCCTTATGCCCCAACCACCTAAAAAAGCTTTGCAAATATTTAATTCCACTCAATTTGATCAATACTTTAATCAATTTGATAATTTTTATATTGGTTCAGCAACCTGTCATTTTTTGTTACCATCACTCAAAGATTTTGGCTATCTATTAGATAAAACTCAAAAAGAAAATAAAATGTTAAGTTTATTAACTCCAATAATGCCTCAAGATGCTTTTCCTCATTTAGAAAAATTAATTAAACTCGTCGAAGAAAAACAAGCACTTAATTTCTTTGAACTGATTTTTAATGACTGGGGTGTTTTTCAAGATTTTAAAGATGTAGCGGATTTAAAATTAATTTGTGGTAGTTTCATTATTAATCAAAAAAAAGACCCTTATTATTTAAGTCTCAAAGATCAATACGATGCGACCAGTACTATGTCGGTTGCTAATAATCCAGATTATGCTGAATTCTTATTAAGCCAAGGTATTGATACTATTGAGCTAGAAAACATTTGCCAAGGTATCTCTTTGAAAAACTTAGAAAAATTAAAAATTAACCTTCATACACCTTATATAAGTTTTTCCTTAACCCGTCACTGCCCTCAAGCTTTAATCGAGCAAGGCAAAAATTTCCAGCAAATAATTACTCAATGTGATAAATATTGTCAAAACGAGCCAAAACAAATCTGGCAATTAAAAAATGAACATTATCAATCATTTTATCGTGGCAATTGGCAAGTCTACAAATCGCAGGCTCCTTTGCCAAATAATATAAATAAAATAATCTATAACCAACTATTAATTGAACCTACAATCTCATGAAAAATTGCATAATTATTTCATAATCTCTTATACCTGTCTTAGTTAACTCTATTTTATCTTCTGTGTTAGTTAAATAACCTAAATATTCTAAAGCATCTAATTCTAATTTAAACTTTTCTTCAACAGATTCATTGAATCTGTTTTTATAATCATTTTTATCAAGAATAATTCCTCGCAAGCCTAAAATTAAATATTTTATTTTCAGATCTTCTGGTTGTAATTTATAAATCTTTTCCATGGGGATCAAATCATGATCCAGATAATTTTTATATTCATTATAATCACTTGTATTAACATACCAATAATTACCAGAATAACTTGGGTCACCAATACCAGAACCGACCCGCAAGCCATCTTTGAAAAAATAATCCATATAATCTGTCATACCAGCTTCTTGGGGATTATATTTATCAAACTCTTTATGAATATATCCATGATCAGTTAAAATTTTATGAGCAAACTGATAATTTTCTTTTAATTTCTTATAAGGGACATAATAATTATCTTTACCCAATTCAGTAAAACTACTAATAAATAAATTATACATACCTATCTGTTCAGGTCTAAATTTCACTAAACTATCAATATCATTTTTTAAAATTTCATTACTACTACCAGGCAAACTTGAGAGTAAATGAAAATTAAGATTGAAATCATCTTTTATTTTCGGGATTAAATCAAGCACTTCTTTTCGTGTTTGATATCTACTTACCTCACCTAAAACTTTCTCATCTAAAGTTTGGATGCCCAGCGCTAATATTGTTATCTTATACTTTTTTAATATTTCTATTTTACTATCAGTCAAACTAGCTGGAGAAGCTTCACAGCAATAATCAATTTCACCAAAAGGCTTTACTAAATGCGGGCCTAAAGTTTCTTTGACAAATTGTAATATATCTTCAAATTGATCATCAGGTAATAATGTTGGGGTTCCTCCTGAAATAAAAACATGACTAACTTTATTTCTGGCAATAAGATCACGATACATTAATATCTCTTTTTTATAATAATCCAAGTACTCCTGAAATTTCTCACGATTATTGATCTTATAAGTTACATAATTGCAATAAGAACAATGATTGGTACAAAACGGTATATATAGATGAAAAATTACTGGTCTGTCATCTTGCCATTTTTTAAGTAAATTTCTGGGGTCTCTATCATCATCACTTGCATCACCGTAAAAAACTCGTGCAGGGTATTGCATTGTGTATTCCTTGATTTGATTAATTTTCTCAAAAATAACATTCTTGATTAACTTAAATTCCTTTAATTTACCAGCCTGAAAAAGCTTCAAATAGTTATCAATGATTTTGAATTTATCTTTATATATTTGTTTTTCGTCAATTTGCATATATTTTTAGTATAAGAAAAACCTATCCAAAAAGCAACTAGCCTTGCTAGTTGCTTTTTTATTATCTAAATTACAATTTTATTTATAATTATTTAAAAAATCATTAATAGCCTGACGATCTGTATATCTGGAGAATTTAAACAAATGTTGAATTTTAAAACCATCTGCTTCTTTTTCATTAAAAAGACCTGTTCTATTACCTTTTTGTTTATAAATATCATCTACATAAAACAAGAAATATGTATAAGAACGAAATTCTTCTAAATCCTGTAAAAATTGATCTTTTCGATCCAAACTATTTACAAATTGATCAAAATTAGCCTGATCAACTAAGCCACTATGAAATAT
>JAUVKC010000097.1 GCA_030592165.1 Candidatus Buchananbacteria bacterium | reverse complement strand
TAAACCTGACTTAATAGTCAGGTTTTTACCTGTTTTATAAATATCAATTTTTTTTATTATTTTCAAATCACCACCGCAAATAGGACATTGATAATATTGTAAATTTTTTTCTTTCATAACAGAAGTCTACACATCTTTATTCAACTATTTTAATTATAATATGATCCTTAAAATATGGAACCTTTTTAACTATACCAGGGAAAAAACCAATTTCTACTGATTCTATTTCATCAAAAGCTTCTAAATATACTTTAATTTGATCAGGATCAAGATCAATAATTTTATCCTTATCTAAAATAGGGCTTTCTTCACTTACAACTGTAAGACCATTAACACTTGATTTTATTTGAGCTAATCTATTATCAAGGTCGTGTTTTTCTACTTCAAAGATTAAACTATCAGCATTTAAAGCGATTAACTCCCGATCAAGATTAATCATACCCTCTAAAACATTAACTGCAAATTCTTTAACCGGCTTAGGCTCAAATATTGCCCCAATAACCTGAACAGTTAATTTAAGGGTGAATTCAGTAACTTCATCACCAATTTCACTATTAAATTCACGTGTAATTATTTCTTTTTTTAATATTTTCACTTTGTCCTTATCTTCATCAGTAAGGACTTGCTTTGATAATTCATTAGCTAAAATTTCGACAGCATTATCCATTTCAGTTTGAGACACTGCCTTAACAGTTCTACCCTTAGGAGAAATACCAGATGATGTCTCAGCATAAACTATTTTCTGTAATTGTGAATTCAAACCAGGAATAGTAAACTTTGTTCCGGCTAATACAGTGGCCTTTGATTCATCATCAGCATAAACTTCAGCCATTATGTTGCCGTTTGAAGGTACAACTACTCTATTTTGTAATCGAAACAAAGTACCGTCTGTTGCCAAAACTCTAGTTGTTGCTATTAAAATTTGATCTCGTGAAAGTTTGCTAATTAATTTTACTTGACCAACAACATCACCTGCTAATTCTTTTGTTCCTGTTGTTGTAAAACTTTTTTCACCTACCACTGTTTGATTAACTATCTTCCCGACAAACATACCCTCTTGTGGATCAGCTATTGTCTCATCTTCAACTATAATAAAATTAAACTCACTGCTAATTTCTTCCTGATTCGGATAAACAGTAATATAGGCATAACTCAAAGTAAAATAAAAAACAACAATTATCAATAAAATTGTCAAAACTATGAAACTCAAAGCAATTTTCTTATAAATATTAAGTGGCGGATTTATCGCCTTTTTACGTTTTCGTGGCATATTTTTATTTTTATTCCCCCTCAAAATAGAGGTTGTTTATTAATAAGTTTAATTATAGCAAATTTTTTAAATTTTTTAAAGATTACATTAATTTTACAAATCTTATTTCGGTCAGTGTTTGAAGTTCTTTTTGCAAATTTTCATCATCAAAATCAGCATAAAATCCTGTTTCAATTTTTTTAAACTTTGTTTTATCTAATGGCACAGCTAGATAGACCTTATTTTTGCCCTCTGCAGATTTTAATATTTTATTTAGCTTGGTAATTGTCTCAGCAGTAATTACCTTTTTGAAAAATATAAATAAATTTTTTGAAACGTCTTGTACTTGCACATTAAGTTTATTTAAACGAGCTTTAAGATCAGAAATTATTTCAAGACTCAATGTCTTAACTTCATTGCAAATAATTTTACTTTCACCATCTTTTTTTGAAACAGTACCACTAACAATCACAACACTATCTTCAACCCAAATATCTTTTGTCTCACCATAAACACTTGGAAAAACAATTATCTCAACATTATTAAAAGTATCTTCAATACTAACAAACAACATGAGCTCACCTTTTTGAGTTATAATTTTTTTTATTTTATTAATTACGCCAGCAACACGTATATTACCAATCCCAACCCCCTGCTTTATTTTTTCAGTTGTTATAATATACCCATCTAACTGTTCTTGATAATCAGTAAAAGGGTGATCAGAAATATAGAGACCCAAAAGTTCTTTTTCCCAGGATAAAGCATCTTTTTTATCTAATGGTGAATATTTCTCTAGCTGTAAATTATGGGTAATATTTTGATCAGTTGAAGCAAAAAGACTATCTTGGCAAGAAGATTTCTCACAATTTACCAATTTTATAAAATTAAGTAATTTTTCTATATTTAAAAGCATTTCACTTCTGTCACCAAACTGATCTAAAGCACCACACTTAATTAAACTTTCCAATGATTTTTTGTTTAAATCTTTATCTTTAATTCGACTAAGGAAATCTTCAAGACTTTGAAATAATCCATTTTCTTTACGTTCATGAATAATTGTTTTGGTAATACTTAAACCAACATTTTTAATAGCTGAAAGACCAAAGCGAATTCTTGGATTTTTTTCTTTCAAACTATCAGCCACTACTGTAAATCTGGTAAAACTTTCATTAATATCAGGAGCCATTACTTCTATATTCATTGATCGACACTCATTTACTTCTACTGCTACTCTCTCAATATTATCCAAATCAGAAGTTAATAAAGCTGACATAAACTCAACCGGATAATGTGCCTTCAAATAAGCAGTCTGATAAGCAATCATGGCATAACAAGCAGCGTGCGATTTATTAAAACCATATTCAGCAAATTTTTCCATACTTTGAAAGGTTTTAACAGCTACATGCTTGGGAATATCATTATTTTGACAACCATCAATAAACTCCTTTTTCATTTTCTCCATAAGATTGGCGATTTTCTTCCCCATGGCTTTACGCAAAGTATCTGCCTGGCCACCAGTAAAACCAGCCATATCTTTTGAAAGTTGCATGACTTGTTCCTGATAAACAATAACACCATAAGTATTTTTCAATGATTTTTCCATAATCTGATGATCATAAACAACTTCATGTTGACCGTGCTTTCTATCAATAAATTCATCTACCATTCCTGAATTCAAAGGACCTGGACGATACAAAGCAACCATCGCCACAATATCCTCAAATTCAGTTGGTTTTAATTTCTTTAAATATCTTTTCATCCCAGCTGATTCAAAT
>JAUVKC010000011.1 GCA_030592165.1 Candidatus Buchananbacteria bacterium | reverse complement strand
ATAAAAGAGCCTCCACTTCATTATCAGTAGTTATAAATTCCACATCAGCAATATTTTTGACTAAAAGTTGAGTTTTGTGATCCAAAACTCTTTTAGCAAAATATTGAGATATTCGCTTTTGCAAATCTTTCGCCTTGCCAACATAAATAACCTCAGCGTTTTTATTTTTATATAGATAAACACCAGGTTTCTGAGGGAATTTGAATTTTGAGTAATTAAAAGGCATATAATTTAAGCTCAGCCATTGTCATTGAGTAGTTATGTTGAAAGCATGAAGCGTGGGTAACAGACTCTTCATGCTTCAGAGTGACAATGATAAGTGGAACATGGGATATTGCAATTTCGCCCCCATTGTCATTCTGAGTACCCGAAGAATCTGTTACAAAGCAATGTCACTTCCTCACTCAATCAATGATGACAATGGGAGTAATAGGGAAATAATTTCGCCCCCATTGTCTCTGTGTAGATACGTTGAAAGCATGAAGCGTGGGTAACAGACTCTTCATACTTCAGAGTGACAATGGGAAGTGGAGTAATATTATTGTATTATTTGATCATATAAGTCATTATAGTCAGAATTAACTGCTTCAATTAGTTCAATTTTACGTCGTCTTACCCAACCTTTTATTTGTTTTTCACGAATAATAGCCTGATTAACATCATTAAAGTCTTCAAAATAAACCAATTTAGTTACATTGTACCTAGCTGTAAAGCAGTCATTCAATTTATTTTTATGTTCATAAACTCTTCTACTCAAATTATTTGTTACTCCAGTATATAAAACTCTATCATACTTATTTGTCATTATATAAATGTAATACGTTTTCATAAGTTATATAAAAATTAAAGACATCACCCATGACCCTCATTCTTCAGGATGACAATGGGGAGTGGGATTGTTGTATTTTTTTATTTTACCAATTTCCTCAAAAACATCCCCGTATAACTCCCTTTTATCTTAGTAACTTGTTCTGGAGTGCCAGTGGCTACTATCTCACCGCCACCATCACCACCTTCTGGTCCTAGATCAATTATCCAGTCAGCTGTTTTTATTACGTCTAAATTATGCTCAATCACAATAACTGTATTACCTTTTTCCACTAAACGATTTAAGACTGATAAAAGTTTTTTAATATCTTCAAAATGAAGTCCTGTTGTTGGCTCGTCTAACATATATAATGTTTTACCAGTAGCACGTTTACCAAGTTCTGAAGCTAATTTAATTCTTTGAGCTTCACCGCCGGAAAGAGTAGTCGCTGGTTGGCCAAGTTTAATATAACCTAAGCCAACATCAACTAAAAGTTGTAATTTATCTGAGATCAAAGGTATATCAATAAAAAAATCATGGGCTTCAATAACTGTCATGGCCAAAACATCAGCAATATTTTTATTTTTAAAATGAACTTCAAGTGTTTCACGATTATATCTTTTACCTTTACATTTTTCACATTCAACATAGATATCAGGTAAAAAATGCATTTCAATCTTAATCACTCCATCACCTTCACAATGTTCACAACGACCACCACGAACATTAAAACTAAACCGTCCAGGTTTGTAGCCACGATACTTAGCTTCAGGAGTTTCAGCAAACAAATTTCGTATATCACCAAATACTTTTGTATAAGTTGCTGGGTTTGAACGAGGCGTCCGACCAATTGGTGACTGATCAATTATTATTGCTTTATCAATATAACCAATATTGGTTAATTTCTCATGCTGTCCAGCCAGCTCTTTTGATTTATAAAGTCGTTTGGCTATTTCTTTGTATAAAGTTTCATTTATCAAAGTTGATTTACCAGAGCCTGACACACCTGTAACACAAGTGAAAATATGTAAGGGAAATTTTGTACGTATTTGTTTCAAGTTATTTGCCTTAGCCCCAAATATTTCGATATAATCATCCCATTGTCGTCTTTTTTTTGGTACTTCAATTTTCTTAGCGCCATTTAAATAGGCTGCTGTTAAAGAACCCTTGGTTTTCCTCACCTGCTCAACAGTCCCCTTGGCTACTATTTTACCGCCATGAATACCAGCACCTGGACCAAGATCAACAAGGTAATCACAACTTTCCATTGTTTCCTGATCATGTTCAACTACAATAACTGTATTACCTAGATCTCTTAAATATTTAAGTGTTTCAATTAACTTTTTATTATCACGTTGATGCAAACCAATTGATGGTTCGTCTAAAATATATAAAACTCCACGAAGTTCTGCACCGATTTGAGTAGCTAAACGGATCCTTTGAGCTTCACCACCTGATAAAGTACCTGCTTTACGGCTTAAATTCAAATAATCAAGTCCGACATTATTTAAAAACTTTAAACGATCTTTTATTTCTTTGAGAATCTGTTCAGCTATTTTCTTTTTAAAATCAGTTAATTTCAAATCCTCAACAAATTTCAAAGTATCTTTGATTGTCAAATCAGTTATTTCAATAATATTAAAATTATCAATTGTCACGGCCAAACTTTCTGGCCGTAATCTTTGTCCCTGACAACCTGGACAAGGTTTATTCCTCATATATTTGGTCATTTCACGACGTCTCCAGTCAGAATCAGTTTGCTTAAATAATCTTTCTAATTGCTTAATAGCTCCTTCAAAATATCCCTCCCAGGCATATTCAGCTCTTGAACTTCTTGATTTCAAATGAAAATCAACTTTTTCTTTTGAACCATATAATAAAACTTTCTTGGCTTTGTCTGGCAAATCTTTCCAGGGAGTATCCAAGTCAAACCCAAAATGTTCACCTAAAGTTTCCAGCTTTTGACCTTGGAATCCAAACATTTGTTTTTTCCAGGGAGCTATGGCACCTTCCAGTAAAGATAATCCCGGATTTGGGACAACTAAATCTTCAGCAAATTCCTGAATCAATCCCAAGCCATGACAATCAGGACAAGCGCCAAAAGGTGAATTAAAAGAAAAACTCCTTGGCTGAATTTCTTCAAAATTAATCCCGCATTTAGCACAAGCTAATTTCGTATTAAACATTACTTCCCTGCCCGCCGAAGCTTTAGCGGAGGAGGGCCTGTCATTTATCTTAATCAAAAGAATCCCTTCCTGGGAGATATCCATAGCAGTTTCAAGAGAATCAAAAAGTCGTGATTTATTGGCCTCAGTTACTTTAAAAGAATCAACAACTGCTTCAATCTCATGTTTTTCATATTTAGCCAATTTTATTTGGGCTGGAAGATCATAAACTTTATTGTCCACTCGAGCTTTGGCATAACCTTGTTTAAATAAATTATCGATTAATTTTTCATAAGTACCTTTCTTGCCTCGGATCAAAGAAGCTAAAATTTCGATTGATTTACCATCAGCTTGTTTACGAACCTGATCAAAAATAGTCTGAACATCTTGTGAAGAGATTTCATCTCCACATTTTGGACAATGAGGCTGACCGACTCTGGCATAAAGTAAACGTAAATAATCATATATTTCAGTTACCGTACCAACTGTTGACCGTGGATTACGAGAAGTTGATTTTTGTTCTATAGAAATAGCTGGTGAAAGTCCTTTAATCGAATCCACATGTGGTTTATTCATAATACCCAAAAACTGCCTGGCATAAGATGACAAACTTTCAACATATCGGCGCTGACCTTCAGCGTATAAGGTATCAAAAGCTAATGATGATTTACCTGAACCAGAAACACCAGTAATAACTATAAAATCATTGATCGGTAAATCAAGATTAATATTTTGTAGGTTATGTTCTCGGGCACCTTTAATTTGGATGTATTCTTTTGGCATAATATGAAACTAATATAGCTAATAAATACTAATTTAAAAAAGACCAGGTCTTTTTTGTATAACCCTGTATGTGAAAAATCTATTTTATTATAACTCTATTTTACATTATAAAAAGCACGAGTGTCAAACGCTTGACAAAATCCGTAAAATATGATAATATATATGATCAACAATCGCGTAATAATATTAATAGAAAAACTTGGAGGCTAAACATGGAGAAACTTTACCATATTATTATTCAAAAAGTAAAATTTGAAAAGGAAGTACTTATAACACTTGTTGCAGAAAATTCAGCTGCTGCAATTGTAAAACTCCAAAAGCACCCCCACTACCACAAATTTCTACCGGAATCAATTCAAATTCTTACTGATGCAGAATATAAAGAAATGAAACTGACTGGATGGGTTGTGTTCTACGAAGGAAAATTTCATAAATTACATTGTCGTATCCTAGCCAAGGATTGTGACGAAGCTGAAAAAAAATTCAAAGAAAGATTTCCCGATAAAGAAATCATCAAAGCAGAAGCTGAAAGAAAAAAAGACATTTCAGGTACAGAAAGTAAGACTACAACGTTAGCAAGAATCGACGACTTACGTGTCGCTTCCGTACCTGCCTAAAACAATTTAATTAAAAAGAGCTCCAACTATTGGAGCTCTTATTTTTTTAGGATTTTAATTTACTTAACTCGTCACGTATTTCTATAGCTTTTTCGAAATCTAAGTTTTCCGCAGCGATTTGCATTTGGGTTTCCAGTTCAATAATTAATTCCTCAGTTGAATCAACTTTTTTAAGATTATATTTCTCAATATCCTCTTTAACAATAGAAGGTTTTTCTTTTATCTTTTTAATAATTGATTCAGGGGATATTTTATGTTTTTCATTGTATTCAATTTGTATCTTTCGTCGACGACCAGTTTCATCAATTGCTTGTTTCATTGATCCTGAAATTCTATCAGCATACATTAAAACTTTTGAATTAACATTACGGGACGCCCGTCCGATTGTCTGAATCAAACTTCGTGCATCGCGTAAAAATGATTCTTTATCAGCGTCAAGAATTGCCACTAATCCAACTTCTGGAATATCTAAACCTTCACGAAGTAAATTTATGCCAACAACCACGTCATATTTACCACGTCGTAAATCACGAATTATTTCTGTACGATCCAAAGTATTTACTTCAGAATGTAAATAAGTTACTTTAATATTTTTTTGTAAAAAATAATCAGTTAAATCTTCAGCCATTTGCTTGGTTAAAGTTGTCACTAAAGTTCTATTACCTTGTTCTTTAGTTTTATTTATTTCAGCGATTAAATTATCCATTTGTCCTTCACTTGACCGAATAAATATTTCAGGATCAATCAAGCCTGTTGGTCGTATTATTTGCTCAACTATTTGTCCTGAATTTTTCTTTTCATAATCTGCTGGGGTAGCTGAAGTGTAAACAACATGATTCATGTATTTCTCAAATTCTTCAAATTTCAGAGGACGATTATCATATGCTGAAGGTAAACGAAAACCGTTTTCTATTAAATTCTTTTTTCTAGCATAATCACCTTTATACATACCAGTAACTTGCGGTAATGACTGATGTGATTCATCAATTATCATTAAAAAATCTTTTGGAAAAAAGTCTAAAAGAGTTGAAGGTGGTTGGCCAGCATTTCTTCCATCAAAATGTCGTGAATAATTTTCAATACCCTTACAATAACCAATTTCTCTTATCATTTCTAAATCATATTTAGTTCTTTTTTCTAAACGATGTTTTTCAAGCTCTGATAATTTTGGCGCCTCTTTATATAATTCATTTTTAATTGATTTTAAGGCACGCTCAATTGATTCCGGACTTGTCACAAAAGGAGATGCTGGGAAAATCATTAAATCTTTACGCACATCAATAATTGTCATATTTAATTCTTCAATTTCTTTGATTGATTCAATTTTATCACCTTCAAAATTTATCCGATAAATACTTGAACCCCAACCTTGAACAAGATCAATTACATTACCTTTAACACGAAACCTCCCAGCTCTTAAATCAGTATCATTTCGTTCAAATCTCATATCAACTAAATTTTTAATCAAATTATCTCGGCCAATTTCCTGACCAGCTTTTATTTCCATAATCCCCTGAGAATATTCCTTAGGATCACCCAACCCATAGATACAAGAAACTGATGCAACCACAATCACATCATCACGTGAAATAACTGATGAAGCAGCTTCATGACGATACTCTTCAATTTTTTGATTGACACTAGAATCTTTTTCAATATAAGTATCAGTTGCCGGTAAATAACTTTCCGGCTGATAATAATCATAATAGGAAATAAAATAACAAACCTTATTATCTGGGAAAAATTCCCGAAATTCCTCATATAATTGTCCGGCTAAAGTTTTGTTATGTGCTAAAACCAAAGTCGGCTTTTGCACTTTTTGAATTAAGTTCGCCATAGTGAAAGTCTTGCCTGAACCTGTGACTCCTAAAAGTGTTTGTTGCGGAAACTTAAAAAAACCATCAGCAAGTTTTTTAATTGCTGAGGGTTGATCTCCAGTTGGTTTATATATGGTTTTTAGTTTAAATTTCATTATATATCTATCTCAACTACGGGTAAAATAGAGCAGAGGCTCTATTCGTAATTCCGCAACTGAAGCAAAGGCTCCAGACTTCTAGTTATTTAAATTTTCATATCTCAAGTGTGCCATAAAATCAAGAAAAATAAAACCACCCATTACAAAGGTAAAGGATGGTTTTATTTTTAATAGATTAATTGCTGCAATTAATTTTATTAAATCCTGGAACTTCTTTAATAGCGACCAAAGTTGCTTCATTCACTTCACAACTACCTGATTTTACACATTTATTATCCTTTGTCATATCTTTTACATCATCTGACAAATCTTTAATCTGAACATTCATAATACCCCAAAACTTTTGACAATCTTGACCTAAGTTTGCTTTTGTTTCTACCAATAAATCTAAAGCTTGGCTGGTATTTCTGAAACAAAACATTTCACCTTGATTAATTGTTTCATTTTGAGATGGTTCAAAACAAACCCGATTTAAAACTGTTTCTTTATATGAAGATGGGGTACTTTCTGGCTCTACAAAATAAACCCAAGACCCTACAACAACTTCTCCTGATAATTCAGGTTCATCAACCTTAATTAATTCAGCATCAACATTACCTGATTCTAATTCAGCTATAAGCTGAGTTTTAACAGGTTCAATGTTTTTTTCTTTAAATTGTTTAGCTAAAGTGATTTGACTAAAAGCCAAAACTATAACAAAACAACCTAAAATTGTGATAATTACTGCTTTTTGCATAAATTTACTTGTTATTTATAATAATCCCCTGATAATAATATAACGTAGCAAATAAGAATATATTACATAAAAAAGAAAACCGCCATATTAATGACGGTTTTTTTGTTTATTTTCCTGCAACTGTTTTTTTCTTGATTACAAAAATCCTCGAAAAAAGTCTTCAGTAGAAAATATATGCTTTTCAAGAATCGGTTTGATATATTTTTTTCTTATCTTTGGCAACTAATCCACCTCCTTTATTACCATTAACGTAAAATTTCAATTACGAGCGGCTATTGGGAAATTAATTCATCCTTCTTTTTTCCACTATACAGTAACTCTTGTGGCAAACCTTCGATACTTGGATTCAACACAGAAACACCTGCTCCTTGTATTTTAGTAGCGTGCTGAAGTGCATCAATTTCAGTATGAAAATGTACGGTTCCTCCGGTACTCACCACTACATGTTCACGAACAAATGCACGTGATTCTTTTTCTTTGCTATCCCTGAATTCTTCTGCAGAGGTGAAGTCATCAAAAAATTTACGCTGCCACTTGTTGCTTTCTTTAAAAATTACACAAAAATCACCAGAACTTTCAATCATAACTCCCTCCTTTTTGGTTATATATTAATTTACTCTAATTATAGTAAAAAGTCAAGATTTGTACCTAAGCTTAAAATATTATATAATAACAATAATACAAATCTGCTACAAATTTAATAAATTTGTAGTATTTGTATATTATATGTAAATTTGTAACCCTATGTATTTAGAAAAACTTGAAATTCATGGTTTCAAATCTTTTGCTCAAAAGACTATTTTAGAGTTTCCTGACAAAATCAAAGGTGTTCATAGTATCACTGGTATTGTTGGTCCTAATGGTTCTGGAAAATCAAACGTGGCAGATGCGATTCGTTGGGTCCTGGGTGAAACAAGTATAAAAACTTTACGTGGTAAAAAAGGTCAGGATGTTATTTTTTCAGGTTCTGACAAAAAAGCCCGACTTGGATTTGCTGAAGCTTCTTTATATTTAAATAATGAAGACAAACAAGCTGATCTTGATTATTCTGAAATTATAATTACCAGACGAGTTTATCAATCAGGTGAAAGTGAATATTTTATTAATAAGAGTAAAGCTCGTTTGGGTGATATACATATGCTTTTGGCCAAAGCTAATTTTGGTCAAAGGACTTATTCAATTATTGGTCAAGGTATGGCAGATTCTGTCCTGTCAGCCTCATTGCAAGAAAGAAAAGATCTTTTTGATGAAGCTGTTGGTGTTAAACAATTTCAGATCAAACGAGATCAAACTTTAAATAAATTCAAATCAACAAGAGAAAACCTAGCTCAAACTGAATTGACTTTGCAGGAAATCGAACCAAGATTAAAATCATTAACAAGACAAGTCAAAAAACTAGAGAAAAGAGAGGAAATAGAAAAAGAACTTAAAAAACTTCAATTAAATTATTATTCTCATATTTGGCAAAATCTGGAAAACAAAATAAAAAAAGTCAGACAAAATAAAAAAGGATCAGACAAAAATGGTTCTGGATTAAAAGATGAAATCGATGATATAAAAAAAGAAATAGAAATATTTTCTAATGAAAATTCACGACAATCAGAATTTGATAAAATTCAGGATCAATATAATGAATTAATCTCACAAAAGAATTTATTACTTCACGATCAAACAATATTAAAAGCTAAAATCAATTTAGACCTGGAAAAACAAGGTCAAGGAAATATTGTTTGGTTAAATAAAAGGAAAGATGAATTGGGTTCACAAATCAAAAATAACAAACATAAAGTCAATGAAATTGAAAATTTAATTATTCAAGAAGAAAATAATCTAAAAAATAAAACCAATCAATTAGACTCCATTAATGGCAGGCTAGAAACTGTAAAAACTGAATTAAGCCAAATCCAAAATACGACCCAAATCCCGTTTGAACAAGATAAAGAAATTGAAGATATATTTAATCAGCAACAAAATTTAGTTGAACAACTTATCAATGTTAAAAAAATTGAAGAATTGGAAGAAATCAAATCTCAGGCCAGAAAAATTTCACAAAAATTATCACTTTATTTAGAAAAACTGAAAAACTTCAAATCTCAAGAGACAGAAGATATTATCAATTTACAAAAACAATTAGAAAAACTAAGTGGAGAAAAAAATGACCTCACAAATGAGACAAATCAAGTCACTCTTAATTTAAATATTAAAAAAGAAAAAATTGAAGCCTTGAATAATGAGATTGAAAATTATAATTTTGAAATAGCTAAAATCGATAAAGAAATTGATCTCTCTCAAACCAAAGGCAAAAAAACCATTAACACTAAGATAATCGCTGAAATTAAAGAAATTGAAGAAAAAATTGAGCAACTTGAAAAGAAAATAAATGAACAGGAAATGAAAATTAAAAAATTTAATCATGAAGAACAAAATAAAAAAGAAAAATTAATTAATTTACAACAAGATTTTCAGGAAAAACAACTAAAACTAAATTTATTTAGTCAGGAAATCAATCAATTTGAAATTGAATTAGCAAAACATACAACTAAACAAGAAGATATTGAAACTGACATACGATATAATCGGCTAGAATTAGAAAAAATTAGAAATCATCAATCTCAGTGTGAAATTAATCAAGATGCAACATATGAAAAAATAGAACAATCAAAACGACAACTTGAAATAATTGGCGGGATAGATGATGAAACTCAATCAGAGTATAAAGAAATAAAAGAAAGATATGATTTTCTTTCTTCTCAATCACAAGACCTTGAAGAAGCTATCAAAAAACTTGAAGAAGTTATTGAAGAATTAGATAAGAATATTCGTGAACAATTTGATAAAGCTTTTAAAGAAATAAATAAAGAATTTCAAAAATATTTCAAAATGTTATTTAATGGCGGATCAGCAGAACTTATCAAAATTAACGCTGCTGAAGTGAAGAAAGAAGAAAAAGAGGAAACAGAAGATGAAGATGATGAGGAAGATGAGGGTGTTTTAGCCAAGGCAGATAAATTTGCCAAAAGAATAAAAGAAAAGGAAAAAGAAGCTTATGCGGGGATAGAGATCAAAGCTAATCCTCCTGGCAAAAAGATCAAATCTATTAGTATGTTATCTGGTGGTGAAAGAGCTTTAACTTCAATTGCCTTAATCTGCGCGATTATTTCCAATAATCCTTCACCATTTATCGTCCTTGATGAAATTGATGCTCCACTTGATGAAGCTAATGCTGAAAGATTTAATTTAATTTTACAGGAACTATCTAAAAAGACCCAATTCATTGTTGTTACTCACAACAGAGTTACTATGCATTATGCAAATGTTTTATACGGAATAACAATGAGCGACGACGGTATTTCAAAACTACTTTCAATCAAACTGGCTGATGCTGAAGAGATGGTTGGGCAGACATAAAAACTAAAACTAACATAACAAAAAAACCCTGAACTTTTCAGGGTTTTTTGTTATATTATCAAGTATTTTATAACAACAAAAGTCCAACAATCAATAAGGCAACTATATTCAAAATCTTAATCATTGGATTAATGGCCGGACCAGCAGTATCTTTGTAAGGATCACCAACCGTATCACCTGTTACAGCAGCTTTATGAGCATCAGAACCCTTACCACCATGATTACCTTCTTCGATGTATTTCTTAGCATTATCCCAAGCACCACCACCACTTGTCATTGAAATAGCAACAAAGATACCAGTAATAATTGATCCAACTAATAGACCACCCAAAGCTTTAACTCCAAGAAAAGGTGAAAAACCAACAATAATTGGTATCAAGACTGGAATCAAGGCTGGAATAATCATTTCTTTAATTGCGGCCTTGGTTACAATATCAACTGTTCTTTTGTAATCAGGTTTTTCATTACCTTCCATAATACCAGGTTTTTCTTTGAACTGAGCTCTTACATCTTCTACAACTTTTCCAGCTGTTTTACCAACAGCTTGCATTGATAAAGCTCCAAATAAAAACGGTAATAGACCACCTATAAATAAACCTACCAAAACTTTTGGATCATTAATTGCAAAGACAACTTCTTCAGGTAAGGCATGAGTAAAATCAGCAAAAAGGACTAAAGAAGCCAGAGCTGCTGAACCAATAGCATAACCCTTTGTTACAGCCTTAGTAGTATTACCAACAGCATCTAAAGGATCAGTAATATTACGAACATCGTCAGAAAGATCAGCCATTTCAGCAATACCGCCGGCATTATCAGTAATAGGTCCGTATGAATCAATCGCCACAATAATACCAGCCATTGAAAGCATAGCCATAGCGGCAATCGCTACACCATAAATTCCTGATAACGCAAAGGCGCCTAAGATAGCAGCTGAAATAACCAGCACTGGCAAAGCAGTTGATTTCATAGAAACTGCAAGACCGGCGATCACATTAGTGCCATGACCTGTTTCAGAAGCTTTAGCAATATCTTTAACTGGTTTATATTTTGTTGAAGTATAGTATTCTGTAATAACAACCAAAGCCGCGGTCACAGCCAAACCGATTAATGACGCGAAATAAATATTATTGACGTTAATATCACTGCCAGCAAACATCCATTTTGCTGCAGGGTAAAAAGCTGCAGCTGCCACAAGACCAGCAGCAATCAAACCTTTATACAAAGCTCCCATAATATTTTTCTTAGCACCTAACCGGATAAAAAAGCTACCGATTATTGAAGCAAAAATTGAAATACCACCAAGAACTAATGGATATAATATCGCATTATTTATATTAGGAAAGACAAAGCTCGCAATAATCATTGCGGCAATCGCAGTTACTGCATAAGTTTCAAATAAATCAGCTGCCATACCTGCACAATCACCAACATTATCGCCAACATTATCAGCAATTACAGCTGGATTACGAGGATCATCTTCAGGAATACCAACCTCTACTTTACCAACTAAATCAGCCCCAACATCAGCAGCCTTAGTAAATATACCGCCACCAAGACGGGCAAAGATTGAAATCAATGAAGCACCGAAACCTAAACCGATTAAAGCTGATAAATCTTTAGTAATTAAATAAAAACCAGCAACTCCTAAAAGAGCCAGCCCAACAACTAAAAACCCTGTCACAGCTCCACCTCTCACAGCCACATTTAAAGCTTTTTTTAAACCTTGTTTAGCAGCTTCAGCTGTCCGAACATTTGCCCGAACAGATACATTCATCCCAATATAACCAGTTAACCCTGATAAAACTGCTCCAACCAAAAAACCAAGTGCAGTTGTCCAATTCAAAGCAAAACCAATGATCAAAAACAAAATCACTGCAACAATAGAGATTGTTCTATATTGGCGGTTCAGATAAGCTTTAGCACCGTCTTGAATAGCTTGAGCTATTTCTTGCATTTTTTCATCGCCCTTTGGTAATTTTAAGACTAGACGTATTAATATTAGCCCATAAATAACTGCTACGACTGAAGCAATCAGAGCAAAAAGAATACTTGATTCCATAATTATTTTCTTATTAATTAAAAATTAACCATTAATGGCTAAAATTAGCTATAAATTATTGTATTATTTAAAAACTATACATTAATATTTTATCACAATATTTATTATTGTCAACTTATCTTTAGACTTAAAAACCTAAAGCTAGATCAAAAAAATGTTTATTTTACATAATTGACAGTTAAACTTGATATTGTTATAATATTCATATAAATTTATTTCACTTTTAAGGTGGTTTTATAGTAAAATCATTCTGGTAAAATAAATTAGGAAAAAATATATTAGTAGATCAATTAAACATTTTTTTATTCGAATCTTACTAGCGTTGCTAAGAGGCTTTAATTTACTTTTAAAGTTCTTTTTTAATTTGCTTAAAATAATGTTCGCGGAACCAATAAAAATCATTGGTCGATTTTTTTATCGTTACTTTATTCTTAATCTATATAAATTTTTATATAATATCAAGAAAATACTTAAAATACTGTTGCCAACAGAAACTTTTCGACCATTATATATATTTTTGAATAAATACATTACTCATATTGTAATTATTATTTTAGTTGTTAGTATTAGTGTTACTAATTTTGCTGCTGAAGAAACAAGAGCCGAGGGTTTTGGTGAAAAAAGTGTTTTATTTGCTTTAGCTACTGGCTCTAACCTGGAAGAACAATATATCGAAGAGACACTTGAAGCTGGTATGCCAACTGATGTAAACAGATACCTGGGAACCGAAACAACAGCGGTTACTGCTTCTAATAGTATTTATACTAATGAAGAAGCTGTTGATGTAAATACTGAACTTGTTTTATCAGATGACAACTCAGACTTAATTAAACCTGAATTTTCTTCAATTGAAGCTTCAAAGATTAAACGTGATAAGACTTCTGAATATATCGTCCAAGGGGGTGATACTATTGGCTCAATTGCTCAAAAATTTAATATTTCTTCCAATACGGTTTTATGGGAAAATAATTTAAGTAAATTCAGTTTAATAAAACCTGGCCAAAAATTATCTATCCTGCCAACAAGTGGTATTTCCTACAAGGTTACCAGCGGTGATAATCTAAATAAAATTGCCAAAAAGTACCAGGCTGATGAAGATAAAATTATTGAATTTAATAAATTAGCTGACGCAAGTGATATTACTGTTGGTCAAATAATCTTTGTGCCTGAAGGTCAACCATATTATGCTCCACGACCAGCAACTCGATTAGCTTCTGTTGGGCAAATCTTTAACCCCGTACATGTTAATGTTCCTTCAGGAACAAGTATGGCCTGGCCAACAACAGCTAGAAGAATTTCACAATATTATAACTGGCGTCATACTGGTCTTGATATTGATGGGGGCTTTGGTGATCCTATTTGGGCAGCTGATGATGGTGTAATCACAAAAGTAGCTTGGCTTAAATACGGTTATGGTTATCATATAATTATTGATCATGGAGGAGGTAAATCAACCTTGTATGCTCATTTCCAGAGAATCAATAGTAATATGAAAGTAGGTTTACGAGTAGCCAGAGGTGACGTTTTGGGTGAGATGGGTTCTACTGGATACTCAACAGGCTCACATCTTCATTTTGAAGTCAGATTTGGTAGTAAAAAATATAACCCTTTGAGTTATATAAAATAACCCTTGACAAACTTACAATTTCGCGCTAAGGTTAATTATCGCCTAACATACTCAACAACTGGGCAAAAAAGGAGGAATTCATATGAGCAATGTAATACCAATGTCCTTAGCAAAATTTTACTGGATTTATTTGCTTGCTTCAAATTTAGATCAAAATCAATGTGTCAGAATGCAATGCAAAAAAGTAGAATCACTTAATAATAACGACATCGTCGCTATTATGAATTTTTTCAAAAGTAAATTTAGCGATAAAGTCGAAATATCACATCGCACATTCAAAAAGCCACCTACTTTAATTATCATGATTGAAAACTTAAACGCAGATGATCAAGCAAAATTATCTAAACTAATGACAGAAATCGAAAAAAACTAAAGACACCAGCAGTTACGCTGGTGTCTTTTTCTTTTTAAAATATATTAAAATTTTATTTGATGATACTCACCGGCTCTGTCATTTAATTTCATAGCTTCATTTTCCAATTTTAACACGGCTCCTTCCCTTCTTTCCATTATTAGCCCCAAGGTTGCTAAAGTCTTAATATTAAATAATTTCTGATATTTAGCCTGTTTAATTTCCAGTAAATTTTTCTTTGTCTCTTCGGCAATTGCATCGTCTATATATTCCCATTTTTTATTATTAATATCTTCTAATTCTTTTTCAATTACCCAGTCAATATTTTTTTTAATGGGAATAATATTTTTTTTATCTTCTTCAGTTAAATTTTGCTTTTTGGCGATTTGCAAAACTGACTCCCTAAACATTTCATCTTTTAACTTGATGTATTCAAACATTCTTTGACTAGGCTCTTTAAGTTCAGCAAACGCTTCCTGAGCCTTTTTTTCAATCTCATTCCTCTCTAGCATATGCATAATAATGTCTTGACCAAATTTTTCTGATAAATTTTGCAAGGCCTCATATATCTGATCAATCTTGCTATAAAAAATATCCATTTTGGCAGAAGTGCTCGATTCATTATCAACAGACTGTATCTTATGTATTAATTCGGGATATTCCCTTAAACCTACCAAAAGATCATTATTTGCCGGAATCTTTTTTAGAATTTTATTTATTTCGTTTTCTTCTGGTAATGCATTTTTCTGATCAATTTTTTTCCCTGCTTTTATTTTGGCTATATTTTCATATACATTAAAAACTACTTGCTTATTATACAAGTCTTGTTCAGTTTCCGGATTTAGAGAATCTTCATCTTCAAAACTGATACCACCGAAGTCATCTTCAAAAGTTTCATTTTTATCATTTTTTTCTGGCATAATCAAATTTTTAATTAAATCTATATTGCAGAGCCTCTGCTAAATGGGTTGTCTTTATTTTATCACAATTTTCAAGGTCTGCAATAGTCCTGCTAAGTTTTAAAATTCTATGATACGCCCGAGCTGATAAATGGAACTGATTAACTGCGTTTTTTAAAATATTCTGAGTTTCAGCTTCAATCTGACAAAACTCTTTAATATCTTGAGATCTCATTTCGCCATTATACATAATTGGTAAACCAACAAATCTTTTGGCCTGCTTTTTTCTAACAATTTCAACCCGATTTCTTATAGCTGTTGAACTTTCTGCTACTTTTTCCTTAGTTAATTCTTCAAAGCTTAAACGTGGGACTTCAATATGTAAATCTATCCTATCAATAATTGGTCCAGAAATTTTTTGTTGATATTTAATAATTTGTCCAGGAGAACAAGTACAGTTTTTTTGCGGATCAGAAGAAAATCCGCAAGGACATGGGTTTTGAGCGGCAATTAATATAAATCTTGCCGGATAACTTAGTGTTCCTGAAGCCCGGGAGATTGTGACAATACCGCTTTCAAGTGGTTGGCGTAAATTTTCCAAAACTTTACGGGGAAACTCAGGAAATTCATCTAAAAACAAAACTCCTCGATGAGCTAAACTTATTTCACCAGGTTTGGGGATTCTTCCCCCACCGACTAAAGCAACTCCTGAAGAAGAATGATGGGGTGAACGAAATGGACGAGAAGTTACTAACGGTTTATTAAAAGGTAAAAGTCCAGCCACACTATAAATCTTAGTTACTTCCAAAATCTCTTCCAAGCTCATTTGTGGCATGATAGAAGCAGTAGCCTGAGCTATTAATGTCTTACCTGACCCTGGAGGACCACTCATAGAGATATTATGAGCACCTGCTACAGCAATCTCTACAGCTCTTTTAACATGTTCCTGACCTTGTATAAAAGCCATATCAACTTCTTCAGGCTGAGTAAAAGCACAAACCAAATTAACTTCTTTTTTAAATGGTTTAATCAGCAGCTCACCTTGTAAATAATCCATTATTTCATTTAAATTTTTTATTGGAAAAACATCTATACCAGCGATCACTCCTGCTTCTTCTGCATTTATCAATGGCACAAATATCTTTTTATAACCTTGCTCTTTGGCAAATATAACTGCTGGCAATATACCGTTAGTATGTCGCAAATTACCTTCAAGTGATAATTCACCTATAAAAATACTTTCATCTAAATTAATCTCTAAATTCATTTCATTAATCAAAATACCAACGCCCATAGCCAAATCAAATGAAGCACCTTCCTTACGCAAATCTGCCGGTGCCAAATTAACAACAATCTTTTTCGTATAAGGATAAAAAAAATTACAATTTTTAATTGCCAAACGAATCCTCTCCCTTGCTTCTTGAACAGCAGTATCACCAAGCCCCACAATAAAAAAATTAGGCTGTCCTTTTGAGACATCCACTTCTACCTCAACTAGCTGAGGGTTAAGACCGATTACTGCGACTGAGTTTAATTTAGTTAGCATGCTCTTATCTTAGCTAATTATCACTACTTATTCAAATAAAAAACCTCTCGTAATGAGAGATTTTAAAATATTTATTTCATATTTCTTATCTTTGTATTTTTGAATTCCACTATAATATATATAAACACACCACTAACTATCATTACATCAGCCAGATTAAATATTGGCCAGAAAAAGACATTAATATAATCAATCACATAGCCGAAAATCAATCTGTCGAATAAATTACTTAAAGCACCAACAATAATTAATGATAAAGCTAACAATTGAAATTTCTGATTCTTTATCAAACTTTTCCACCAAATAAATCCTAAAAAAATTAATATAACCAAAGTAAAAATAATTATTAGAACTTGCGGAACTGGTAAACTAAAAGCAATATTTGGGTTTTCATATCTACTTATTTGTAAATTACCAGAAAAAAAATAAAACCCCTTAAAAGAGATTTTATTAATATAAAAATATTTTATTATTGATTCTAAAACAAATAAACTAAAAGAAAAACCAACTATGCTAAATATTTTTTTAAAAGCTGCCATTACTGACTCATTAACTTTTCTTTACATTCAACACAAGCACTTGAAGCTGGCCGTGCTAAAAGACGTTTTTCTGGTATATCATTTTTACAATATTTACATTTACCATAGTTACCTTTTTTGATTTTAACTAAAGCTTTATTTATATCACGTAAAGTTTTTTCCAATGAATGCTCAACTGATAGATTATCTGTGTAATCAGCAATCTCTTTGGCATTCTCATCTTCCTTATCACCAAATTCAGGAAAAGTAGCCCGGTAATTATCTTTTACATGCTCGTCTTTTGTTGTAAATCCAGCTAACTCTTTTTCAATTATCTCTTTACGAGCCTCCAAGTTTTTTTTAATTTTTTCAATTGTCGCTTTTTTCATAATATTAAGTTTATTATTATCTAATATAATTATAGGTCTAATTATACAAAAAGTATACAAATAAATCAAGGGTCTGTGAATAAAAATTTTGGAAATGAAAAAGAGCCGTGCTTGATCCAATTTTTTATAATTTATGACCTGACGGCTCTTATTTCGATCTTATTCCACTAATGTCCACCCATTATGGTGACCCACTAATAAACGAATATAGATCGCTAAAATCTCCCTGGGGCAATGTGAGATTACAACTTTTCACCATTTTCAAGGGATAATGTCCCTAAACTAATTAACCAATGATTTTTTTGTTTTTGTTTTCATAAGTCCCACAGGTGACTTGAAGAAAAAACAGTGAAAAGCAGAGAAATTAAGCCAAACATGCATTTTTAACTTAGCTGAACTTCCCCGAACTAATTGTAAATTTACTTTAACTTCTACATTCATTATAGCAGTTTCTAGACACCTTGTCAATAATTTGGTGTGAATAACAAATTTAAAAAGGCTAAAATTAGCCTTTTATTTCTTGTCGAAGTATAACAATAAATTTCTAAATATAAATTACTCTTAATAACTTTCATTATTTATCCACATTTTTGTCCCCATCTTATCCACAAAAACGCCTTTTTTTACTCTAAACATAGCCAAATATCATTGTTTTCATTGACCTTTAAATTGAAAAAATTAAAGATATTAAGGATATTATTATCAAAACTAATCTTTTTTAACAGATTTTCGCTAAAATTAGCATTATTATTACAATTAAACTCAGAAATATCTACAAAATTCAAATCATTAAGATAGTTTTCAAGTAACTCTTTTGAATTTGATAGATAAAAAACATGATTTTCTATATAGTATGCTAGAGAATCATTACCCATATTTATAAAATTTAAGCTAATATTAGCTACATTTTCTTGTTTTGTGACTAAACTATCGGAATTTTTCTTAATTTGTTCTATAAATGTACCATCAGGAAGTTCTTTAGTTACTATCACCGGGTTTTTCAATGATATGTACTCCTTAAGTATTTCATCAATTTTATCTGAAATTTCACTAGTTTTAGCGTTTTTATCCAATTCTGTGGCTAATATCCACTCATTTTGACTATTAGTAACTATTTCAGAATTATTACTTAAAATATCTAAAATATCCTCATTAAACGTAAAATTTAGATTTTGCTCGAAATAATTGATATTAAATCCTATTTTATTAGCTAATTTTGGCGAATTTATTGCTAAATCATCAATAATTTGATTGTAATGTTTAGAAAAATTACTAACTGAAAGACTCGTATCCCAATTTTTAGGGATTTTATTAAGTAACCTAGGCTGATATCTCCCTTTGTCATAGTCATTCGTTGCTATAATAACTTTATTATCATCAAGCTCAATTGAAAAATATAAAGTAGTAATTTTATTAGATTTTAATGAAGAGAAAGCTAATTTATACCTATCATCTGATATTTTACTTAAATTATCATTCAATAGCTCTAAATTTAGATAAATTTTACCATAACTATTTAAAGCTAATTTTTTCAAATTCAATTCTACATTAATATTTTGTGCCAAAGATGATTCTTGCTGACTAATAACGTTTTTTATCTTATCTAATGAAAATAATGAGCTAGATATGACTAAAACATTTTTTTCTAGTTTACCTATACTTATCATCTCAGCATGCCAATTAATATTATTAAAATACTCTTCATAACTACTTATATCACTATTTTTCAAATCAAATAAAAATACATAATGAAAATTAAAATTTTGATCTGGAATTATTGCTAGTGCACCATTATAACTTAATAATGGATTAGCTAAATCTAATTCAAGTTGAGGAACAGCATAATTATCAGACAAGTTAGTTAGAAACTTATTTACTAGTAAATTTTTTTCCAAACCTTTATTTACTTTAAATGTGGAATATAATACTGTATCTTTTGGTAAGTATTTAAGAAAATTATCTTTGGTAAAAAAATAATTATAATACAAAAAAAGGGCGACAGTTATTATTAATATAATCGCCCCAAAAACTTCTGCAAAAAATATAATTAGTCTTTTATGCCATAATGTCATATACAAAGTATAACAAAAATTTTATCCCTAGCAAACTATTGACTTTGTAAATCATTATTGATAATCTAGTTAGTGTAATTGTCCTCACAAATAGCTTTTAAAAAGGAGGGGAAATGAAAGTAAAAGGAACATGGTTGTCAGATTATGTCACTTTAATCAGAAGTTATCTAAAAACTAACCCTGAAAAAAAAGTGCTTTTTGACAAATTTTTAACAAAAGAAGATTGGGACATTTTAAGCGAATGGATATTGCCATCAAAACTTTATCCTTACGACTTTTTCCAACACGTTGGTACAGCTGTATATGTAATCATCGCCAAAGAGAAAAAAGAAACATCTCAATTGTTTGGTAGTATGTTTTTTCGAAAACTCATAGAGATCTATAAAAATCTCTTAGTAACAAATAACCCTGTATCTAGCTTGGAAAAATTTACTGCTTTTCATCAAGCGTACTTTAAAGAAGTTGAATCAAGAACTTTTTTAATCGAAAGTACAAACAATTCTGCCTTAATAAGATTAAAGCTTATCGAATCGGACAAACAAATTAAAGGGGCGGAGGGCCTGGCCTATCAATTAGCTGGTACATTTCAGGAAATCGTAAAACAAGCAGGTTGTGATAACGTAACAATTACCACCACCAAAGAATTAGATGGTAACTATCTTTATACCATCAATTGGAAATAAAAAAAGAGGTAATCAAGCGATTGCCTCTTTTCTATTTATTACAATTAAATTATATTTAATTTTTTATCATCTTTCTCTTTTTAATGCAAGCCGTTAGTTTACCTGCTTTAGCTAATACAAAATCAAATTGACAAGCTAGTAAACAAAAAAGGATTATTTTAGATAATGTTCATAAAAAAACTAATCTTAATTACCAAGCTGATAAAACTCCTGAGAATGAACAAAAAGTAATTGAGACAGCCAAAAATATTTTAAACGCTACCCTGGATGAAGTTACAGACTGGCTTAATTGGAAAAACAATGAAGCAAAAAATAATCCGGACGTTCCACAGGATATTAAAAATGCTATTGCCAATGATGTTACTAAAAATATAGCTAAAGTTAATACTTTAAGAACAGAAGTTAATGCTATTAAAACAAGGGGGGACGTTGTAGTTGTTTTTTTAAAAATGGTCGGAGCTTATTCTGAGCTTTTAGCTGATGTAGCCAGAAACACCGGTAAAATGTGGGTTCATATTGCTGGTAACATTTTAGATACCGCGGAATCTTATGAAATTAAATTAAGAACAGCTGCTGAGAAAAAATCAAACAACTCAGAAATTATTGCTAAGCTTAATACAGCTAAATCAGCTCTTGATTCAGCCCAAAATTCTGTTAGTCCGGCAAAAACTTCTTACGAACAAGTAAAAGTACCTGGAACACCATTGATTAAATTTGCTGAAGGAAATAAAAATCTAAGGTCAGCCCAAAAAAGTTTAAAAACTGCTCAGCAAAATATGACGGAAGCTTTTCAATTAATTATCAAATAAAAAAATATGCTAAAAAAAATTGTTATTGTAATTTTCATAATCGTTTTGGCACTTATAATTAATAATATTGTTGATAATTCAAAAGATACAGACCTTCCAACAGATAAAACAAACTCAAATACCTCAAATGATAATAATGATACTTCAGCAGAAGGAAACAGTTTGGATCTAACAGAAGAAGATTTAAATCAATTACAAAAAGAAATTCAGGCTATGGAGTTTGAAGATTTAAGTGGACTAGCACAATAAAAATAATCTCAACCAAAAGAGACCACAATGTGGCCTCTTTTTTTTATAATCAATGTTTACCTACTATTTTACCGGTCTCTATTGAAAGATGGTCTGCTACCACCGCTACCTGAACTTGGTCGAAAACCTGACTTAGCTGGTTTTGGAGTTTTACCACCTTCTATCAAGATTAAACTTATCTTATTCTTGATCTTATCAACTTCTTCAACTTTAACTTTGACTTTATCACCTT
>JAUVKC010000084.1 GCA_030592165.1 Candidatus Buchananbacteria bacterium | reverse complement strand
TAATTTTTTAAAAAAATTCATTAAATATCCTCCTTATTACTTTGATTTTTATCTTAAACACTTTTTTCGATTTTGTCAACCAGTCTTGGCCATTCTACGACTTTTTAAAAATTATCAAGCTCCTAATCCGAGGTCTGATAACCCTTCAATTTATTTAAAAACTTAACTACGTTCAAATTAGGATAAACACTTATACGTTTTATTTCCATTAAATCTTGTGGATCTTGCCAGGCGTCCTGATCAAAAGTAAGCCCAGCTTTATAACCAAGTGCTTTGGCTAATTTCTTAACATCATCATTATACAAACCATAAGGATAAGATATTACGTTAATTTCAGTATTTAAAAGTTCTTCAAGTTCTTCTTTTGATTGCTCAAGTTCTTTCATTCTTTCATCAGGAGCTATCTTGGTTAATTTTGGATGATAAATAGTATGTGAACCAAATTCAACTAAACCAGTCTCAAACAATTCCTTAATCTGGTCATCACTCAAATAATTTTCACCGCTAACACCTGTCATAATATACATAGAAGATTTAACTCCGTGTTTTTGTAATATAGGCCAAGCATTTTTATAATAACTTATATTACCATCATCAAAAGTGATAGTGGCGATATTTTCTGGTGGTCGTATCCCCTGCTCAAGCAAATCAATAATTTCTGAAACAAAAACAAATTGATATTCATTAGTTATCATCTCTAAAATAATTGATTCAAATTTATCAGACGCAATATAATATGTTTTAGTTGTAGCACTAACTCCGGCTGGAGCTGTACCAACATGATGAAAATTTAAAACTGGCACAAATACTTTTTCATTTGGTTCAAGTTTCTCTTCACTTGTTATGGCAGGCATAGTCGAAATATCAATTGATAAATTTCCCCCACTGCCCAAAATTTCTTCTTTATCATGAGCCGGACTTGACCGTAAATTAACAACCAAAAAATCAATTAAAACAAAAACTAAAACAACTGCTAAAATTATTAAAATATTGATTAAACCTTTTCTTGTTTTTTTGTTTAGTTTCATAGATTTTCTAATTTCTCCTTAAGTTCCTTGGCATCCATTGTTACAAAATGAAAATCATTGACTACAGTCAAAACATTCGGGTTAAACTTTTTTGGTCTTGGTAATATCTGCCAATGAAGATGTTCAATACTAGCACCTGAATTTTCACCAAGGTTCAGGGCGATATTAAATGATGTAGTATCAAAAAGCTTACCCAAAGCATCTTTGGTATTTTTTAAAACTTTAGAAAAATCGTCCCATTCTTCCTGAGTAAGATCATCTGTATTTTCTACATGACGTCTAGGGATCAGCATCAAGTTTCCATCCAGATACGGATATTTATTAGCAATTACCAGCCACTTATCCGTAAAAAGTTTCTTAACCCCTTGATCTTCAATAACTTGGTCATCACAAAAAATACAAGCAATTGGTTTTCCATAATCATGCTTGGCAAATTTTTCTCTACGACTTTTTTGGAATATTTTCATAAAATTAAAAGCAGTTACCTTGATTAAAGAATAACTGCTTTTTAGTTGTCTGGCAAGTCTTTGATTTTCCTGATCACATCAGTAGTATGAACATCGCAAAAAGAATCTTTTTCAATTACCTCAATCCCAAACTTTGAAGCCCATTCTTTTTTACTTTTATTATGTTCAAGATTACTTGTCAGAGAGATCATCCAGCAATGTGGGTTAAGCGAACAAACTTCATTGAGCAGATCATTTGAAATAAAGACAGCTGTTACACATTCCATACTTGCCAGAATAAGAGCCCTTTCTTCTTGAGTAGTGATTGGACGACAATCTCCTTTACTTTTTCTAACTATTTCATCTCCAGCCACACCAACAATCAAGATATCACCATGAGCTGCGCAATCTTCTAAGTACAAAATATGACCAAAATGAATTATGTCATAAACTCCAGTTGTCACAACTACCTTATCCCCCTCCTGCCTAAACTTTTTCGAAGCTACAACAGCTTCTTGAAATGAAAGAACCTTCTTTTGACACGGAGATTTTTTCAAAAAAACCACCTCCTTGTTGTTTTTCTTTATTTTAGCAAAAATAAGAAATTAGTCAAGTTGACTAGTTTCTTTGCGACTCTCCTACGGAAATCCATAGAGCTGGCCTCAGCCAGCCGTAGCTCGCCGAACATAAATAAAGAAGATCTCGCCTACACAAAATTGCTTCGGCGAGCAAAGGCTGGCCACTCCTGTTCAGAACCATCCTGATTAGGGTACCTTAGGGCTTTTTCAAGGCCGTTCTCTACTGTCTCATTTAGGCACTCGGGTCAGCCTATTTAAGCACAATATGAGACAAATGAGACACTATAAAAAAGAACGCCTGGCTTTTGCCAAACGTTCTTTTTATATCTAAATCAAAATAATTTATCTTTTAGCGCCAGAATAAGCAATTGCCCTGACAATATCCCAATTAACAGCTGAAGTCGGATTAAACCCAAAAATATACTTAAAAGTTAAGATGGCTATTTTCTCAGAATCTAAATTTCTAGGTAATGGTCTTAATCCGTATGCCATCGTTGTAACAGCAGCATTGTCATTAGGATTATCCATATTTGCTTCTCTTAAATAAACTTTCTTAAAGGCTATTTTTGCATTGTCTGCTGCCTGTTCACTAGTCTGACTTGGCCATCTACCATTGGCAATTTTAATAGCGTCTCGCCATTCTTCTTCAGTTTTCGGCAATTTACCAAAAGCAGTGTTATAAGAATTTACGACACCAGCTCTTTCACCAGCGCCAAGTACAAGGGTAGTTTTTGTTCCATAAGCAATAAAGTTAGTCAATGCAGCTAAATTAAACGGCTCTAATTCAGCTGTAGCAATTACTACATCGGGTGTTAGCACATTTTTGTATTTAGTAGCTGTATTTGTTTCCAGAGCTAAATCACGATCCATATTCATGTAGCCCAAAATCAAATCCATGTCTCCTGGCCAAATATAATAAGCATCATCAAAAATCTGGCTTAATTGTAATTCGCGATCATCAACTATTTTTTCGCCTAATACTTGGCCTTGCTGATTTTCATCCAATGCACCAAGGGATAAAATTATTGAAGCAAAAACAAATTCTGAAACATTGCCACGTAAATCCTTAAATTTGGCATATACTGTTTTTAAACCGTCAGCATCACTTAATTGCCAATCCTTGCTTGTAGTATAATTTTCCCAAATAGCATTACTAAAGTCTGAATTATTGGAAATTGTCATACTTAAAGGAATACCTGAATCTTCAGCATTTAAAGTCAAAGTAACTGCTTGTGTGCCTGTCTTGGTTGCACCGTTATTGATTAAAATTGAAGTATTAATCGGTGCCACTGTATCATAATAGCTACCGCCGCCACCTCCACCACCTCCACCACCGCCAATAATGGCTGCTACAGTAGTGAAATTCCAAGTTGTTGTATCAAATATACCAACGTAATCATTGCCAAGAGTGTTTTCAATCGCTGTAGCTGGAATTTGGATATAATAAGCAGTACTATTTGCTAAAGTAACTGATGGATTAATAGTCACACCAGTAGTCCCATTAAATGTTACCAATGCGCCACCAACAGGAATTGACTCTACCAGTGAATCGTCAGCAGATTTCATAATATCTATATTACCGCCACCAACTACAGCCACAACGTTTTCATTAAAGGTAAGTACCAGATTGGCTGTTGTGGCCACACCTATAGCACCATCAACGGGACTATATGTAGTAACTGTCGGAGGGGTTGTATCAAAGGTGATTGTATTATCAGTTGAAGTTGATACGCTATTATTATTACCAGTAAGGTCAATAACTACTGATGCAGCCAAACTTGGAATAATAGTTCCATCTGCAGTAACAGGCACGGATATCTCAAATGTAGTGCCGTCATTCGGTGCAACCTCGGTTAAAACTACTGCTCCAGTGGTTGCCGTTCCTGCAATTGTAATATCTGTATTTATAAAGGATCCGACATTTATTGGTTCACTAAACACTATTGTAAATTCTACGGGAGAGACATCAGTTGGATCAGCCTGACCTGCTTTTTGATTAACCGTTACTGAAGGTGCTAATGCATCAACCGTAAACGAAGTTAATGTTAAAGTATTTGATACATTTCCCGCAATATCAGTAAC
>JAUVKC010000078.1 GCA_030592165.1 Candidatus Buchananbacteria bacterium | reverse complement strand
TTTTCTGTCATATGACCGCCTAATAAAACAGCCAGTTCATCAATAAATTCAGATCGAGGATGCAGATGCTTGTCTTCTTCTGGTAATTTCAAGGTATAGCCAGCTGCTTGACCACGCGAAATAATTGAAACTTTTTGAACAGGATCAGCATTAGGTAACATATGGGTAATTAGAGCATGACCAGCTTCGTGATAAGCTGTTATATTTTTTTCTTTTTTATTTAAAATATTACTTTTTCTTTCAGGACCCAAGAGTACCCTTTCAACACTTTCCAAAATATCAATTTCTTCAATTTTCTTTTTATCACGTCTGGCGGCTGAAATAGCAGCTTCGTTCAAAAGATTAGCTAAATCTGCCCCAGAAAACCCCGGAGTTCTTTCAGCTATTTTTCTCATTTTAATATCTGAAGCTAAAGGTTTGTTTTTGGCATGAACTTTCAAGATAGATTCACGGCCTTTAATATCAGGCATATCAATAACAATTCTTCTATCAAAACGACCAGGTCGTAAAAGTGCAGGGTCTAATACATCTGGACGATTTGTTGCTGCCATGACTATGACATTTGTTTTTGTTTCCATGCCATCCATTTCAACTAAAATTTGGTTTAAAGTTTGTTCTCTTTCATCATGTGAGCCTCCAAGTCCAGTCCCACGTTGTCTGCCAACAGCATCAATTTCATCAATGAAAATAATACAAGGAGAAGATTTTCTGGCTTTTTTAAATAAATCACGAACTCTAGAAGCACCAACACCAACAAACATTTCTACAAATTCTGAACCAGAGATTGCAAAGAAAGGAACATTAGCCTGACCAGCAACAGCTTTAGCCAGTAAAGTTTTACCAGTTCCAGGAGCACCCATCAAAAGAACACCTTTAGGAATCTTAGCTCCTAAAGAAGTGAATTTTTTTGGTTGTTTAAGAAATTCAACTATTTCTTCTAATTCTTCTTTAGCCTCGATACAACCCGCCACATCTTTAAAAGTAATTTTGTCTTTACCTTTATTACCCATTTCTCTGGCTTTACTTTGTCCAAATGATAAAGCTTTAGTATTTGCTCCCTGAACTTGTTTCATCATGAAATAAATAAAAGCAGCAATCAACAAAAACGGAATCATGAACGGCAATAAAGTTAAAAGCCAATAACTGGCACCTTCATCTTCTTTGACATAAATCTGGACTTTTCTTAGCTTTTGCGGATCAACCTCATAATTACTTAAAAGAGTGCTTAATGAATCAGTTGCTTCTTTTTTTGTGATTTCTTTTGTGCCATCATTTAATTCAGCTTCAAGTTTATTATTTCTAACAACAATTGATTTAACTTGTTCCTCTTCGATTTGCTGAATCAAGGTATTCAAAGAAATCTCATTTGGTTTTTCCGGAGTTGCATTATAGGTAGAAAAAATTGCTGCAATAATTAGAAAAATTATTAAAAAGATTAGGAAATTTTTAAGAAGTATTTTTGTCATGGTAAAATATTGATTAATTTTTAATTTATAGATAAAGATTACTTGATATTGAAACGATTGTCAATCTAAATAATTACAAAAACTACCAGTCGAATGACGGGTAGTTTTTTATGTGATGTAGTTTATTATTTTATATTATCCCAACACAAATTAAAAACCAGGCGCATTGTCTCCGCAATTTGTTTTGACTCAATAATTATTCCAATTTTTTCTTTGTATGAAGTTAAATTTACGAAATTATCATATATATCAATTTCAATTTGAAACGGATAAGTTTTTGGTGAAACTAATTTCATGTCTCTCATTTCTTTTTTATCACGTTTTTTCCAGACTCGGTTTTCTTTGGTATTAGTAGTAATTAGTTTTAAAAAAATACCTTTTTTAACTCGTTTTTTAACATAATCAGGATCAGCTTTTAGCATTAAACCAAATTGATCAAAATTGGCAATACTTAACATTTCTTTTTTAGTAGTTAAAGTATTTTTATAAACCTTAACAATCCCCTCATCGCCCTCATAATAACGAATTTTTGGTTTTTTGATTGAGGTATTGTTTAGGGCATTTAGATCAGGTAGTACTGTTTTTAATAATTCTTCTTTATCTTTTAATAATTTAAAAATTTCATTTGGTTCAGAAGCTACATAAAAGACCCTTTTCTTTTTAGTTGTTTGACTAATTAATGCTTTTTTGATTAATTGTTCAATTAAATAGTAAATTGTGCCTCTGTTAACGCCTGATTTTTGGGAGATTTGCAAAATAGAAGAGGAGCCAAGCTCAAGACAAGCTAAATATACTTTAGCTTCTTTTTTTGACAAACCCATTTGTAATAAGACTTCTGAAAGTATCATATAAAATTTGATTATATGTTGAAAGAATTGACAACATTAATATGTGATTATTATAGCAAATCTAGTTATGAATGTCAATGGTTGTGTAAAATATGTTGAAATGGTTGACAGATTTATTAAATCATGCTATACTCCTATATTAGATGAAAAAAGTTCTTTAAATTAAATATACTAAGAAGGAGGTATAAAAATGAATTACAAGGATTATATAACAAGGGCAGTATACGCAGCAATGTGTAATGTTCCTTTAGAAGTCTGTTTTCCATGTCCATATTATTTAGAATATGCAAAAAGAAAGAATGCACATGGGCAACCAGGTTTTTGTTGTTATTGTCGTGCTGAGGCTGGAACGTTTAATTTGTCTGGAGAAGCGAACTGTGAAAAATATTTTGAAAGGCGAAGAAAAGGAGAGAAAATAGATCGTATAGATCTCTTAGGAGAAGCAATGCTAATACTTCAAGATGAATTTGATAAACTACTTGAGCAAGCAGATTTAACAGAGGAACAAAAAAATCAACTTAAGGATCCAATTGATCAAAAATCTATAGATGCTCTTTTGTCAGAAGACCCCTGCAAAAATGCAATTTTGGAAATAATAGTAATGCTCAAGGCTAGTATTCAAAGGTTGAAATTTGAATATTGTTATGCTTATCGTAATCTTGTGTTATATTATTAATGTGATTAGTCCCAAAGGGTTCCTTTGGAGTAATTAAAAATCTGTGACTCAATTTTAATTATAGATAAAGATTACTTGATATTGAAACGATTGTCAATCTAAATAATTATAAAAACTACCAGTCGAATGACTGGTAGTTTTTTATTTAATCTCGTTTATTTACGGAACAAGTACAGTAATATCATTACTATAAACTCCACACGCACCGCCCAGATATTCACAAACTCGGAAATGGTGAGTTCCTGAAGGAAGGCCGATCCATTTGTCAGTTCTTACATTAGGATCTGAAAGATAATGATAAGTATTACCAGGATAAACTGGATTGACTTGAGTTGATTCAACTACTTTAAATCCTTTAGAAGAAGACATATTATTTAGTCCCCATTCCAATCTTACCTTGCCATAAGAAGAATCATAATAACCAGTTAGATTAATTGAACCGTTAGTATTGTCAACAACTGTGCCAGAGATTGTTACAGCAACGTCGTTTGAATAAGTTCCGCAGGCACCACCTAGATATTCACAAACTCGAAAGTGATAAGTTTTACCTGGAGTTAAACTTTTCCAAACATCGTAGCTTGTACTTGGACTTGATAAATAATGATAATCATTACCAGGATAAACAGGGTTAGCATTTTGAGACATGACAACTTTATAACCTTTAGCAGCGTAAAAGTTTGTTGACCAGCTTAGCTTAGCGCTAGTATCAACTGCAGTTACACTTAGATTTATTTTTTCATCATTTGTGATGGTTGAATATTTACCAGTTACATTTATAGCTATTTCATTTGAATAAACACCACAACCACCGCCCAAATATTCACAAACCCGGAAATAATATGTTCCGCCCTGGAAAACATCATACCATTTATCAGCTGATGCATTTGGATCAGATAAATAATGATAATCATCACCAGGATAAACTGGACTTGGTTGATCTGACATTACAACTTTAAACCCTTTAGCAGCAACAAAGTTTTTTGGTGTCCAGCTTAATTTTACAGTAGTGTTATCTATAGCAGCTCCGTTAAGAACGATTGAACCTAATTCTGAAAAAATTGGATCAGGTGTTGTAGAGAGAAGTTTGTCTTGGTTGATAGAATAACTAGTTTCAATGTCAGGTAAAGAAGCTGTTTTGATCGGATCACCAACTTTGTAGTTAACAAAATATGCATCAGGTACGTCATCTACTGTTTTGTACCAGCTGTAGCCAAAAAGTGCTTTGGCAATATCTTCAGAAGCCAGATGTCTAAGTGTGCCTTCTTTATCTACCCAATATACTTTTGGATCAGTAGTGATTTTTACTAACCTTGAACTAGGTTTGTAAGTCACGTTACCACCAATCGGGATAGAGCCAAGAAGATCATCACTGATATGAATAACAATGTTAAAATCAACATACCAGGTCATGTAGGTTTTTTCGTTTGGAAAAACATAACGTTTACCATCTTCACCAAAATAGTAAACTGCGTTCCAGCTACCTTTAACTAAACTGCCTGATTTTAAGGCAGTTGAAGTTGATTGAAGACCGGTCGCAGTTGCTGGTGCCGGCATTAATGTAAGTAAAAAAAGGCCGATCAAGCCCAATGTAAGTATTCTTCTCATAAATTTGAGATTAATAATTAATA
>JAUVKC010000012.1 GCA_030592165.1 Candidatus Buchananbacteria bacterium | reverse complement strand
TATTTTTAGACTACTTTTACAATTAATTTTATTAATATCATTATAACATAACTATAATTTTTTCAAAAAAAAGCCTCGTATTTCTACGAGGCTTTTATGGTTATTTTACTCTTTTGCGTCTACGACGCTGAAAAAGGATAACCAGTTCATAAAGATCCATTAAAGCCAAAGCTGAAGCAAGAATAACATTTTCAGAAATTGCAAATACTTCAAATTCGCCATATGGTGTCTTGGCAATGATTTTGACTCTAACTGCCGAAGCCGTACCAGTACCATTCCCTTTTAGAACAGCTGCGTCATAATCTAACAAACTGACTTCTTTGAGGATCGGATATTCTTCTTCAAGCACCTTTTTCAAAACTTCATCAATTGCATCTACCTGACCATGTTCAGCAGGTGCATAGATACGAATTGGTTCATTTTTCCCAGATAAATAAATCTCCAAATAAGCTTTGGAATTATGAGCCCAATTATCATCTGTATGAGAAAAATTTGATGATGTTTCAATTTCTTTGACTTTGAATGGCGCTGAATAACCAGATAACAGCCTCAAAGCTAATACTGCAAAACTACCACGAGCCGAACCGATATGAATTCCTTGTTCGTCAAATTTTTTAACTGAATCCAAGACTTGTTTAATCAAAGAATCACGTTTTTTAAGGTGAATACCCACATCTTTTAAGGCTCGCCAAACACCATTTGCGCCCAAAAGACCTGAGATTATACGATAACGAGTGTTTCCAATTCTACCAGGTGAGACATGTTCCTGTAATTCTGGATCTACTCCATGAGTGCCAGCCTTATGAGCATATGCTCCTGGTCCGACATAAGGTGTTTTTGCCGGTAAACTTTCACCCAAAAGAAAAGACGCTTGTCTGGCAAAATCAGTGAGACCCTCCAATCTTTCAATTCCGACACAGTTTATTTTCTTTTTCAAAATCAGAGTCGGAACCAAATCAGTCAGTCTTGGCATGCCAATTCTTTCTCCATGACCAAGCGTTGTGACCTGAGGATAAGTTGCTCCCAGATCAATTGCCACAAGTGTATTTGCTTTAGATAAACCCTCGTCGTCATGAAAATGAACTCCCCAGGGAATCTCACCAAGCAAAGGTATGACCTGAGTCAAAATATTACTTACTTCATTTGGCAAAATGCCACCATTAGTGTCACAAAAAACAAAAACATCTGCACCACCTTTGATAGCTGCCTTCAAAGCCTTGACTGCATAATTTTGATTCAATGGTTTATCAGCATCGGCTTTAAAACCATCAAAAAAGTGTTCAAGATCAAAAAAGACTATTTGTCCTTTTGATTTGAGAAAACGAATCGATTTTTCGATCATAACCAAGTTATTGCTCAAGCTAGTCTTTAAAACACTTTTAACCTGAGCTCTCCAGGCTTTACCAAAAATACAAAAATTTGACATCCCTGTTTCAACAAGGGCTCTTAAAATCAAACTTTCACTGGCAACTGAGACACTTTTTTCCATTGTTGAGCCAAAAACCACAATATTATCTTGTAATTCTTGATTTTCAAATTGCAAAAGCTGATAAAATCGCTGAGCCTTTTCAAATCGATCCAGACTGCCTTCACTTTCTGCTACCTGCCGTGGCACTGGCCACGGACCCTCTATCCAGGGAACACCGAATTCATGGAGTAATTTCACAAAGGCTACCATTCTTTCTGCTGTCAGTCCCCCACTGAGCAGACTTGTTTGTTCAGTTTCCCTCAAGGTATCGTACACATATACTTTCCGCTTCATCTTTTGTCCCTCCTTGCGCTTTGAACTTTGATTATTAAAGAACTTTATTATAAAAAAAATTCCAGCCGTTGTGAAGGCTGGAACTTTATTTCAATAATTGACTATATTATGAAACTCCAAAACCTTCCCAAACAACTGGGATAATAATACTAATAATAATGTTTTGGAAACCTTTTTTCATATATTTAAATATAGCAAATCATAACTAAACTGTCAATGTTTTAATACTTAATTCAAAAAAAAAGCCGCCCTTCAAATACTCAGGGCGGCTTTTGGGTTTTTTACTCCCATTCAACAGTAGCAGGGGGCTTGGAGGAAATGTCGTAAACCACTCGATTTACTCCCCTGACTTCGTTAATGATACGGTTGGAAATTTTTGAAAGCAATGAATGAGGCAAATCAGCGTAATCTGCCGTCATACCATCAACGCTTTTCACCGCTCGCACCGCAATTGTGTAATCATATGTACGTTCGTCTCCCATCACTCCAACTGACCTTACTGGTAAAAGAACTGCAAAGTACTGCCAGACTTCACGCTTCGAATCCCAGGCATCGATCTCCGAGGTGACAATTGCGTCAGCTTTTTGAAGAATAGCAAGCCTATCTTTGGTAATTTTACCCAAAATTCTAATACCTAGCCCCGGACCTGGAAAAGGCTGACGCCAAATCACTTCTTCTGGCATACCAAGCTCTTTCCCAACTTCGCGAACTTCATCTTTAAACAATTCGCGCAAAGGCTCAACCAGCTCAAGATCCATTTTTTCAGGCAAACCACCGACGTTATGGTGGCTTTTAATTGTGGCAGATGGACCTTTAAAACTGACGCTCTCAATCACATCAGGGTATAAGGTCCCTTGTCCCAAAAATTTAACACCAGGAATTTGCTTTGCCTCTTTTTCGAAAATCTCGATAAAAACGCGACCTATAACCTTACGCTTTTTCTCGGGATCAGTAACACCCGCAAGCTCGCTCAAAAAATGATGAGATGCGTCAATAGCTCGAAGCTTGATTCTAAACTTCTCCCGAAACAAACGAGCCACTGATTCTGATTCGTTAAGACGCATAAGTCCATTATCCACGTAGATACAAGTAAGCTGAGGCCCAACAGCCAAATGCATCAACATAGCAGCCACTGATGAGTCCACTCCTCCAGAAAGACCCAAAATAACATTATTATTACCAACCTGGTTACGGATACTCTCCACAGCCTGATCAATGAAATTTTTCATTGACCAGTCACCTGAGCAGCCTGCGATTTTGAAAAGAAAATTAGCCAGAATATTCTTACCCTGGGGCGTATGAGCGACTTCGGGATGAAACTGAACTGCAAAAAAACCGCGAGATTTATCTCTCATAGCAGCCACTGCCGAATTTACCGTATGTCCGATAATCTCAAAGCCAGGTGGAATCGACTTGATGCGATCACCATGACTCATCCAGACACGCAACCCATTGGCGACCTGGCCCTCATGATGCAAGTTAGCAGATTGAATGCCATCTTGATCGCTACATCCAGCAAAAAGATCAGCATCATTATCGACAACCAGGTTCGCTGCCCCATACTCGCGATGATCTGATGCTTCTACTTCACCACCAAGCATCTTAGCCATAAGCTGTAACCCGTAGCAAATACCCAAGATAGGAACTCCCAGTTCAAATACTTCCGGATCGCAATTATAGGCATCAGCAGCAGTGACGCTGGCTGGTCCGCCAGACAAAATAATCGCTCGAGGATTAAATGTCTTGATTTCTTCAATGCTCATATTGTATGGATGAATTTCACAATAAACATTGACTTCACGTACTCGCCGAGCAATCAGCATGGTGTACTGTGAACCAAAATCCAGAATTAAAACCTTTTCCATCTTACTTACCCTCCTTACTTGTTGTTTTTAGCCTAGCTAATATTTCACCTTAAATTTTAAAAGAGCCTAAAAAAGGCTCCCCCCTATTTCCTTTATATTTAATTATATTAATAATGCCAAAAATAAGAAATTTAAGCAACTAGAAAAACAACATTTATCCTCCGGGTTTAAATTCTTATTTCTTACTAATTATTATAGTCCCAAAGCTTTATTAATCTTTTCCTTATCAAAACCAACAATCACTTCTTCGCCAATCATAACTACAGGAACACCCATTTGACCTGATTTATCAATCATCTCCTGAGCTTTATCAGGGTTTGCGGCAACATCAATATCATCATATTCTATGCTCTTTTCCTTTAAATAAGCTTTTATTTGCTTACAATAAGGACATGTTGGCGTTGAATAAACGATCACCTTTTTATCATCTGACATAAATTTTAAATTAATTATTTTTTATTAGTTAATTTTAGTAATTTTTCAAAATTTTCTTTGATATGATTAATTTTAATAGCAATCAAAAAAGCTGAAAAAGAAATCACAAAAAAAGCAATTATAAATAAAGCCTGCAAAATCTGAGGGTAAAACAATATAGCAGCAGCAAGAATAAAAAACAAAAACCCAATAACAACTAAATTCAAAATAACGGAATTTAATTTTTTGTTAATTAAAACTAAAATATTTTTGGTAATCATATTTTTTTTGATTTTAATTATTATCTAAGCCTGATTCATGATAAGATTGTCCAGCTCTTTTTTCTTCGTTATATTGAAGTAATTCAGCACCTCTTTTCATTTTTGCTTGCTGATTTTCAGTAAATGAAGAATTTTTAACTGGTTTTTCATATTTTTCCCAGGCTGCCTGAGTCATTCTAAATAATATTTCTTCGCTTTTTTTTGATTCAAGTGTACCAATAGATGTCATAACTTTTTTAAAAGCTGATTGAAACGAGTCACCTTGATCTTTAAGCTTTATAACTCGATTAATCAAATCATATCTAGCTAAAACATCTTTAGCATAAATCATGTCTAGTGATTCCATTTTTGGTAATTCTCTTTTCATATTAAACTAATTACTGATAAATATCTAAACATTCGTAAATTCGTATTTACTAGTAGATTCGTATCCCCCTAATATAAATCTTCTTTTTTTTCTTTAAAAAATGAAAGCCATTCTTCTATTGCCTGTAAAATAATTTTCAATGGCGCTTCAATAAGAAAATCCAAAATAAAAACGAAAATATTTATCTTAGAAAAATTTAATGATAAAAATCTGCCTAAACGAATAAAAGGTAAGGTCGCAAAATCAAAAATCTCACCAAAAATATTATCTCTTTTTTTCAATACATATAATTCACGGGCAGAGTTTCTGATCCTGACACCAAAAAAACTAACAATGCTTAAAAAGACTAAAAATAAACCAATACTCATGATACTAAATTCAATTTTATCCAAAAAGTAAATAATAAATAAAAATGGTACTAAAAATGTAATCACATAAACAATATTAAATACTCCCCAGGTAAACCAGCTTCTTTTTTTCGGTTCTTTAATATATTTAATTTCACCGACTTTCCCTGTTAAAATTGCATGCAAACCATTAATCATTACCTTGGTATTTTTCTCACTTGGAGTACGAATAGTTGAAGCAATCAAAATCATTAGCAGTGGCGGGAATGTAACATTAACAATGATTGCTAACCAATTAAAGGATTGTAAAATATAATAATCAAAAGGAACCTCCAAAATTAAAGCTAAAAGCATTTTTGTTAAAAATACATAAATAATTGCCCTCACAATCTGGGTTTTTAAACGTTTTTTAGTTTCTTTATATTTTTCCTGACAAACTTCGCGAATTTTACTTTCCAAAAGAGGTATATCATTGATTAACTTTGAGGCATTTTTGAAATCAGCATAAATCACTTCCCGAAGAATAATCATCATAGTTGCATATGGTCTACAAAATTTCAAAAGACGGTTTGCCATACGATGATTAATTTGAGCATCAATATCTTTTCTAATATTTAAGACTTCATCAATAAATTTTGGCAAAAAAACCTGATAATCATTAACCCAATCAGGATACCAAAGCTTAAGAATTAAATATTCAAGCATGGGTTTATCTGATTTTACAAGACTTCTATTTACTGCCAAAAATATTTGTAAATTTTTTTCATCTACTGTCATATCCTTACAAACGATTTCTGATCGAGACTGAATCTCATCATACATAAAACGGACCATAACTCTTTCTTTATTGGCAGGAGCGACTATTTCCTCAATTTCCACAGAAGCAAGCTGAATAACCCAGTCATATAACTTCATAGATCGCTTTAAACCTTTCTGCTCTTTTATACCAGTATAAAGTAAATCGTATTTTTCAATAACTTTAGCAATTTCAATAATTATTGTTTCAGGGATTTTATTATTCTCCAGATACTTAGCACTGATCATTTCCTTAATCAAATTTTCAGCAATCTTGTAATAATCATCTCCTTCTAAAAATCTTCTTTTTAAAATCCTAAAAATAGCACTTTTTCTTAATAAATGCTCTTCGTTGTAATCAACTACGGTTCTTATTTTTTCATACATAAAAGCCACCGCACTTGTCATTACGTTTACCTTGACCAATTCCTCTCCTTCTTTTTTTACGATCTTATCTCTTTGGTCAGCTATATTTAATTTTTCAAGTAAAATTGCTAATCGTTGCATTAAATACGAATTTACTAATAAATACGAATATACGAATGTTCTTATAATTAACTAAATCTTACAATAATAATAGCAAATATGCACTTTTTGTAAAGGATATAAAAAGACTTAAAAGGATGCCAAGAACAGACATCCTTAATTATTAATTGTTCATTGATAATTGTACATTGCCCTAATATTGTAAAACCATTTTCATGGCTTTGGTTTCTTCTGTTTTATGACTTATTATCTTTTGGATATTAAAAGTTCCGTATTTAGGTGCTTCCATAAAACCTTCCATAGCTGCTTCAGCAAACCAACCTGAGTCAAGCCAGTCAAAAAGCCATTCCTCTGTATATTGCACATCTTCTTGATCAATACCTGAAGAAATAGTTCTTAGCCATTTACGGTTAAATTTCTCCTGTGAACCAATTGGCGGTGACATAATAATCGGTAAACCTAAAGCTGTATAAAAAGACAACTCACTTGGTTTAGTCCATAAAATATCAGTTGTTCTTAAAGCTTTATTAAATTTATCAAAATACCCTTCTTTATTAGGAGCATGGATAACTTTAATATTTTTACCAAGATGTTTACCTAAGCCAAGTTCACGAACACTAGACTTAAAATATGAAGCGACTTCATTTCTTATTCCAGCCACAAGATTTATTCTGACTGTTCCCTTATTAATTTTACTGGCTAAAGCTCTGACAATTCCAATACCTACATCACGTTGTGCACCAGCCCCACCAACTGCAAACATAATAGTCAAAGGATGATGTCGCTTACGCGGAAAACATTTATCACCTAATTGCTGAGAAATAGTATCTTTATATTGTGAAATATATCTTCTTTTGGGATCCAAATTAAACAAACGATGACCCAAGTCTTGTTTTAAAACTTTCAAATCAGCACCTCCCAAGTTTTCGTTTGGCAACGGAAATCCTGTTAAATAAATATTAGCGGGATTTACACCATATAATTTCAATCTTTGTTCAACTCTATAATTTGGAGCAAAATATTTAATCCTACTTTGATTGGGATTAATTGGCACCCATGTCCGGCTAATATCAGTATCAGTTGCTAAAACATAAATTTCTCCCGGATATTTGTAATACTCAGCCATAAAACCCATCACAAAAAAAGTTGTCACTATTGGTAACGGATTTTTTGCCAATTTACTTATCAAATCTTTACCCCAGCCTTTTTTTATAAAATGCATAAAATACTTAAGCTGAGAATTTGGTGCTGATAAATCACGTTTTGGATAAAATTTTGGTATTTCCTGAAAATGATCAAAAAGCGCCCAAATTTTTTCACCAATTAAAGGTGTTTTTTTAAACTTGGAAAGCCATTCATAAAATTCACGACTATCATTCCAAAAATCTTTATCAGATTGTGGTATCCCCTTATAAGTATTAGCATTAATAACTTTACCTTTGTAAGCCAAAATATGCAAAGGATGAGCTGCTCTTTGATGACCATAACCCATATCAACAGCAACTACATGAGCCTTTTGGCCGTTTTTTTGTTTTTTCCCCATATAAAATTTTTAGTGATTTGAAATTAGAAACTGGAAATTAGTGAGTTGTATTTATTAAATTATTCATATCACCAATTTCCAATATCCAATAGTCTAATATCTATATTTAATTATAGCAAAAAAAAGCCCGATTAACGAGCTTTTTAAAAAATTATTGTGTATAATTTTAATCTTCACATAGGTAAGTAAAAACATAATCAATTTTAATAAAAAAACCGCCCATTACGGACGGCATTGTTTTTTTTCGTCTAATATTTTATCGGAAACTAAATCCCTAAAAATATCTTTACTTGTATCATGCTTTAATTTTCTAATACCAGATTCAATAAACTGACCTATACGTGCCCTTGATAGATCAAATTCAGTAGCAATTTCATCTAAAGTAAATTCCTTTGAATTATCAGGCATCATCCCAAATCGCATCCGAATTATTGTTTCCTGCCTTGGAGTGAGTTTATATAAGGCTATATCCATTGCCTCAGTAAGTCTTTCATTCTCTGTTTGTTTAAACTCATCATTATCAACACTCAATACTTGGGGATCTGGAAATTGTTTTAAAGCATCCATTCCTCCTGTCAGCTGTGAAGCTGAAATTTCTATTACAGAAAATGTGGTTTTTATTTTATACATCCACAATGGAAACAGCTCTGCAACAGGAATATTTAATATCGACTCAAGATTAATACATAATGGAATGTATTTACCAGTGTGGCAACTTACTGGCTTTTGCCTTAAATTAATTAACGCGCACACGTCTACCGCACGCAAACCATATTCCCGGCAAAAAGCTGCCGTTGAAGGCCATTTATCTTAAATTGCCTTGTACAACACATTATTCTTTATCCGTGCTTCTATACGAATTTCCTCCATAAATACCTCCTCTGAAAATAACTAAAAATTTTAAAATATCACAATAGGTTAGATTAACAAAAAAAAACGATACTGTCAAATCAAACAAAAAAGCCCGATTAACGAGCTTTTTTTATGTATAATTAGTATAAGTTTTTATAATATCAAGTGAATAAATATTACCGGATAAATATTCTTTTATCTCGTAAATTATATTTTTACTCCTTAGGTCTAATCTTTTTATTTCCTCAAAACTAAACCATTTTACATCTTGAATTTCTTCAGTTTTAATATTAATTTTAGAAGATTTAACTTTACCTACAAATTCCAAAAGAATACCATGAATGTTCAAATTTTTTCCATCTGTATCCTTTATTTGCTTTATATAATTATAAATACCTAAAAATCCAGTCAATTCTACATCTAAACCTGTTTCTTCTTTAACTTCACGCACTGCCCCAACTAAAATATCTTCATATAGATCCAACCAACCACCAGGTCTATCCCAAAGACCTTCGCTGGAAGGTCCTGTTTTAGATTTACCTTCCTGAACCATCACAAATTTACCATCTTTTTCAATAATAACTCCTGTAGCTACAAAAGGTTGGTTGAAATCTTTTTTTGTTATAGGAATTATTTTTTTCATATATTGCGTACACCTCTTAACCCAAAACAATCATTTGTCATTAAAACATTTAAAATTTATTAATTGTACATTGTGAATTGTTAATTGTCTTTTACCACGTTTTATTAATTACTGGAACTTGTCCATAAAGTCCGCCATAATGCATAACTGTCCAAAGTTTCCCTGAATCATTACTACCTTCAAAATAAAAGCCTAAACCAACATGAGTTAGTTTATCATGCATAATTGTCTGGTAATGAATACCGTTATAACTTTCTTCACTCATAAAATAATCAAGTAAACTATCCATTGAAGACATGACACTTTCATTAATACCTTGTGATCTGTTATATGATCCACCGCCGATATTTTCATAAAGCCAACCCCAGGTCTCTCGAAATTCTATTTTAAAATTCTCCCAGACCCAGACTCTAGCCATCATATTAACTGGCTGACGAGTATGAGTCATTTGTTGTTGAAAATACATTTGTTCAGCCCAGACAGAAGCGCTATCAACCATTCGTTGATCAGAAAGTATAGCTGGCATTCCCCGGCTAGTTCTTTCCATATTAATCCTGTCTAAAAAATATTGGTTTAAAACTGCATAATTAAAACCTGAAGGTACTGATCCTTTTTGAAAATTACCAGTTCCTGCAATTGCAGGGCCATAAGAAGTATAAAGAGATCCTTCGGCATGATCAGTTGATGCTGGATACAGAGTTAAACCCAAATTTGAAGTTGGATTTGTTATTGGTTCTGTAGTCGGCGTTGTAGGTGTTGTTGGTTCAGTATATGGTTTAATTTCTACTTCAGATGTAGATAAACGACTTAGGTCAGAATTAGTAATACCAAGCCCTAAATATCTCATAATTCCATAAGCTGCTGTTCCGTCTTTCATATAAATACGACGACAGTTTTTTGGATAAATATACCAACCTTCACCGTTCTGCTGAACCTGTAAAACAATTTTACCTTTAACTCTATTAGCCATAGAATTATATGAACAAACACTAGAAGCGTTTTTCATCTCTGTGGTGTTATTAGCAATTGGAATTTTAGCCAAATCAACATCAGTAATACCAAGACCAAATGATCGCATCATTTCATAAGCAGTTGCTCCGTCTTTCATGTAATAACGTTTAAAAGTTACAGGATCAACATACCAAGCTTCACCAAGTTCCTGAACTTGAAGTAGAATATAGCCTTTTGTATGAGACAAAGAATATGCACTATAATTCGGATCACTGACTGGATTGATAACTTCTGGTGTTGTATTGCAGGTTGTGCAAGAAGTTGAACTTAAGGGCTTTGAAGTAGGTCTAAGAAACTGTTCACCTGACCAACCAACCTTACCTCTTGGGCTGATAACTTTGAACCAACCATCAGTTCGATGAGTTACTTGCACGACTTCACCTGTTTTCAAGGTATCAATAATATCACCAGTAGCTACACAAGCTTCGTCTCTAACCCATACAGCACTTTTTACTTCCATCACAACATTATTATCATAAACTGGATCACAACCGCAACAGCCAGCCTGAGATGGTTGTGGGATCAATAAGACACTTAGCCCCAAAGCAAAAGCAAACGATATAATTAAAAGTTTTTGCATAAATTTATAGTTAATATTTAAAACTTCTTATACTTTAATAATACCCTTTTAAATATAAAAATTCAATTAAAAAAGCGGCAGATACCTGTCGCTAAAAAATACTAGAGATCTATCGTTTTATTATGTAAATTTTTTAAAATCTGGTAAAAATTGACAAACGAAATCTGAGCTTAGTTTATTTTTGCTATTTATTGCAACGGTCTCATTAATTTCAATTACTTCAAAACCATGTTTATTAATATATTCTTGATTAACTTCATATAAAACAGGTGCAAAATTATTACTCATCAATTCGTCTTTAATAACCTTCCCCTCAATCAATATTTGCCGATAAATTTGATTATAACGATAGTATTGATTATTATGATTAACAAAACAATGGTTTTTCTCAACAACATGAAATTTGACTGGAAATGATTTCATTGAAACAATCTGACCTTTTAAATGTTTTTCAGTTAACCAAATTTTTAATTGGATTGGTTGATTTGAAATATTTTTTATTTTCAAATCAGTATAATTGTACATAAGAGTTGCACCTGAGCCAAAAGGCAAAACCCGACCTGAATCAGGAAAAACATCTTTTGAATGATGATATCGTTCAATAACCTGAATATCTGAATGTAAAAATAGCCAAAAAAGTAAATTAGCCATTTGGCACAGCCCACCGCCTTGACCTTCAACAACTTTACCATTTGATAAAAGCATACCTTTTACAAATCCTCGTTTTTTTGACGGTTTACCAACTGTTTCCCAAAACGAAAAGGTTTGGCCAGGTTTAATTATTAAACCATTTAATCTTTCTCTAGCGATTTGCAGATTTTTTATTTTTTGCCTTTGTAAGCGTGGATCAGAATCACCTAATTTACGCGTTAATAATGATTGATGACGTGTAACAACAGATTGAAAAAAATCAGATTTCTTTTTTCTGGCAATCGATAAATCAGATAAATTCCTGAGTTTCCTAACGCCACGATGAACTAAAACAAAATATTTCTGATACTTAGGAAACCTTAAAGAAAGAGCCCTTCTTTGAGGCTTTTCAAAATTAGCTAATTGCTGTTTTATATTTTTTATTGTTTGATTATAATTTTCCATTTTAAAAAAGTGATTTTCTATACTATTACAACGTTAAAAGTTAGAAAATCTTACAAACAAAAAAACGCCATAATAATGACGAATTCTTGCCTTTAAGACTCAATTGAGATTAAAAGACTTTAAGACTTATTTGAATCAAAACATGTTTTGCAATACTGCAATTTGTTTTTCAATTTAGCATCCTGACTTATTTCAAATAACTCATAAGATTCTTTTCCGCACTTCTGACAATATCTTGATTCACCAGTAACAAACTTTCTTACCTCGACTAATTTAGCTGTTGCTCTTCCCATATTATTTTTGATTAAATTTACATTGCCCTTCCTGGATTTACTTGAAAGACGATTTAAATAGTATTTAAAACACTATATCACGCAGGGGTGGTAGGAATCGAACCCACGCAAGAGGTTTTGGAGACCCCTGTACTACCATTATACGACACCCCCAGATAAAGATATCTTAGCACAAATTTAGTAGAAAATCAAGGGTAATTTCATCAATAAAATAACTACCTCACAGCAAGTTTACTTATTTTTTTGTTTGTATTTTTTGGTAATTCTTTATTCATAATAATTTAATTAATTTAAATTCACCTTAAATAAGTGATAAAGACAATATTACGCAGGTATGCAGGGTATTGACAAATATTATAACTTAGGATATACTAAAATATCAATAAAAAAGGAGGGAGGACAATGGAAAATATTGGAATTATATTTGAGTTGATTGCAATGATCATGATACTCGCCGGTATTGGTTATATAATGGAAACATTCAGACAATCTTTCGAGAAAAAAGCTGACGGGATTATTTCTGCACTAAAAGAAATTCAACAAGAGCTCGCGAAAAAGGACTGACATTCGCAAAACCCAAAACCTCTGGTTAACACCCAGAGGTTTTTATATTCTAGTAACAAAAAAAATGAGCTTGCGCTCGTTTTTTATTGATCTTAAAAACATCTTAAGCAATTTTAAGATCTGTTTTTAATTTACTTATTTCATCTTCTGACTGCGCAACACGAGACTTAGTATGTTCTAAATCAGACTCAATTCTATCCACCCACCTATGAGTAAAAATACGATCTTCATCAAGTCGTTTTAAAATAGTCATCATTTCATCTTGACCCTGCAAATATTCATCTTTAAACTCTGCCAATTCATTTTTTGTTACCATGTTGTCTTTAATTTCACGCAACTGCTCGTCATGATCAACTAATTTGGCTATTATTTTTTCTTCATTCATATATTAATATATTTATATTATTTAATTAAATTATAAAAAAGATACATGATTAAGTCAAGTCAATAAAAGATATTTTAAATCAAATAATTCTTATAAACATATGCCAAAAAGAACAGTAGTGTAAAATTTTGCAAAATCAGTAAAGGAATCCCTACAGTAAAATATATTTTTCTGGTTTTATGACGGAATGCAAACATTCCCAGATAAACACCGATACTACCCAAACATATCGTCCAGAAAAAAATAGTTCCTTCACTTATTCTGGGGCGTGAGCCTTGTGATCTGTTTTTATCAAGTGACATGATTAAAAATGCGCAAATATTAATTAACAAATAAACAACTAGACCAATTATAATTTTTGTATCCATAAAATAATATTAATTAGTTACACTCTCCCCTGCTAAATAACCTGTACTCCAGCAAACTTGTAAATTAAATCCGCCACACGGTCCATCCAGGTCAAGTATTTCTCCGGCAAAATATAGATTATCAATAAGCTTTGATTTCATTGTCCTTGGATCAACTTCTTGTAAATTAACGCCTCCACCAGTGATCATTGCTTTGTCATAACCTGCCAAACTTTTTATCTTTAAACTAAACCCTTTAATTGTGTTTAATAAAATTTTTCGTTCTTGTTTAGAAATTATATTAACTTTTTTATCAGGATTAATCTTGGCTAAATTAATTATTACAGAAACTAATCTTTTCGGAAAAAATTCTGCCAAACTATTTTTTAAAGCTTTATTATCTTGAGAAAATTTAAGATGTAATTTTTTATCCAGATTATTAAAATCTATTTTGGGTAAAAGATCAATTTTCAAAACTAAATCACCTGGCCCTAAAATTGACAGGCCAATTTGTTTGCTAAAATCTAGAATCGACGGGCCAGTCAAGCCATTAGCTGTAAACATCAGATCGCCACGACACGAAGCTATTTTTTTATTATCTTTAAACAATTTAGTTGTAACATTTACCAAACTAACCCCTTCAAGCTCTTTAATAAATTTTTCCTGGACAATAACCGGAGTCAATGAAGGTCGCAAGGTATTTATGGTATGTCCTATATTAGTTAACCAATTATAACCATCACCAGTTGAACCAGTCGCAGGATATGATTTACCACCAGTGCAGATAATATATTTTTTAGCTATAACCTCCTTTTTGTTTTTTAAAACAATTTTAGTGATTTTCTTATCTTTAACTATAATCCTAGCAACTTCAGAATTAGCTTTAATTTCAACATTAGAATCACTTAAATAATCAACTAAAACATTCAAAACATCATACGATTTATTTGAATCAGGAAAAACACAACCATTATTTTCGATTTTAGTTGTTAGCCCACGAGACTGAAAAAAGTCAATCACATCATCAACTCCGAATTTATTAAAACTTGAATAAAGAAACTTACCATTCTTACCATATTTCTCAATTAATGTTTTTTGATCAGGTATTTTATTAGTCAGATTACAACGACCATGACCAGTCATTAAAAGTTTCACGCCAAGTTTAGGGTTTTTTTCAATTAAAACAACGCTAGCACCTAATTCGCCAGCTCTACCAGCGGCTGTCATACCAGCTGGGCCACCGCCGATAACTGCAATGTCGTAATTCATTGATTTAATATTTTTCATAACTAAAGTTTAACTTTAATACATAAATAATTCAAGCAACAAAAAAACGGCTCAGTTTACTGAGCCGTTCAATTAATCAAAAGTTTATTTTTTTAATTTTCATAAAAAGCGACAACAATGCCGAATCCAATAGTATTAACGCAAACGCCAGATACCATAAATACCTAACCTATTTCAACAACTACAGCGTCAGAGATACCACCACTAACAATGATAACACCGCTAACAGCAAGTACTTTCAATAAAATCAATTTTCTCATTTTCTTACCTCTTTATACCCCTCCTAATATTGTTGTTTCTTATTGTAAAGTGATTAAAGATAATTCCTCAATGGCTTTTTTGCCAAAACGCCTTACCCTCCAATAAACTTCAATCCCAGGCCGTAAACAAATCACATAACCAAAAGGATCAATTGATTCATAAAGATAAGGACTTTGATCAGTACATTTATTAACCCAACCCCTTTCAACAAACCGATTCAAATAAGCTGAAATTTCATTCACACTAAAACGTGCAGAAGTAGCCACTTCTTTAGCTGTAACAGGTCTGCCAAATTCCAACAAACCAACAAAAACCAAACGCGTTTTAGCACCCATTTCTTCTAAAAAATTCTTATATGAAGGTGTTAGACTATCAACAATTTTCGCTAACTCTTGCGACATTTGTTTTGCTAATATCTGACGACTCAACCATTCGATCATAACTATATCTCTGGTCGCCTCTTGAGAATCATGCATAATTGACTCCTTTAATTTATTTAAAGTGGTTATAAAGAACTATTACATTATTAAATTAACATATCATTTTTTAATCAAAATGTCAAGGTTAACACAATAAGAATTTTTTGCTATAATAAAAACAATTCACAAGGAACAATGCAATAATGTTCAATTAATTTTTAATTTCCATTTTCATGTTTTGGACAATAATCACATATATTTTATTTATCGTCGGCTTTGTAATTTTAATCAAAGGTGCTGATTTTTTAGTTGACGGTGCTTCTTCAATTGCTAAAAAATATGGTATCTCAGCTTTTGTTATTGGTATTACTATCGTAGCTTTTGGTACTTCAATGCCTGAATTAATTGTTAATATTTTTTCCAGTGCTCAAGGAGCTGCTGACCTAGCCATTGGTAATGTGATTGGTTCTAATATTTCCAATATTTTGTTGGTCTTAGGAGTAGCTGCCTTTATCACCCCCTTAGCCATTAAACGAGGTACAATTTGGAAAGAAATTCCTTTAAGCCTTTTAGCCACAATAATTGTTTTAATTATGGCTAATGACATGCTAATTGAAGGGCGTAATTTGTCAGAATTAAACAGAATTGATGGGTTCGTATTAATTTCCTTTTTTCTTATTTTCCTATACTACACTTTTGGTATTAGTAAAGTGAAAGAAGAAGAAGCCCATCGTATTGAAACAATTCCTATACTACGATCGATTATTTATGTAATAATTGGTTTGGCTGGTTTACTTTTAGGTGCTAAATGGATTGTTGACGGAGCTATTTTCTTTGCTACTCAAATTGGTATTTCCGAAGCCTTAATCGGCTTAACTATTGTGGCTATTGGTACTTCCCTTCCAGAATTAGCTGCCTCAGCTATAGCTGCTAAAAAAGGCAAAATAGATATTGCTGTTGGTACTATTATTGGCTCAAATATCTTTAATGTTTTATGGGTTTTAGGAGTTTCAGCGTCAATCAAACCTTTAATTTATAATCCGTTACTAAACATTGATATCATAATCTTAATCGGAGTTTCCTTACTTTTATTCTTATTCATGTTTATTGGTCAACGTCGTACTTTAGAAAAATGGCAAGGATTCTTTTTTGTAATATCTTATATTGTTTATATAGTTTATCTAATTTTTCGAGGATAAAAAAAGACGACATTTTCATGGACAGGTTAATTACCTATCCCTACAAATACATGAAAATGTCGTCTTTTTATTTACCGATCTAAGACTTTTGAATATTCGAGTTCGTATATATGTAATATTGTTACTGCTAAAGAAACTATAAGCGGACCAAATATTATTCCCCAAACTCCCAATACAATTATTCCACCAAAAATACTAAAAAATATTATCAAAGGATGTACTTGCGCTTTACCTTGGATAAGATACGGTCGAAGTAAATTATCTATCAAACTAATTACGATAGCTCCCCAAAAGAATAAAAATATACCCTGGGCAATGTTTCCAGTAACCATAAGGTAAATACTTGCTGGTAGCCAAACAAAAGCTGTACCTACATATGGAAGAAAAGAAAAAATAAAAATTAAAATAGCTGCTAATAAACCTGGCAAACCAACTACTATAAAACCTAAAGCACCGATTACTGCTTGAACAAAAGATGTGACAAAAGTAGCGATAATAGCAGAATAACTTACATCTCTAAATTTCATCCAAATCAATTTATCATACTTATTTGAAAGTGGAGTTAATTTCATTACTCTGGCCAAAAACACTCTACCATCACGAAACAAGAAAAACATTGTGAATAATACTATAAGCAGACTTATAAAGAACTGACTCGTTCCTTTTACCAGCGTAGTTGCCACTAAAATAATCCAAGTGTTTACGGTAGCAAAAGATTCTGCAACAAATTTCTGTAAATCAAATACGCCTGTATCAATTATATTTAATTTATTCCAAAGTTGGGCATCAAAAAATTCTATTATTTGTCCACTCAAATTAAATGAAATGGCACCATAAGCTTTTATTGCCTGTTGAGCAATATAAAATAAGAAATAAGAAAACGGCACAATAATTATTGATAAAATCAAAAGACAAACTATCAAAGCTGAAATTGAAGTCCTACCCTTTGTCCAAAAAAGAAATTTCAAATAAACCGGATAAAAAATTGTTACCAAGACTCCGGCGATTACTATTTCTTTTATAAATGGTTTGAATAGTAAATACGATAAATACAAAATAGCCAGCAATATCACCATTAAAAAAAGATTGGAAAACCTTTTATGCTCCTCTGTGTGATTTGTTATTTTTTTCATAAAAACTGGTTAATAATTCATTAATCTAATTATAGCAAAAAAAAATAGTCCGGTCGAATGATCGGACTATTTTTTTATTTTGTTTCTTTATGAGGTGTGTGTTTTTTGCAATACTTACAATACTTTTTAAGTTCTAATCTTTCTTTTATGATTTTTTTATTCTTTTTTGAATAGTAATTTGCCCTCTTACATTCACTACACTCCATTTTGATCAAATTATCTTGTGACATATTAAATAAATTAATAATTAGCAATGTACAATGTACAATTTACAATTTTTTCATTGTGCATTGTAAATTATTCATTATTCCCTGAGCCACCTGTCGGAGTCGAACCGACGACCTACTGTTTACAAGACAGTTGCTCTACCAGCTGAGCTAAGGTGGCAAAGAAGTCACAGCATCCAATGACTTCGCTATGGTGTTATACACACTGAGCCATTGAACGTAGTTCAAGGCGAAGTGTGGGCCGGGCAGGATTCGAACCTGCGAAGGCTTACGCCAGCAGATTTACAGTCTGCCCCCGTTGACCGCTTAGGTACCGACCCATTATAAAATATAGATAAAATATACACTATTTTTTAATTTTGGTCAAGGTGTGATTAGACAAAAAAACAACTTATTAAGTTGCCTTATATTGGAGCCGTCTTCGGGAATTGAACCCGAGACCTCATCCTTACCATGGATGCGCTCTACCAACTGAGCTAAGACGGCGTAATTACGGATCAACATAATATCATGAGCAAAGTTGGTAATCCACGATGATACCGTAAAATCTTAATGCCTGCCCGCCGAAGTCCTCCGAAACGATAGTGGAGGATGACGTAGGCGGGAGGTACGAAAGACGACGGCAGGAGCTAAGACGGCGTAATTACGGATCAACATAACCTTATAAGCGAAGTTGGCAGTCCCCGATAAAACCGTAAAATCTTAATGCCTGCCTGCAGGTAGCTTCAGCGTAGAAGGATTATAACTCTTTAATCTGAGTTTCAAATTCCTTAATTTTTTGATTTTCAGGATTAGCGTCACGCAACCTTTGCAAAGCTTCTTTGGTTTTATCTTTATCTTTTAGTTCTAAATTTAATCTAACCAATAAATCTAAATACTTCGGATTATTAGGAGACTTTTTTAAAGCTTTATTTAAATTTACTATAGCTTTATTGAAATCTTCTTGTATTTCGTTTATTTCAGCTAATTCAAACCAAGATTTATCATTATTGGGATCTAGCTTTAAAACATGTTCAAAAGTAGCTTTTGCTTCTTCGTAAGTTCTTTGGAATACATATAATTCGCCCAAACCAAGGTAAGCTTCAACATTTTTGGGATCTAAACCCAAAATTTCAATATATTTTTTTTCAGCCTCATCATATTCTTCTTTGTCAGAAAAAAGCTGAGCTTCTCGTAAAAATGACTCCACATTATTTTCAAAATTCTCATACTCTTTTTTTGTAACTAAAACTTCCTTTTTAGCTTTTTTCTTATACTTTTCTTCCAAATCTTTTAATTTATCAGCACTTTGCTTAGCCATTTTTTTAATACCCCCAAATAATACTTTACTCATAGGTAATACTTTTTGGTAAACAACCTTAGCTTTTCTTTGCAATCTTTCATTCATGATCTTTTCTTTAGCTTCAGCGTTTTTTTCTTCTGGTTTTTCACTTACATCAAAAGACGCCAAAAGAGGTAATTTCTTCACAACAATCACCAAAATGATAGCTAAACTTACTAAAATTATTATTAAGGGAATAATACTAAACATATTATATTAATTTTAAAGTTATAAAAATCAAAATACTATTTTTTACTTATTAGATAGATTGTAATATAGCATTAAAGCTTGAAACTTTCAAGCTTG
>JAUVKC010000082.1 GCA_030592165.1 Candidatus Buchananbacteria bacterium | reverse complement strand
GAGATTTGGATATTGTTGAGTTAACTACTGAAGAAGTAGAAGCTTTACGATTGAAAAATTTAAAAGAGTTAGATCAGGTCGAGTGTGCCAAATTAATGAAAACTTCCCAAAGCACATTTCAAAGAATTATCTCTTCAGCTTATAAAAAAATGAGTCAGGCTTTAATTCAAGGTAAAGCAATTAAAATAACCAAAGATTGAGAGTAGTAAATTTTTTTTACTCAAAATAATATAGTAAAGAAAACCCCCTAGTTATTAGCTAGGGGGTTTTTGATTATTGGCAGGCATCAAGTATTTTTTGTTTAAATTTTGGAATGGTGCTTTTGCTCATTGCTTGAATAAGTGAAGCCCCAGCACCCTTATTTTTAAGAGTCTCTTGAAGGTCGTCTCTTGACGATTCCATGATTATTTCTATCCCTTCATTACTTAGTAAATCACCCCCATCATTAAGAAATTCAATGATCGGATTAACTTTTTCATTTTCAGCCATGAATTCCTCCTTTTGGTTTTAATTATTATAATTTAGCAGTAATTAAATAATTTGTCAATTATGATTTTTTTGCTATAATGATATTAATTAATAATTATTTATTACAAACACATGAAAAAACTATTTTTTCTTTTTTGTTTAAGTCTGATTGTTTTATCTGGCTGTGGGACTTCAATAGGGAACATTAATATTTCAAATGAAAATGAGCCGGTGGCAAAAGAAGAAGATGATAAAATAAACAAGATTATTGAAACAATGGGGCAGGAAAATTTAATTTCACAGTATAATCAAGCGATTATAAAAACTAATATGGGTGATCTTACCGTAGAGTTTTTTAACGAAGATTCACCAATTACCGTTAATAATTTTATGAATCTTGCTCAGCAAGGTTTTTACGACGGAACAAAGTTTCACAGGATTATTAAAAACTTTATGGTTCAGGGCGGTGACCCTTTGAGTAAAGATGATGATTGGTCAGATGACGGAACAGGTGGACCTGGCTATCGGTTTGGTGATGAATTTAATGATCATAAATTAGTGCGAGGCAGTTTGGCCATGGCAAACTCTGGCCCTAATACAAATGGTTCACAATTTTTTATTATTACAGTTGAAAGTACGCCATGGCTTGACGGTAAACATACAAATTTCGGAACTCTTTTATCAGGCGACGATGTTTTAAATAAAATCGTAGCTGTAAAAACGAACGGACGTGACCATCCAACAATAGATGTTATTATAAATAGTATTGAATTGATCAGTAAATAGAAATAAAAGAAAAAACCGACTTATTTAAGTCGGTTTTTTTGTTTCTTGAATATCACGAAGCCTGCCGCCAGTACCTGTTTCTCTTGGGATGTTTTTTAGATCAAATGGCGGTGGGATAAGCGTATCTTCTGTGACAGGAATTCCTATTATTATTACACCTTGCCTTGGTAGGGCTGTGCAAGGTTTATTATGAGTTTCCCACATTGGGAAAAACATGTTTAAAAAAAATGAAACATGACAATCCTCCTTTTAGTTTTATTAAAATAGCAGAAAAAAATAATATTGTCAATAGGTTTGTTTATTGCTATGTTGGTGAATTAGTAAATTTGAAAAAAATAAAAACATCCCCATTGGAGGGGAGTTTTTATATATAATGATATGTAATTATTTTTTTGCTGTTTTTGGTTTTTTATCTACAGTTTTCTTTGGCGCTGGAGTTTCTTTTTTCTTTTCAGTTGTTTTAGTCTTGTTTACTTGATCAACTATAGCTTTGAATATTTTTTTATTATTAACTGCTAGATCAGCTAAGATTTTACGATCAACCTCAATCTTATTAACTTTCAAAGCGTTAATGAATTTTGAGTAACTTAGACCATATTCACGGACAGCAGCATTGATTCTGATATTCCATAAAGCTCGCATATTACCTTTTTTCTTATGTCTGTCTTGTAATGCATGTTGACCAGCTTTAAGAATGGCAGTTTGACCTAACCGCATTGAAGTTTTTCTGGCCCACTTATAACCTTTGGTCGCTTTTCTGATTGTGCGCCTTTTCTTTAGATGTGTTGTACCTCTTTTTACTCTCGGCATAGTTTTGAATTATGAAATATGAGTTCTGAATTATGAATTATTATTTTTTTCAATTTTAAGCGTAGGGGAGTTGTCGTTTTAAATTTTTTGTAATGGTTTTAGATACATTTTTTGGTCGTCTTTTATTTCTTTTGACTTTACCTGATTCTCTGGCATTAAAATGATCTTGACCTGCTCGTTTTTTTAAAACTTTCCCTTTTTTAGTTATTTTGATTCTTTTGGCTACTGATTTTCTTGTTTTTAATTTCGGCATAGAATTGAGATTGGAAATTAGTAATTAGAAATTAGGGAATGGAAGTTTTATTAAATATACTACATATTCCTAGTTTCGAATTTCCAGTATCTAATATCTAATATTTTGTAAATAAAATATTAGCTCGTTTAGCTAATTTAAAAATAGTTTAACTTGTTTTTGAAAATTAGTCAAGTGTTTCTTCAGCATTTTTAGCTGCTTCAATTTGTTTTTGGGCAGCTACTTTGTCTGGGAAAATAATGGCCATAAACTTATTCCCTTGTCTTTTTGGTTCCTGTTCAATTTTTATAGGCATTATTTCATCAGAAATTCTTTTGATAAAATTATTAATGACATCTTTAGCTAGTTCAGGATATTTTCTTTCACGTCCCTTTAATACAACTTCAATTGTTAGTTTGTCGCCCTTTTCTAGAAATTTACCAGCTCGTTTCATTCTAACATCAAGATCATGCTGACCAATTCTTGGTGAAAGACGAATATCTTTAACTTCTGTCTTTTTTTCTTTAGATTTTTGTTTTTTAGCAGCTTTTTCTTGCTGATATTTGAAATTACCATAATTAATAAATTTGGTAACAGGTGGGTTAGCTTTTGGTGAAACAGCAACCAGGTCAAAATCACGTTCTTTAGCCATTTCTATTGCTTTTCGCGTATCCAAAATGCCGATCATTTCATCGTTTTCGTCAATCACTCGAACCTGAGGGGCTCGAATCTTTTCATTAACTGGATAAATATCCAGGTTTAATTTTGGTCTGTTTTGTTTATGTCTAAATCTGATTCTTTTCAAGATGGTAAAAATTAATATTAAAGTATGGTCACTTCGCTCGTGTCATAGACACTGAGCCATTGAACGTAGTTCAAGGCGAAGTGGAGATGGCGGGAATTGAACCCGCGTCTAAAAAGCTTAAAAAATACACTCTACAAGCTTAGTTTGAAATAATCAAACAAATTTTGTGATGGTCTTAAATTTCTTGTTAATTTGGCTAAGACCGAACCAAGTTAACCAGTCTGAAAATATGACACCCTTTACCACTTATCAGACATCAGTGGCAAGAATGGCTGCTGTTTATTAAACTGCAGCTAATGCAAAGTTAGGTGTAAAAACACCTGATACTTTGGCGAATAAGTTTTTAGCACTTATTGTTTGTACTTGGGATTAACGAGGTCAAATACACCCTCGACTTGCAGTATTATTTAAAGATCTTTTCATCGAGGCCTATCATCCCCAGAATAAAGTAATGGGAATTGGGCTTTGGGTAATGAATTACTGGAATTTTTGTTTCATTGTCCGACCTAGCTCTCTTTTTTGTTCTCTATCTTTGATGGTTCGTCTTTTGTCAGTCTTCTTTTTTCCCTTAGCTAAGCCAATTTCTAATTTTATTTTATTACGCTTAGTATACAAGGAGAGAGCCACTAATGTCAAGCCAGCTTGTTGCAGTTTTCTGCTTAAAGTATTGATCTCTTTTTTATGTAAAAGTAGTTTTCTTGACCTGGTTGAATCATAATCGGGTAATGGTCCGGCCATTTTATATCTAGGTATTGTGGCATTAGTTAAAGAAACTTCACCAAGGTGATTTATTGTCACAAAAGCTCCTTTTAGGTTAGCTTGTCCTTGTCTGACTGATTTTACTTCTTGACCAGCCAATACTAAACCAGCCTCGTATGTATCAAGGATCTCATAATCAAATCTGGCTTTTTTATTTTTGGCTAAAATACCCATAGTTAGTTAAGTTTAACATTATTTGAAAATAAAGAAAGAAGGGTAAGCCCTTCTTAACATTTAAAAACAAATTACTACTCACAGGATCAGTTTTTGAAAGGGGTAATAGATTTTTTGTGAAGACCCCACAAGTAGAAATTTACTGTCAAACTCTTTAATAGCTTAATTTACCATAAAACTTAAATTATGTCAAGAATTATTGATGTACATTCAACATTGAAGTGCAACACCAGTTAGTTCATAAAATATTTGATAAGGTGTTTTCCAGCCAAGTCTTTTCCTGGGTCGTGAATTAATTAGAAATTCAACGTGTCGTATCTCCTCGTCAGT
>JAUVKC010000049.1 GCA_030592165.1 Candidatus Buchananbacteria bacterium | reverse complement strand
TTACGCATACCTTCAGAAACATGGTTTAACATTTCCTGTGGTAAATATGATAGTAAAATACTTAAAATCAAACCAACGTGAAAAAAACTAAAAACTATTGATTGCCACCAAGCCCCAGAACTTTCAGATCCTGAGAATGTCCTTGTCAAAGCACCCCTTGAAAGTAAAAAAAATAAAACTATAAATAAACCAACAAATACTGTAAATTTAACAATCGATGCACTATTATAGCTAATCTCAGCTGAAAAATCATTTAAATAAGGAGCAGTATTGACTATGGCCAAAGCCATATAAATACTAACCAAAATAACTATAACTCTATTGCGACCCAAAGATAATCCATAGAGGAAAGCCGCCACTATAAAAAACAAGATTATAAACAAATCCCAAGTGGGTGTCGCCCAATTTATATTTAGCAAAAAATCCATGTATGTGGATATCTTTAATTTTTCTTAGTTTAATTATACCACAATTTAGGTTGTCAAACAAAACAAAGCAAAAAAAAAATCATAATCGTAGGTGCAGGTTTTAAACCTGCACCTACGATTATGATTTTTTTTAAAGCCCCTCTTTCTTTAATTCCTCTAAAATCTTTTTCTGATCTTTACTTAATTTATCAGGTATTTTTACAATAATTTCAACCAAATGATCACCTTTACCATAACCTTGAAAACTGGCAACGCCCTTACCTTTTAATTTAAAAACTTTACCTGACTGCGTGCCCGCAGGTATTTTCAATTTGACTTCCCCGTCAATTGTTTTAATTTCGATTTTATCACCTAGAGCTGCCTGAGAAAAATTAATTTCTTGACGAGTAATTATATTATTGCCCTGACGTTCAAAATCAAGACTTGCTTTGACATGAACCCGAATAAATAAATCACCTGATTTACCACCTTTGACACCTGCTTCACCTTCATTTTGCATTCGTAAAGTCATACCATTATCAATCCCTGCAGGAACTTTAACTGGAATTTGTTTTTTTTCTTTAATCCTGCCCTGACCAGCACATTTTGAACAAGCTTTTTCATATGACTTACCTTCACCAGAACAATCAGGACAAACAACAACTGTTTGCATATTACCCAAAATTGTTCGCTGAATTTTTTGCACCTTGCCCTGACCATGGCACGTTTTACATTCACTAATTTTCGAACCAGGTTCAGCTCCGTTACCATTACATTTATCACAGACCTCAAGCTTATATAATTCAATTGTTTTTTCAACCCCAAAAACAGCTTCTTCAAAACTCAAACTCAAATCAACTTCAATATCATGACCCCGGTTATTTGTTTTGCGTCTTCCTCCGCCGAAGCCACCACCAAAAAGATCACCCAAAATATCATTCAAATCACCAAAATCGCCCCCAGCCGAGAATCCACCTCCTCTGGCTTGATTCATGAAATCGTCCCAGTTCATACCACCACCAAAACCACCTTGCTGATCAAAATTGGAGCCAAACTGATCATATTGCTGTCTTTTTTGATCATCGTGCAAAACTTGATAAGCTTCATTAGCTTCTTTAAACTTTTTTTCATCACCGTCTTTTTTATCAGGATGAAAAACATGAGCCTTTTCACGAAAGGCTTTTTTTATCTCGTCTTTTGTGGCGCTTTTTTCAACACCTAGTACTTTGTAATAATCTTTTGGCATAATATATAACGGCTCTGAGCCTTGAACATGGGGCTTAGGGCAGTAATTAATTTTAAAAAATTGACCTGTCTACCATAGTACGTTAGTACGTAGACAGGTGGTTCTGTCTTCACCTACTTCCCTTCAAAATATTCCCACAATTCATTTTTAATATTTTTATTCTCAGGATCACTTAAATCCAGCTCTGTTTCTTGAAAAATACCCTTTAATATTTTATTAACTATAAGATCTGTCTTGAAAAATTTCTCAGGGCCACCTGCTGGCTCACCTCTTTTTTTCCATTCATCATAAGCTTTGCTAATTTCTCTATTCTCTAGATCAACTGAAATCAAAACTAAATCATCAATTTTATCTTTTTTATTTCTTCTTGAATTAGCTTTATATATCTGATCCTTTTTTATATCGTACTTTTCACTTCCTGGCTTAACCAAAGTTAGCTGAATACCCTTTGTAGCACTTTCACCATCAACTTCCAACGCACGATTCTTGTTTTTGAATTTAACAATTAAATCAATCTTGTATTCTACATCATCTTCAACTGTTGCATGTTCAACCTCAATATCATATTTCTCACTAAAATCATAAGATATTTTAATCAATAAACTGGTAATCATTGTTTCAAGTAAAAAACCAGCCTGCTCAGATCTTTCGTTTCCGCTTTTCATATTCTCAAGTAAATCTTTGTATATCTCTCCTATGACTGAGTTTTTCATATCCACATGATCAAGTTTTAATCGTTGAATTAGTATCCGCTCATTTTTTAATTCTTCTATTTTTTTATCATAAGCCGTAGCTAAATATTTTTTTCGAAAACCATTGTATTTATTTCTATGAGCCTGTGAAACAACATCATGATTCAAATCATAATAATGACCCCATTCCATGTCAGCGATCAAATCACTTTCAGAAACAATTATATCATTACCATTTTTATCAGTTGAAATCAAATCAAAATGACCCTTGCTCTCTGCCTTTTCAAATTTTAATTCACGCAATTTATTTTCATTGGGTAATTCAATCTGATGCATTGCTTCCTTTTTTTGCTATTTTTTCATTTTTGTTGGAATAATATCAAGCTCCGCCAATTTTTCATTTTTTTCCAATTCTAAATCTTTAATCTGCTGAGTGAGCTCAGTGATTTTTTCTTGAGCAGATATTTCTAGCTCTTGTTTGTTGCCTGGTTGACCTTCAAAATTAGACATAAAATTGACTAAATTATTTAATTATGATAATTTTTTATTAATCTTAATTTAAGGAGTTTATCATAAAAAAGGAGGATCTACAAGTGATGGAAACTAACGAATTTTGGAAAATTATTATGGCAATGATAGTAGTATCATTACCTCAAATGCTTTTTGCAGTCAAATATGATCTACAGAACGCTAAAAACCCTGTTACTCTTAAAAAAGCCATTGTATTATGTTTCCTGCTTTTTCTGATAAGCATCTTAATCAAAGGCTAAACCCCAAATCCTTTCGCTACGCGGAAGGATTTTTATTTATTACCCCACTTGTCACACTGAGAACCTGTCTGTCGGCAGGCAGATAGTCGAAGTACCAAGATTTCCCTCCTCCGCTTGTCATACTGCCTGTCCGCCTTTGGCGGGAGCCTAGTCGAAGTACGACGCTCACCTGCTCTTAGCACTCATGGAGCAGACCTGTCCTGAGTATTCTCGAAGGAGGCTCCAGACTAGCTGATATAAATATTATTTTAAAGTTTCGGAAACGGAATCCCCTTCGGCGCTTCAGCTTCATCAATCGGTCCAAACTTTTCTTCATATTTATCAATATTATCCTGCAACGCCTTCACAATCCGCTTCATATGACCCGGGCTAGTTATAACCCGCGAATTCAATATTCCCTGCGGTGGCACTACATTCATAAAATCCAAAATAAACTCTTCCTTTGTATGAGCTATCTGCATTATATTAGCATACTTTCCCGCTAATACCTCGTCTGTAACTTTGATCTTTATTTCTTTTTTAGGTTCAATTTGTTGCTCCATAGGATTATTTTTTACCTTTATTTATTTTTTTAACTTCTTTTAATAATTTCTTATCATCAGCACAAATTTTTCTCTTTAATTTTTGTAAATCATCTTCTGCTGGCAAACTTTCAGGTGATATACCTTTATTCAAAAGTAATTTTCTAACATCTTGATTGTTTTTTTCATGCTCTTGAACAATACTATTTAAGCCTGTTAAATTTAAATCTTTTTTAAGATTAAAAATAGTAATTTCATTTACAAAATCCTTTGCTTTAATTGTTATTGTCGGCAAAAAATCTGCAAGTGGTCTATTCGCTGGTACCCCTAATTTACATTTCATATCAGTAGTAGTATAACCACCGAATAATGCCTGATCACCTTTACTTCTAATAATAGCGAAGCCTCTATTATCAACACCTCTCACATAAATAACACCTGAAAGACCTTTTTCTGAATCACTCAATTTTTCCCTGGCTTTAAGTCTCTCCCATTCATCGATTCGTTGTTCAAGTATTTCCTGCTTTCTTGTTTGAATTGCAAAATAATTCATTGCGAATGCAATTGGCTCTTTTCCAGAATCACCATTTTGAGCAATTAAATAACAAGCGTATCTAGTTAAAAACAAATCATCAACTTCTTTGACGCCACCCTTCGGCATATTTACTGCTCTTACAGTATTAGCAAAATGCTCTTCTTTTTCACCACCAGCATTTTTACAAGCTACTTTCGCTTTTTGAATTACTTTTAAAAAATTTTCCCAGTTCTTATATCCCAATAATTTTTGCAAATCCCGTGCAAACCAAAAATCTAAGCCTTCTGTTTCATAAATATATTTATTAAAATTTTCAAAATAATTTTTTATTAACTCTGATTTCATGGTTTTTTAGCTAATATTAAGGAAATTCAATGTTTTCCTGACGTCAGGAAAACATTGTGGATAAGTCACAATTCATTATTTTTCTTCACCTTTATTCTCTTCTTTCTTAGGCTCTTCTTTTACTTCCTCTTTTTCAGCTGAAGGCTGATCAGTCTCTGACTTCTTCTCTTCAAATTCACCCTCCTCTGCATTAGCAGATTCATCAGCTTTAACCTCACCGTCTTTTGGTTGATCACCAGTAGCACCATCAGATTTGGCAGCATCAGCATCTTTTTTATACATCTCAGCGCCTACTTTTTGAGCTGAAACCATGACAGCGTCATTAGCTTTTTTGATTGCTTCTACATCTTCGCCGTCTTTAACTTTTTTAAGTTCTTCTATTTTTTCCTGAACTTCTTTTTTAATACTTGCCGAAACTTTATCACCAAGTTCTGTTAAAGATTTTTCTGTTGAGTAAATAAGAGCATCAGCAGAATTACGGACATCAATCATTTCCCTTTTCTTTTTATCTTCATCAGCATGAACTTCGGCATCTTTAGTCATTTTTTCTACTTCTTCTTTGGAAAGTCCTGAAGAAGCTGTGATTGTGATTGACTGTTCTTTACCACTAGCTTTATCAACTGCTTTAACATTTACTATACCATTAGCATCAATATCAAAACTAACCTCAACTTGCGGAACACCACGTGGTGATGGCGGTAAACCTGATAGGATAAATCTTCCTAAAGTTTTATTATCACCAGACATTTCACGTTCACCTTGTAAAACATTAATTTCAACAGAAGTTTGGTTGTCAGCTGCAGTTGAGAAAATTTGTGATTTTGAAGCTGGGATAGTTGTGTTTTTTTCAATTAACTTTGTGCAAACACCACCCAGAGTTTCAATGCCAAGTGATAAAGGTGTTACATCGAGTAAAAGTACATCTTTTACATCACCTTGTAATACACCCGCTTGAATAGCCGCGCCAATAGCAACTACTTCATCAGGGTTAACTGTTAGATTAGGTTTTTTGCCAAAAAATTCTTCTACCTTTTTTTGAACCATCGGCATTCTAGTCATACCACCAACCAAAATAACTTCTTCAATATCAGCTACTTTAAAACCAGAATCATCTAAAGCTTTTTTGACTGGCTCCAAGGTCTTCTCAATCAAATCACCGACAAGTTCTTCAAGCTTGGCCTGGGATAATTTCATAACTAAATGAACCGGACTACCGTCACTACCCTGAGTAATAAACGGCTGGTTTATTTCAGTTTCAGCTGAAGTTGAAAGCTCAATTTTGGCTTTTTCAGCAGCTTCTTTGATTCTTTGCAAAGCCATTTCATCCTTGGCTAAATCCATACCGTTTTGTTTTTTAAACTCATCAATTATCCAGTCAATTATTTTTTTATCAAAATCATCACCACCAAGATGAGTATCACCATTGGTAGCTTTTACTTCAACTGTATCAGCAGAAACATCAAGAATTGAAATATCAAAAGTACCACCACCAAGATCATAAACTGCGATCTGCTGATCCTTTTTCTTATCAAATCCATAAGCTAAAGCTGCAGCTGTTGGTTCGTTAATAATACGTTTGACTTCAAGTCCGGCAATTTTACCGGCATCTTTAGTCGCTTGTCTTTGTGCATCATTAAAATAAGCTGGGACAGTAATTACAGCTTCTGTAATCTTTTCACCTAACTTACTTTCAGCATCAGCTTTTAATTTTTGTAAAATCATAGCTGAAACTTCCTGTGGTGTATGATCCTTATCACCCATTTTAACTTTCACACCTTCACCAGCCTGAACAAGTTCATAGGGTAAAGTTGCTTTATCACTTTGTACTTCAGCATCAGACCATCTTCGGCCAATTAAACGCTTAACTGAAAATACAGTATTCTTGGGATTAGTTACAGCCTGACGTTTAGCCAGTTGACCGACTAATCTCTCACCGTTTTTGGAAATAGCTACCATAGAAGGTGTTGTTCTCATACCTTCTTTGTTTTCTAATACTTTTGGCTGACCACCTTCAATAATGGCCATTGCTGAATTTGTTGTACCGAGATCAATTCCTAAAATTTTTGACATATTTTTTATAAATTATTAATTAATAAATTGCTTTTTAGCAAATAGCATATAGTAAATAGTAAACTACTATAAACCATATGCCATTTGCCAATTTAATTGACAAGCTAAAATAAAAATGTTATGATTGTTTCATAACTAAATTTTGGATGCTCAACGTACAAGGAGGAAATTGAAAACAATGTGTGAAGCAGTGAAACGTAACAATGCGGGAATTTTAGGTGGTCAGTTCTTTGACGTCACAGACGAACTGATCAATGAGGTAAAAGGGTTATCGCCAAAATTGGCAAAAAAACCTGAAACCCACATCGCCAAAACCATTTTAAATGGCGTATTTCTGGGGGTCTTAGCTTCCCCATCTAAAGACGGACGGGACAGTATTTCAAAATTTCACATTCCAGGGGGAAAGAGTGTAAATTTACCGATCGTTATAATAGCTGGGAATCCAAATCCCAAATTATTATTCGACGAAAAACGAAGAACAAAAGTGACCTAAAGTAGTACCAATCAAAGCTCAGTTTTTTATAATCTGGGCTTTTTTTTATTTATTTTTTCAAAAAAACAATATTTTTACTCACCTACTATTACTTTGGCTGGAATAACTACCTGTCCATTTAATTTATAACCGGAACTGACTTCTTTAAGAATAATATCTTTTTCACCTTTCTTGTTGCCTACTGCTTCATGCAAATTATGATCAAATTTCTCACCCATTGTCTTTATTTTTTCCAAACCATTACTACTTAAAAAATCTTCAAGTTGCTTTTTGATATGAAAAACACCAACCACCCAATCCTCTTTTTGCTGATCTTCCGGGACATGATCAACAGCTTTTGCAAAATTATCTAAAATTGGGATAATATCACTTAATAAACCTGCTTTAACAAATTCTGAAAATTCTCCCATTTTAGTTTCAGTTTCTTTTTTGAAATTTTCATAATCAGCCTTAGCTCTTTGCCAACCAGCAAGATACTCTTCACATTTTACTTTCAGTTCTGTTAATTCCTTTTTAGTTTTAATATTTTTATCTTTCATAATTTTTAACTTGAGGCTATGAGCTTTGGGCTTAGAGCTGAATTAAACGTTATCAAGTGATTTTTTAATATATTCAACTAAGGCCAGGTTTTTATCATAATCCATTCTTTTTGGACCAAGAATAATAAAAAGCCCTGATTGTTTATTTTTTAATTGA
>JAUVKC010000064.1 GCA_030592165.1 Candidatus Buchananbacteria bacterium | reverse complement strand
TTTTAAATCTTCTGGAATATCAATCTCCTCAATATTTTGACCATATTCACCTTCAAATTTATATGCTTTCATTTCAAGTAAATCAATTACTCCACTATGTTCACCTTCTGCCCCAATTGGTAATTGGACAGCAACTGCGTTTGGTGAAAGTCTTTCCTGAATAGATTTTATGCTCATTTCAAAATCAGCTCCCATTTTATCCATTTTATTAATAAAAGCTATTCTAGGTACATTATATTTACTAGCCTGATGCCAAACTGTTTCAGATTGTGGCTCCACACCTTGTGAACCGTCAAAAACAGCGACAGCTCCATCAAGGACACGTAAAGATCGTTCAACTTCTACAGTAAAGTCAACATGACCAGGTGTATCAATAATATTAATTCTATTATCTTTCCAAAAACAAGTTGTAGCAGCCGAAGTAATAGTAATACCTCTTTCTTTTTCCTGTTCCATCCAATCCATATCAGCTTCACCTTCATGAGTTTCACCAATTTTATGTTTTTTCCCAGTATAAAAAAGAATCCGTTCAGTAACAGTTGTTTTACCAGCATCAATATGAGCCATGATACCAATATTTCTTGTTTTATCTAGTGTATATTCACGTGGCATAGGTTTTAAGTGTTTATTAGTTTATTAGAATATTAGTATATTAGGTAAGAAACAAATCCTATCCCTATTATACTAATATACCAATCTACAAAGCTACATCTTCTTAAATCTTTTTCTATTTCTTGCCAAATTCTCTAAATAACCTTCCTCAATATCTAAATCTAAATGATTAGCTATGATTAAAAAATAAGTAAAAACATCAATAATTTCTTTTTTCATATCGCTGATATAATCTCTGTCTTCATCACTAGCTACTCCGACTTTTTTTTCTTTAGTCCGATAATATTTCTTGACAATATTAGCAAATTCACCAACCTCTCCGGCTATAGCTGTACTTAAAAATAAAAAGTCCTCAGGTTTTCTCTCATAAGGACCAATATATTCTTCGTCAAATTCTTTTTGTAACTTTTTAAATTCACTAATATCCATATAATTCTAAAAAACAACAAAATAATTAAGTAAATCAAACCGGACAAATAAATTAAGTCGTACAACTCACTTAATTTACTTACTTCAATTAGTCACCTTAAAGCCACCTTAATTTACTTCTTACTTAATATCTCGCAAAATGAGCAAAGGCTCTATTTGCCTCAGCCATACGATGAGTATCAATTTTCTTTTTGTAAGCTTCACCTTGTTCTGTGGCTGCATCCATAATTTCCATAGCTAATTTTTCTGCCATTGATTTACCTTTACGTTTTTTAGCAGCTGTAATTATCCAACGACAAGAGATAGTGAATTTTCTTTCTTGTCTTACAGGATAAGGGATTTGATAATTAGCGCCACCGATTCTGCGACCTCTAACTTCTAAAGACGGGCCAACATTTTTTAAAGCTTTATCAAAAACATCCAAAGGATCTTGTTTTGTTTTTTTTGAAATAATTTCAAAACTACTATATACGACTTTTTGAGCAATTGATTTCTTGCCGTGAGTCATTATATAATTTATAAATTTAGTAATTTGAGTATTATTAAATTTTGGATCTGGATATATATCTCTTTTTGGAGCTTGTTTACCTCGCATATATTATTTGATAATTGATAATTATTAATTGATAATTGAAATTTTATTCTGCTGGTGTTTCAGCAGGTGCTTCTTCTTCAGATGCTGCAGCAGCTACTGGAGCAGCGCCAGCTTTACCTTTTTTAACACCGTAAAGTGAACGACTGTTTTTTCTGCCTTCAACTCCCTGTGTATCATAACGTCCACGAATTATATGATAACGAACACCATTAAGATCTTTGACTCTACCACCACGAATAGCAACAATTGAATGTTCTTGTAAATTATGACCTTCTCCGGGAATATAAGCAGTAACTTCCATGCCATTAGAAAGTCTTACTCTGGCAATTTTTCTCATAGCTGAATTCGGTTTCTTTGGTGTAACTGTTGTTACTTTCAAACAAACTCCACGTTTAAAAGAACAACCTTTTGCTAACCTTGTTCTTTTTCTTTTAAGCGTATTAAAAGTACTCTCCAAAGCTGGAGTTTTTGATTTTTTTCCGATTTTTTTTCGTCCTTTGCGAACTAATTGATTAACTGTAGGCATGTTGAAAATTTAAAATTAAAAATATTTACCCATAAAAGGTGGGTAAAATAAAAAACAAAACTTAATGTTTTATAGTAATACTATTTTATATTTATTCTATATAAATGTCAAGTCTTAGATAAAAAATCCGACTATTCTCTGTAAACCATTAAATAAATTATCCAAAAATGAACCACCAAAAATTAATAAGGCAAAAAGAATATAAATACCGTATTTTTCTAAAACTACTTTAAAGTCATGATATTTATCAGGTAAAACTGCAAATAATATCTTTGAACCATCTAGAGGAGGTATCGGTAACAAATTAAATACCATTAATATAAAATTAACTATTATTAAAACGTACAAAAATATCCAAAGTAAATTATTTACGCCTAAACTAGTAAAATTATTAACCAAATTAAGCAAAATTATGCCAACGATACCAAAGATCAAATTTGCTGCCGGTCCTGCCACTGAAACAATGGCTGGTCCCCATTTAGCATTACGTAAATTATAATAATTTACTGGCACTGGCTTAGCCCAACCAAAAACTATCCCAGTACTACTCAAAATCAAAAATAAAGGCAGTAAGATAGTACCAAACAAATCAATATGGGCTATCGGATTTAAAGTTAGTCTACCAGCCTGTTGAGCAGTCGGGTCTCCCAGGTAATAAGCTGCCATCGCATGAGAAAACTCATGGACAGTTAAAGCTAAGAAAAAAGCTACAAAACTAGCGACTAAAAAAATTGGATCCATAGTATAACGTAATTAAATTTATTTATTCTGTTTTAACTTGCAAGTGGCATATGGCCTATAGCAAAAACTATTTGCCATCAGTCATCTGCCATTAGCTATTTGCCATTTGCTAAAGTATATCACTATGTCTAAGGCTTGTGAAATTAAATAAACCCACCTGCTTGTAACTGCCAAAGTTTTTTGTAAACACCTTTTGTTTTTTTTGTTAATTCATCATGTGTCCCCTGTTCAATAATACCACCCTGATCAATAACTATAATTCGATCCATTTTTTTAATTGTTGATAATCTATGAGCGATAACAATAACAGTTTTATTTTTCATTAACTTATCCAAAGCATCCTGGATTAATAATTCTGACTCTGAATCCAAGCTACTGGTTGCTTCATCAAGAACGAGAATAGGCGCGTTATGTAAAATCGCTCTGGCAATAGCCACCCGTTGACGTTCACCGCCTGAAAGCTTAATCCCTCTTTCACCAACATACGTATTATAACCTTTATCTAAATCATTAATAAAATCATGACAATGAGCAGCTTTGGCTGCCAGCTCTACTTCTTTTTTTGTAGCTTTGGCATTACCATAACGAATATTATCAATTAATGGACGATGAAATAAAATCGGATCCTGAGGCACTAGACTAATACTTTGCCATAAACTTTCCTGAGTTACTCGTGAAATTCTTTGATCATTAATTAATATCTTACCACTGGTAATATCATGCATTCTTAATAACAACTTAGCAATTGTAGTCTTCCCAGCACCAGAAGGTCCAATCAAAGCGATTTTTTCACCTGGTTTGATTTTTAAATTTAGCTTCTTTAAAACCGTCCTGGTTTTATGATAATGAAAACTAACATCTTTAAATTCAATCACTGCCTGGCTAACTTTTAAATCCTTGGCATCACGAACGTCATTTATTTCATGAGGTGTATTTAAAACAATGGTCATTTCTTCTGCGTCAGCTAAATTTTCGTAAATTTTAACAATAATCCTACCAAAACTCCAAATACGCATAAATATGTTAATCAAATAAGCCTGCAGTAAAACAAAATCACCAATTGTTAAAATACCTTTTTGCCATAATTTAATAGCCACGTAAAACAAGCCAATATTTAAAAAAATCATTAACAGCCCCTGGATAGATTCAAAAACATTGCCTAAATCCCAACTAAACCTTCTTATTTTTTGCAATTTTGCATTAAGATTGGCAAACCCCTTTAATTCTCGCCGATAAGCATTAAATAATTTCACATTATTATTATTAGTCACAGTATCAGCCAAATATGCAGATGTCTCAGATTCCATTTCACTACGTTTAATGTCGTATTTTAATTTATATTTACTAAAGCAATAGTTTACAAATAGGAAAATAATAAGCCAAACAACCAAAACACTACCTAAAATCAAACTTTTTGTATATAAAACTATAGTAATAAAAACGATATTAATAACCAAAGGAATTAAATCAAAAAGTAATCTGTCTGTTACGCCTTCAAAAGCTTTAGTGAACCATTGAACACGCTTGACTAACGTACCGACAAAATTATTATTAAAAAACGAAAAAGAATGCTTATGCAAGTATGAAAAGCAATGATTAGATAAATCAGCCATCATTTTTGACTCAAAATAAGTGATACTAAAGGTAGCAATTCGCCAACCTACCCATTCAGCTAAATTTAAGCCAGCAATAATTACTAAAATTCCAATTAATTTAGCAACAACATCGTCACTAATACTACCGCCAGTTAAAACATCAAAAAAATTCTTAAAAAATAACGGGATAATCACATTAATAACTGAAACAAATGTAACTCCCAGAACAACCAAAAGACCAGCTATCTTATATTTCATAGCAAACTGCCAATACAGTTGGAGTGTTTTTCTTGTATTATCTTTCATAAAATAAATTAAACCGCCCATAAAAATGGGCGTGCTCTATATAATAAGACGAATGGCCGTATAAAATGTTACTTTATTTACTTTCCCTACTTAGCCACCTCATTTTAGCTAATTATCCATTAAACCTTGATTATTTTAAACCATTCTGCTATTATGCTTGCATATAGCAAATGGTCAATAGCTAAGAGCTATTTGCTAATTTTAGAAATATTATAATAATTTCCAGTCACAAATATACTAATTTACTAATATACTAGTATACTAATTTATAAATTATATCATTATGTCTAGAACTTGTGAAATTTGTAATCGCGGACCCAAAAGAGGTGCCACTAGATCACATTCCAATATCCAAACTAAAAAATGGCAGCATTTGAATTTGCAAAGTAAAAAAATTGACGGCAAAACAGTTAAAATTTGCACTAAATGTTTAAAAACCAGAGCCAAAGCATAATCTGACAAAAAAGCACTTACGAGTGATTTACGCTTGACAAGATATTGCTTATTTGCCTTATTCTTAGTATACTGTTTATACCATTAAAATTTAATTATTATTAACTTCTACAACTATGGCAGATGTAAAAGTACAAGGTTATTGCGTTAAATGTAAAGCTAAACAAGACATGGTAGACCCTAAAGAAATTAAAATGAAAAATGGTCGACCAGCTGTAACAGGAACTTGTCCAAAATGTAGCACTAAAATGTTCCGAATCGGTGCAATGAAAAAAGACTAATAAAAACTCTTTTCAAAAACTCCCCCACCTTAGTGAGGGAGTTTTTGTTTTTCCAGATATTTTGCTACAATGAAATTACTTACTATTAATAATTATAACTATGGAACAAACATTAAAGAACTTAGCCAAAGCCTTTATTGGTGAAAGCCAGGCTCGTAATCGTTATACACTTTATGCCAAAGTTGCTCGTAAAGAAGGTTATGAGCAATTATCTGACATATTTCTTACAACAGCAGAACAAGAACGTGAACATGCATCATGGTTATTTAAGCTAATTAAACATTTAAAGGAAGAAAAGGGTAATCCAGCTGAACTTAATGAAATTACCGTAGAAGCTACTTGTCCAACTGTTTACGAGACTAGCGCTGAAAATCTTAAAGCCGCTATAGCAGGTGAAAACTATGAACATACTCAAATGTATCCTGAATTTGCTGATTTAGCTGATAAAGAAGGTTTGCC
>JAUVKC010000033.1 GCA_030592165.1 Candidatus Buchananbacteria bacterium | reverse complement strand
GATTTTCAAATTTTGTATTTTCAGGCAGAGTGGTTAGATTGTTCAAATAAACACACCCCTGATTTTCAAATTTTGTATTTTCAAGCAGGGTGATTAAGTTGTTTAAAAAAACACCTCCCCGATTTTCAAATTTTGTATTTTCAGGCAGGGTGGTTAGGCTGCTTAAAAAAATATCTCCCTGATTTTCAAATTTTGTATTTTCAGGCAGGGTGGTTAGATTGTCTAAATAAACACTTCCCTGATTTTCAAATTTTGTATTTTCAGGCAGGGTGGTTAGGTTGTTTAAAAAAATATTTCTTTGGTTTTGTGCAGATATTATTAAAATATTATTTCTTTTGAAATATTTAATTTTTTGTTTTTTCAATAATTTGATAAAATTTTTCATTTTTTTGTCCCTGTTTTATCTTTTTATAAAAGAAATTGTTGAAACTTTATATCTTGTTTTAAATATTTTTTTAAAAATTACTGTCCTAAGTCTGCCGTTAATAATTATTTCAGTTCCAACTTCATCAACAACTGATTCAATTTTTTTGTTTGTCATGGTGGTTGCATTTAAAAGCCCACTATTCCTTTGCTGATCTGTCTTTAAAAAATCAAGTAATAATTTTTTAGAAGTACCTGAAAAGGCAATTGGCATGAGACATCCAATTAAAACTTCATCTCTTTTTGCAGTATCATGTCTTAGGCGGGATATAAAAATTAACAGGACTTGCCCATAAATTAATTTTACTTTTGTCTCCAGTTTCTCTGGTAACTTCGATGAACCCGAAGCTTATCATTGTTGTTAAAAATCCAAAGTCAAGGATGAAATTCTTTTGCAGCCTGACCCATGATTGAAAATCTTCGTATGAAAAATGAGCTTTATTATTGTCCAGAAAAGGTTGTTGGAAAGATTGCGCTTCATAATATTCTTGATAAGTAGTGTAAATATTTCTTGCTTCAAAATATTCTTTTATCCAGATATTTATTTGTCCTTCGTATGTCGATGTCAATGGTGCTTTCCCATTGATTGTTAGTGCTTGAAGTTTAGGGATGATATCTCTATGCCAAGTTATCATTTTCAACGGAGGAGGAACTTTTGCTCCAATTGCTCCAATTTTTGCAGCGAATGTTTTTTGATTCATAATTCCTTCTGCAAAGGAGCCAAGTTTTATAACTTTATTAGGATAGTCAATTAGTTCAAGATCAAATTGATCGTTTGGAGTTTTATCATAACGAATAATTCTTGATATCCCAACTCCGAGTACATCTATTAGATACTGCCGGAGAATTTCTTTATCTGAGGATGTGGGATTATTTTTTTTTTGTGTTATTTTATTAGCTCCATATTTTGAAAGCGCTTGTAATAATGTCCTCGCATAATAATCTTTTCTTGTTATTTTTTTTGAACCTGCATCGTGTTTCTGTCTATGCATTAACAGTAAATTTATAACTTGTTGATTAGGCAGCCCAAATCTGACTCCAATATTAGCTAATGCCTGGTCATATCTGGACAAATCATCTCCGCGATCTATTTTATGATTATATTCTTCTATTAAAGTTGGTTCTGCAGCTGCTATATCGAACATTAAATCATTGTCTATGGTAGCATTTTTATCTAATATTAAATTTTCATCTTTGAACCACTTTTCATATTGTTTAGTTGACCATCTTTTTAACGGAGCAGATTTTTTTGTACTGACAGTAGCAGGGGCAGGAGGTTCGGCGACTGATTGTTGCGTTTGAGATTCATCAAAAGCAATTACATCTTCAATCTCTTCTTTTGTATAATAAGCGTCTTTATTATATTTTAAAATTTTACATTCTATTTTATTCTTAAGGTCTTTACAATTAACGCTGTCTGGGCATCTTAATATTCTTGCAAGGTCAAATGTAGAATCAAAAGTATATTGTGGGTATTTTTTAGCATGAGCTCGTTGAAATTGAGAACTGAATTCTGTCCAGTAATCAAAATCATCTATCAAATAATGTTTATAAAATAAGTAATAAGCATGGATACCGTAACCAGAGAAGACAATATATGTAGGATCTATAATAGAATTTGCTATTTCAATTGCTTTTTCAAGAGATTCAGGCAGATGATCTTTTTTATGGACAGTATCTGGTCCGCCCTGGATATCGATATCGTTCCAAAAACCACGGATGCTATGGATGTCATCCGCCAAAGCCCTGTGCATTTTTGATAATTTTTTCTTTGTAACTCCAACTCCAAAAAATATATTTTCAGACTGATGTTTTTCAATAAAGGCTATCAAATCTTCATTCGATGTAAACCAATGTGATTTTTTATTCTTCTGTGTCCATATTAATTTTTTAACATCTGTCTTTGTTGATAATATATCTTCATAGAATTGTTTTTTCATGGAATGCCTTTTTTTAAATAATTAGTATTTGAACATGTTATCCAATAATTCTGCAACTATTTTTTTTGTAGTTATAGGATGCATGAAGACATCCTATAACTATTTCAAATACTATTCTTTTTTGTCAGCTCCGAGCTTGTTCGCAGGCTTAGCATTATCCGTAGACTGACCAAATGTTTGACCGTAATTTGGATTCATATAAGGCATAAATGTTTTTCTGAATACTTCAATTTTTTTAAATATTTCAGGAGAATTCTTTTTTACGTTTCCATCAATTTTAAACTGTATTACAGAAGCTGCTCGGCCTGTTTTTGATTTGCCGACATTCAAAGATAAAGATATTTGAATTTGATGTGGCTGCATACCATATTGCGCCAGTCCAGATCTAAATTTTTTCAACGCAGGGAAACTTGTTCCTGTAATATATATCATTACAGGTAAAATTGGATTGATTTCAGGAATAAGTATGAACATTGGTTTTCTTTGTCCGCATTCAGGAAGTTCTCCATCAGCACCCCAGTCTTTTTTAGGACAAGCAGCGCAACTGCCACCGGGATCGCCAATCGCTTGCATTGCATCAATACTTGAACAGAGAGGGATGTCAGATCCTTCTCCATAGGGACCATTATAGAATGCTCTTTCATTGCCAATAAATAAAATAATCCCTGTAAGTTCTTTGTATGAAGCTTGACCATCAGGAGTTTCAATCGCCCAATAATCATCTCCGGCTTTAGGACTTGGTATCACTTTAAAAATATCTCTGGAAGTAATTTCTTCCCCTGCAAAATTTTCTTTCATTGCATCAAGAACATCATTAGCATCTTGAAGCACCATCGGATAATCATTTCCAACAACTACCAACTCTTTTTTTTCTTTTACCATCGCTTTTTCCTTTTTTTTTTAATCATTTTTGACTCTGAGACTTTCAACTTCATAAGGCGTTATGACTTCATAAAATTTAGCTGGAAGCTCACCATTTTCTTCTAATAAATCTCTCATAAGTTTTGAAATAGATTGCGTGTTTATACCTTCTTTAATATAATCATCAAAACCTGTTTCACGCAAAACAGTGATTGCTTCACTTCTATCAGAGATTCTTGCAACTATTATTTTGTTAATATAGCAATTTTTTCCAGCAATTTTTATATTGCGCATTTCATTTGTTTCAAGCTGATCAATTAAAAATTTACTTTTCTTAACCATGTCTTGTTTGACTTGTTCTAAATCAGTTTCAAGTTGTTTCTTTGTTTTATTAAGTTCGATATATTTTTTAAATTCATTTGTGTCGAGCATGGATTATTCCTTTTTTAATACATTTTTCTATTGATCGATCAACTTGCTGCAAAGCCTGATCTAATTCGTCTATTGGCAAATCATCTACAATATCATTAATAGGTTTTTTTAAATCATTCCATGAATACATTCGTTTAAACATATACTGCCAATTTTCTGGCAGTAAAGCAAGTTTTCTTTTAAGTTCCATATTCAATCCTTTATAAATAAAAAATAATTAATAAAAAATAAAAAAGTTATATAACTTGTCTTGAAAAATCAGCAAGGACGGTTTTTATAATATTTAATTTTCTTTCAATTGCGCGCATAATAATTACATCGATTGTTCCTTTTGCAATGATGTGATAATAAAATACTTTTTTATTCACATCTGAGCCCGCTCTTCTTATTCTTGCCCTTGATTGTTCATAATCTCCAGGCCCGTAACCAGTAGAAAAATAAATCCCGTATCGAGCCCGGACTAATTCATTCACACCGATCCCGCCCGCTTGGATATTAACTACTATTATATCAGCCTTGCCGGTTTTAAATAATTCTCGTTCATCAATTCCGCCGACTAATCTGCAGACTGTTCTTTCTTTTTCTCCACGAGATTTAAACTTTTTTATCATGTCAATAATTCCATTGACCTCAGCTGTGAATCTTGTAAAAATAACAATAGGTTCATTTATACCAAGTATGAGATCTCTTATGGTGTCAAATTTTGCAGTGTCAATTATATGTCGTTTGCCTTGATTGTCCTTTATGATACCAGAGGCCATTTGAGCAAGTCTTAAATATTTTACAAGGATATTATTGACAGAAAGTTCTTCACCGTTTTGAAATTGCACAACAGCTTCTTTTTTAAATTCTTGATATAAAGTCATGGCTTTTTTGCTAAGTTCACAATAAATAGGAACGTCAATATAGTCAGGCAGCTCTATTACGTCTTCAGTTTCAACACGATGAGAAATAGAATAAACATTTGTATTTAATTCTGCCTGATTGATATATCTCATTACTTGTCTATTTTCAAATCCACCCCACTCTGCGTATTTCATTTTAAATCTTTGAAATGAAGTGCCAAAAATTGTAGAATCTAAAAATCTAAATACTCCATAAGTATCTAATGGACTATTTGGAAACGGAGTCCCTGACATACCAAGTCTGTCGGTTGAATTTTGTTTTAATAATTTAAAAAATAAAGAAACCTTGGAGCCAGGGGCCTTAATTTTTTGTATTTCATCAGCAATAATTAAATCCCAATGGGTTTTTCTTATAAGTCCAATATCTTTAATATTTTTCCATTTATCATAAATATGACCAAATCCTGGTCGCCAAATTGATTCATAATTTATAACAACTACTTTGGGAAGATTAAGAGAAGTTCTTTTATTTAAAAATTTATCAACATCTTTTGTTTTTTTTGCAACAGAACCTTTTTTAGCAATAAAAATATCAAATTGTCCCGGAGCATGTCTTTCAAATTCTGACTCCCAAGTTGGCAAAACTGATTTAGGGCATCCTAATAATATAGTCTGTGCTTTTTTGTCCGTTGCTATGCCTATGCTGGTGTATGATTTGCCTGAATTATGAACTATTATCCCATTTGCTACAAAATTATTGGAATGTTTCATTGTTATATCGTATGTAGGAATTATTCCGATATATTTTTTTGATATTAAATGAATATTTGATTGTCTATTAACAGTATAAATTGAATGAGTTTTTTTTAAATGTTCTGATGTTACCCAATAAGCAAACTCATCATATTTCCAAGCCTGAACAGCAATTCTATGATCTTCAGTACAAATTAAAAAATAATTATTCGTGAAATTTAACTTATAACAATCTTTAAATCCACTAAAATTAATATTTTCAATCTCAGAATATTGTATCTTATTATCAATATTACTTTCAATTTCAATAACAGAATTTTCTTTTTGCCAAATTGTCCATTTGGTATCAGCAGTTTTTATATTAATATTAAGCTGTTTACCATTTTTTAATAATTCTAATCTGGTATGTGCACCGAGACATCCCATCCCATGCCAAAGCAATACAGCTTCTTTGTTTTTAGCAAATACGCTTGCTTCTTTTTGATGTTTCCATAATCCCATTAATAACCCCGTTATTATAAAGTATAAATGTATTTTTCTTTCATAGTTGGATCGATTCCACTGGCAGTTACTTTTATATAATATAAAAATTCCCGGTGGTCAACTCTAATTATCCAAGAATAATTTGAAAATCCTACATAACAATATGGCAAATGTTCTAAAGTACAGTATTCCTCAGCTTCTAATATTTTCATATATGGAATACTAAAAATTTTTTCATCTCCATTGAATGTATTTTCAGTTTTATTTTTATTTTCAATAAATGTTATTACTTTATTTTTCATGTTTTTTAATAAATTTATTTATCCTTAAAAATGCATCAGCAAAAGAATCCATTTCTTTTTCATGAACTTTAATCCATAACCGTAAAAAAGTTATGAATTCAGCGATATTTTTTTGATTTTTTTGTTGTCGGTTAATAAATTCTGTCTTGAAACTTAACAGCGCCCGAATCATCTCTTCATGCATAGCTCTGTGGGGATTTAAATCGTGGTATTGCGATTCTATATAATTTTGTTCGTCTTTTTTAAAATCGACTTTAAAAGCTAGGCTAAGTTCTTTATATATATTTTCACTCTGTGTTTTTTTAAACTCTCGTATTAATTGAAAAATATATTTTTTATTTCTCATGTCCATCTTTATATTGGCTGCAAGTTTGTTTACTGATTAAATTAAAAATTAATTCAGGAAATAATTTGCTAAATTTAATAATTCGTTCGTTTAAAAAAAGAAAATTAGAAGGAATTATAGTGCCCATAGTTTCATGATTTATTTTAAAAATTTTTAATGTTTTAAAAGGACTTCTTGCTTGAATCGTTTTTTGTAAGGATTGACCTGACCAAAGAAGTATTTTCATTTATAAACCGTTGGAAAATCATTATTACATAAATTATTATTTTTATGATGTTGTTTAAAAATATTTTTTCCTGTTAATCGAACAACTAAAGTTGCGAAAGAAATTGCTTTTGGCATATTAGATTCTTCGATGCAAAGTTGTTTAAAAATTGAATCCAAATCTAATCTGGAAAATTGTTGAAAATAAAGTTCTAAAGTTTTTTCATTTACAAGAAGTAATCCATTATATTTATATCCAAAATCATGCGGGCCAGCTCCGTAAAACAGAATTCCAATGGTAGTATAAATAAAATTTAATATTTTCGGAACACTTGCTCCATCATAAATAAATTTTTTTGGAATAAAAATAAATTTGTTTATATGAGAACACCAGCAAATATAATCTGTTGTAATTTTAAATTTTCTGCGTTTGGTAATAAATTTCCAAATTCGTTTAGAAATATTTTGTTTTATAAGTTCTTCATATACAGGTTCTATTTTAGGAAAATGAATTTTTTTCGTTAAATTTCGTTTTGGTATTTGCTTCATGATTGTCCTTTCTAATTAATTATTTATAAAAAACTATAAATAAATAAAAAAAAATTAATACGTCCATATAACATTGGCTGGTTTGGTTAAATCTATATCAGCATGAATAAATGTTTTTCCAATTCCGATTCTATTAAATCCAACTTTAATTAAAGCTGCTAATATATGAAAACGTTCTCTAGAACTATTAACAATTATGTCAACAGCTTTACCTTTAAGATGAGAAGAAGTTGATGTTGAGCTAGTTACAGCATTGTGTTGTTTACATCGAATACCAGAAGACAAATAAATACGAAATTTACATAAAGCCTGGACTTCATCCATCATAGTAACAAGAATTTTATCCATATTTTTTTTGTCTAATTCGCATTTTCCACATCTGCATGCATAATTCATTATTACCCTACCTTTAAAGCTGCTAATAAAACGCCGAAAACAAATATAGTCAAAGTGATTGCGCCCCAGAGCATTTTAAAATTAAATTTAGTATTTCCTTCGATTATAGCAATGTCTCGTTCTGTATCTTCTTTTAATAATTTTATGGCTTCTTTTAATATATTTTTAGGACACATTGCTTGTTCTTGTTGTATTTTTGCAAAAGAGCCGTCAACTCCGAATGCTTTATAATAACTTTTCCATAAAGCATTTAATTGTTCTGTATGATTTTCTATATCTTTTTTTTGTAAAACTATTTCGACTAGAGCTTTGTCAATATTTGATAATCGAGTATTAAGTTTATCAGCATTTGAACATTGTTTTTTTACAACTTTATCTAATTGATCTAAAATTAATCGATGTTCTGGATCGTTGCTTTCTTGTGTCATCGTAGCCTCTTTTATTTAGAAATGTCCTGAGTTATTTCAAATATATCTTTTGCAATTGTTTTATCATAAATATTTCCAGCCCCATATGTTATTGCAACATCATAATAATATTCTTTAATATCAATAGCAGTCTGTATCTGAGTAGGTGTAAAACTTATTTTACCCTTATTCGTTACTTGATCGGGATCAATGACACCAATAACTTCAAAAATCATTGTAGAATCATCGTCAGGTTCTTCACGGCTATCAATTGTCATTAGAAATGTATATCCGGTTAAATCAATTAACTCTTCTGCGTTGTTTTTAATAATTAAATCTAACGGATAACTATCTCCTCGGTACCATACAATTGTTCCTAATATTTCAGCCATCACATACCTCCACGATGTATTCATTATTTTCTATTTTTATTTCGAATCCATCAGTTATTCCAACTGTAAATTCTTCATTATTAATTTCTACATTTGCTTCAAAAGTTTCTGCTACTTCAATAGAAAAATCTTCATTATTTATTTCTGTTTCAAAATTATTATTAGTTAATTCAACTATTGCGCCGTCGACAATTATTGTTCCTGTCCCACCCATTTGATTATTTAAATGTTCCCAGGCATCACCTGAAGCTAAAGAACTATTATTTTTTAGTATTGTCCAAGCGTCAGGCATTTTGTACCTTTTGTATTATATGTTTATTAAGCATCACGATCATACATCCAAAATTCTGCTATATCAGGAGTTAAAAATTTTCTTGCTGGTATTATTGTGAAAGTATCTCCATTTAACGGAGTATATGATAATGGTGTCTGTATTGTAACCTCATGTGTTGACCCACTATAATTTTTAATGCCTCTAATTTGACCTTTATTTTGCCCTGACGTAAAAAGTAAAGCTGACCTATACCAAAAATTATTAATAGTTTCGGTTAAAGTAGTTATAAATTTAGTTGTACTTGCCCCAGTATCAGCAATTTCAGCTTCTTTAATTATAGTGCCTTCAAATATTTTATTTATAACTTTCCCTAATGATCCATCAATTTGATGTTCTGAAATTAATTCATCATGTATCGCGTCGGCTATACTAACATCTGTGCTTTTTATAACAGTACCAATTCCACTATCGTTAATATCCCCAACTGTATTACTATGCACAATAGATCCATCATATATAATAGCTCCAATAGAGCCCGGGTTGATATTTACTCCATAATTACTATTAGAAGAAACATTTGTTCCATTGCTTAATACAGTACCAATTGCTCCGGTATTTATATTTATACCATTAACATTACTTCTTAT
>JAUVKC010000007.1 GCA_030592165.1 Candidatus Buchananbacteria bacterium | reverse complement strand
TTTTATTCTTTTTTTATCTTTTTTCTTCATAAAGGTTACAAATATACAAATTCATTACAAATTATTACAAATAAATATAATTCAGCGTTACAATTTATAATTGAATAGTCCCAAAGTCTGCCTAATGGTAGACAAGACCACTTTCGAAACAAATCTACACTTATACTCTGAATAAATCACAAGGAACTTTACTAATTCGTATTATTTGTATAGTATTTGTAAATTCGTATCATCGTTTAAAAAAATAAGCCCACCATTTAGCTGGATTTGATTTATCAATTTGAACTTCAACATCCTGATCATCAGAATTAAATTCTGCCTGAGGTATAATGACTAAATATTCGCCTTCTTTCTTATAACCCATAGTTAATTTCGCTTCTTGTTCAATATAAGTATCTGTTTGTAAATATTCAACTAACTGGATAAACTCCTGATTTTCAGTCTCATATCTATTAATATCTGCTTGCAAATCACTTATTTCACCCTTAACCTGATGATTTTTGACAGTACCTTTAGCTAAAGCAAATAAAACAATGATAAATACTATAACAAAAGCTATCAAAAAAAATTTTGAAAAAATTAAATCCGGAAGAATTGATTTTCTTGTTCTTCTTTGACTCATATATGTAATATTATACTACAAATACACTTAAATTTAAAGTTAAATTTTTTTCTTTTTAAAACTAACCGTCCCTTTTTCCTTAACCTTAATTTCTTCCTCCTCCTCATCTTCATCCTCTTCTCCCTCTACTTCCTCTTCTTCTCCCATGTCCTCCGAAGCTTCAGCGGAGGAGGATTCTTCATCTTTTTCATACTCATCAAGTTCCTCGACTAAAAACTTTTTCAAAGGTAATTCACCAAAAGTATCTTTATATTCAGTAATTAATTCACTTAAATCAAACTCATCATAATCATCAAACTCTTCCTGATTCAAAAAGTTGTCTGTAATCTTTTCTTTACTCTTAGAAGTTAAATTTTTCACTTTTTTAACCTCAATTTCTTTACCTGTTTTTTCTCTAATCAAATCAGTTAAAAGCTGGTTAACTTTAACTACATTTTTCACATTATCTAAGGTTAATTTAACCCCAGCGGCGTTAATTTTTATAGTACCTAATTGTAAAACAGTCTGACTAAAACCTTTAACTGCATAACAAATATCTAATATTTTTTCATGGGGAGCTTCTGAGACTGTTTTACTAAAAAAACCAGTTTGATCAATATCGATTAAGCGTTGATTAGTGATTATAAAAACATTAAAATACCAAATAAAAAATTCACGCGAGCCATAAAACACGCCAGTAAACAATAAAGCTAAAAAAACAGTTACACCAAAAATCCCCCAACTAAGGAGTAAAAACATTAAGAAAAATACCAACAAGACTAAAGCAACAGTGATTACGATCTGCTTGGCATAAGTTATTGGATGATGATGCAAGACAACAATAATTTCCTCATTTTCGCGTAAATTTACTTGTTTACTTAAAAAATCTTTAGGCATAAATCAAGGATGCTTAATTATTTAAAAGATGTAATAATTTGTGAACCTTTAATAGCTTTGTTTTGTAATTTTTCATAATCCCAACCATTTTCAGTCTTAGAAATTTTTTGTAAATCAGCTTTGGTCACTGGATGCTTAGGCACAAAAAGTGAACAACAGTCATCAAATGGCTGAATAGAAAGCTCATAAGTCTTGATTTGCTTAGCAATAATAGTTATTTCATCTTTATTCATACCAATCAAAGGTCGCAAAACAGGAGAACTAACAACTTCATTAACTGCCGTAATATTTTCAATAGTTTGTGACGCTACTTGCCCCAGACTCTCCCCCGTTACTAAGCCTAAAATATTTTCTTTTTGAGCAATTTTTTCAGCAATCCGATACATCATTCTGCGGTAAAAAATCACTCGATAATCTGGCGGAGCTATTTTTAATATCTCTTTTTGAATATCTAAAAAAGGTACTATATATAATTTTGATTCAGGCTGATAATCATTTAAAACTTTTACTAAATCTTTAACTTTCTCCTGACTTTCCTTGGGAGTTGAGGGATAAGAGTCAAAATTAACATAAGTTATTCGTGATCCCCTTTTTTGCATCATATTGGCTGCAACCGGAGAATCAATCCCACCTGATAACATACAAACTAAATCTCCTGAAGTTCCTACTGGCAATCCGCCACGACAGTCTATTTTATCAAAACATATAAAAGCAAATTCACGAACAATATCAAGATGACAATTTAAATCAAATTTCGTTAAATCAACTTTTTTCTTTAGTTTCTCAACAACCATAGCGCCTAAATCCCTATCAAGTTCATTTGATTTTAAAGCAAAGTTTTTATTATTACGACGAGTACTTAAACGAAAAGTTTTAAATTTCTTATCCTTAATCAAGTCATATAAATTTTCCTCTATACTCTTATAATCCTGCTGACTATTCCAGGCAAAAACAAAATTTTCGATTCCAAAAACCATGAGTAACTTTTCTTTTGCCAAATCCAAATCCCACTGCTGGCTTATGGGGATGACTATCCGACCAGCAATATGTTTAACTTTGACTCCTCCAAGTTCATCTAGTGCTAATTTTATATTTTGGATCAATTTATCTTCAAAAAACTTACGATTACCCCCTTTTAAATAAATCTCTCCATAATGTATGATTATGTATCTATTCATGCTTTAATTTTAGCAAAAATACCTAGTTTTGACAAAAAACTCCCTGGGTAACACTGAATTCATTCGGTGCGCGACGTTGCTCCTCGAAGAAGCTTGACATATTTGCAATATTCGTGATAATATAAAATATAAATAAAAAGATTTAAAAGGAGGTAATTTATGGGCACTATGGACATTTTGATGTCTGACAGAGGTTTAAAAGAAGGAGATGTTATTGTATGGAATCAAAAAAACAAAACAATTTACTTTTTTGAGCCAGGTGGGATTAGGATTGTTTTTCAAAAGTGGGGTGATAAAACGCTTGTAGGCGATATGACTTTGATTGAATTTATCGGGTGGGCTGAAATAATTGCGGAAACGCATCAACTTACAATAAAAAAATACGAGATGACAGCAGTTAGTGGGAACAAGGCATTCCAGTTTGTAAAAAAATAATCAAAAAAAAGCTCTAGCGCAATGCTAGGGCTTTTCTTTTATAAAAACTTTATACCTGACTTTAGTCAGATCGTTCCCACTAAAGTGGGGTGTAAAATTATTTTAAATTTTGCAATACCTCCCTTGCAACATCACGATCATCCCACTCCATAATTTTATTATTTGACTTAATTGATTGCTCAGTCCCTTTACCAGTAATTAAAACCATATCCCCTACTTGCGCTAATTCACAAGCTTTTTTTATTGCCTCTTTCCTATCCTCTATTAAAAATAAATCTTGACTCTCCTTTTTACCAACATCTTTGGCACCTTGAGCGATTTCATTTAAAACCTTACTTACTGGCTCATCATAAGAATCTTCATCAGTGATTATTGTAATGTCTACATTTTGGCCTGATAACCTACCCAAAGCAGGTCTTTTGGCATGATCACGCACTCCTCCAGCAGAACCAAATACATGAATTATTTTATTTTTTTCAAACATTTTCAATGTTGCAAAAAGGCCTTCAAATGATTTTGGATCATGAGCATAGTCAACTAAAACCGTGAAGTCCTGTCCTTCTTTGATTAATTCCATCCTGCCAGGAATACCTTTGACTTTTTCTAAAGCAGTTTTGCACTGTTCAACTGTAAAACCAAAATGAATACCAACACAAATCGCTGCTAAAGAATTATAAATATTAAAATCACCAATTAAATTAGTATTAAAATCCAAACCTTTCAAATTAAAAGTTGTGTGATCAGCGAAAAGCTGGTATGACTTGGGTTTAATATATTTCACTTCTTCAGGATAACGATATTCTTTCAACCCGTAGGCGTACTTTTTATCAGATGAAAAATTAAGATAATACTGCCAATGCTCATCATCAAGATTAACAATTATAGCTTTATCAATCTCTTCACCTTTATAAATTTTCTTAGGCTGTTTTGCTAAACCTGCAAAAAGTTTGCCTTTAGCTTTTTTGTAATTTTCAAACGACCCATGTGCCTCAATATGTTCAGGAGTTAAATTTGTCATCACTGCCACATCATAACGTATGCCCCAATTACGATTTTGCATGATTCCTTCAGAAGAAGTTTCAACTACTGCGTATTTACAACCAGATTTAACCATTTGCCGTAACATTTTTTGTAATTGCAAACGACCCAACATTGTCATGCGAGTACTATTCAACCATTCTTTATCCCCTATTTTATAATTTATAGTTGTCATTAAACCGACTTTATCACCCTGACTTTCCAAAACTTTAGCAATCAAATTAACAGTACTTGATTTACCATTTGTTCCAGTTACTCCAACCACTATCAAATCTTTTGATGGGAAACCATAAACAAGATTAGCCACTATTACGACTAATTTATGATAAAAACATATCCATTTTTTGGGAATTATTTTTTTGAGTAAACCTTTCATATTATTTGAATCTTAACATAAAAAAAATCAAGAAACAATACTTGACAAAATGTAAAATATCAGCTAACTTTAAGCAAAGGAGGAAATAAAATGGCAGATGAAAGCAAAAAACATTACGAAATAGTAGAAACAGCAAAAAAAATCATAACCGTCACACTTCTCAAGAGTGTAAAAAACGGAGATGATGTAGCTACCCTATTAGCAGGGGTTAAAGAGGTGGGGGAAAAAGACATAATCACCAGTGCCACACCTCTGACAGAAAACTGGCTCAATGGTTCAAGGACAGTGGCAATCATACTTTTCGTAAAGTAATGATCAAATTGAAAAATCATGGATACAATTAGTAGTAAATAAAAAAAGACCGAAGTTGTATTCGGTCTTTTTCTTTTACTTGATATTTCAATCTAAGTTAAATGTTTTGTTATAAATACATATTTAGCAGCCTCAATAGCAGTTATCTTCACTAAAGCTAAACCAGCTATAATTAACCATTCACCACCGCTTAATAAGACTAGATCAAAAGCTTCTCTCATGAAAGGAGTATATAATGCAAATAATTGTAAACCAGCACCAATTGCAACAGCCAATAATAAAAACTTATTATCAAATAAATTCATATGCCAAATGTTTTGACGTAAACTTTTGGCACTAAAAACATAAAGCAAAGAATCAAAGGCCAAGGCTGTAAACATAATTGTTCTTATATGATCTATAGCGTAGTCTATTTTTAATAAATAGATAAACAAGGCAAACAAAACTAAATCTGTAACAATGCCAATCAGAAATATTAAAAATTTCATTTCAGAGTTTAAAATTGGTTCATCTTTTTTGCGTGGCTTTTTCTTCATGACATCTTTTTCAGCTGGTTCAAATGTCAAAGCTATATTTGGCAATCCATCATCAACAATATTAATATAAAGAATCTGCAAAGCTGTAATAGGCATTGGTAAACGAGCTATCAATGAACCTACGATTAAGATCATTTCCGTAAAGCTATCAGACAGCAAATAAACTATCACCTTACGAATATTATCAAAAATAACCCGACCTTGTCTAACAGCATCAACTATTGTTTTAAAATTATCATTAAGTAAAACTATATCAGCTGCCTCCTTAGCAACATCGGTGCCTGAACCAACTGCCACCCCGATATCAGAAGCTTTCAAAGCTGGAGCGTCATTAACACCATCACCAAGCATAGCCACCACCTCTCCATGAGACTGCCAAGCATCAACAATTCTTAATTTATGTTTTGGTGAAACACGAGCATAAACTGTAATATTCTTAACCATTTTTCTTAATTCCTCATCACTAATTTTATCCATATCTGTACCTTCAAGAATATTTTCGTTTTTCACATCAAGACCTATTTCTTCAGCAATTGCTTTGACTGTTAATCTATGATCACCGGTAATAATAACTGGCCTTATCCCTGCTGCCTTACATAAAGAAATGGTTCTCTTGGCTTCTTTACGTAAAGGATCTTTAAGAGCAAAAACTCCTAGAAATACAAAACCTTTTTCGCCAGACTCGGAAATATCTTTTTCTTCTAATTCTTTTTGTTCTTTTTCAACCAATTTATAACCAGCGGCTAAAACACGTAATCCTTGAGAAGTTAATTTATCAAAATTTAATAACACTGTTTTCTTAATCTCTGGTGTTATTTTTTTTATCTCGCCATTAATCTCTATATGAGTACAAAAATTCAAAACTTTTTCCGGAGCACCCTTTAAATTTATTATATTATTTTTACTATCTTTTTTGTTTAATGTCGCCATGTACTTAATCTCTGTAGAAAAAGGTATTTCTGCCAGTCTATCATTTTCTTTTCGTAATTTTTTATAATCAAGTCCGGCATTTATACCTGCCTTCAAAAGAGCCGCCTCAGTCGGTCCACCAATAAGTTCTTCTTCCAAGCTATCTTCTTTTGAACTAATAATCGCATTATTACAAATCACCCCTGTTTTAATTAGCTGAAAATGATCAGAAACTTTGTCGGTCATATTTTTCTTTTCATCAACATCCAGACTATCTTGTTTAATATTACAATAACCTGTTAAAACTTGGGTAACCATCATCACTCCTTCAGTTAAAGTACCTGTTTTATCAGTACAAATAACAGAAGTTGAACCCAATGTTTCTGCAGCAACTAATTTCCGAACCAAAGCTTTTTTCTTCAAAATCCGTTGCATACCAACCGTCAAAATTATAGTTACAGACACAATCAAGCCCTCGGGGATAGCAGCGACAGCTACAGCAACTGCTGTTTCAAACATATCAAAAACATCTTCGCCCAAAGCAACTCCAAAAACAAATAAAAATAAACTGGCTGCTAAAACTAATAAACCCAGTTTTTGACTAAATTTACCAAGTTTAATTTGTAAGGGTGTTTCTTCATCTTTTGTTTCTTTAACTAGCTGAGCTATTTCACCTAGCTGAGATTTCACACCAACACCGGTAACTATTGCTTTGGCTCTTCCTCTGGTAACTGTAGTCCCCATAAAGACCATATTTATTCTATCACCTAAACTCACGCCTTTATCCAGGACTTTATTTTCTTTTGTGACTGGCATTGATTCACCTGTCAAAGATGCTTCGTTTAATTGTAAATCATTTAGCTCAAATATCCTGGCATCTGCAGGAACTCGTACGCCTGGCTCAAGTAAAAGAATATCACCAACAACTATTTTAGTACTATTAATGTTCATCTCTACACCATCACGCAAAATTTTACTTTTAAAGCTAATGTACTTTTTCAAGGCTGCTAACGATTTCTCTGCTTTACTCTCCTGAATAAAACCAACTATTGTATTGATAAATACTGCGGCGAGAATAACCCACATATCAATTGGTTCATGCAAAATATATGAAATAAAAGCAGCAACCAGCAAAATGTAAATAAGCGGACTTTTGAATTGATTAAGTAAAACAAAAAACCAGGAAAGTCTTTTTTCTTCTGGTAATTTATTTAAACCGTATTTTTTTAATCTTTCAGCTACTTCTTGAGAAGTAAGTCCATTTTTGTTAGTTTTTAATAATTCAAAAACTTCTTTATCTGAAAGATTATGCCACAAGAATTTGTTCATAATTTGGATATTACCTGCCCAACTTCAGGCAGGGATATTTAAAATTAGTAAAAAATATAAATTAAATAAAAAAAACAACTCACTAATTTCCAATAGACAATATCTAATTTCTTTATATTATTATAGCAAAATCCTTGACTAAATTCAAAAAAAGTATTACAATATAGCATATTAACAAATATAATTATTTTTGTTATAATGTGATTAACCAAAATGGTTGTTTTTTATTTAAAATAACCATCAAATGACGCGGGGTGGAGCAGTTGGCAGCTCGCGAGGCCCATAACCTCGAGGTCGCCGGTTCGAATCCGGCTCCCGCAACAAAGAAGTTTAAAATTTTAAGACCCGGTAGCTTCCGCCGTCGCACTTTGTGCTTTGGCGGACAGGCAGTTCTTTATTGAATACTTTATTCATCTGGAACTACCTACTTCACGATCAGTTCAATTGCACATTGTTCATTATTAATTGTTAATTTTATTAAGATCCGGTAGCTCAGTTGGTAGAGCATCTGCCTTTTAAGCAGAGGGTCCTGGGTTCGAGCCCCAGCCGGATCACACTTCGCCTTGAACTTCGATCAATGGCTCAGTGTGTGAAACACACAAACAAAAAAAACGTTTTTAAACGTCTTTTTTTGTTTTTAACTTATTGTTCTTTTTTTACATTAACAACTTCTTTAATCACCTCTACATATTTCTTGGCTGCGTCTTTATCAATGATTTGGGAGATATTACGGGACAAATTAGCCAAGTCACCTGGATTTTGCATCATGGAATCAATTGTTTGGAATAAGCTATTTTCAGTAAGATTTTCTTGACTCAAGACTCTAACCGCATTTTGCTTAGCAAAATATTGAGCATTTAATTCCTGATGACCTAATAAAGGAATTACTAAAGCCGCTTTGCCCAAGCTTGATAGTTCTGTTAAAGACGAAAAACCTGCTCGTGAGACTACTAAATCAGCAACAGCATAAGCATCAAAAATTTCTTTATTTAAAAATTCGAAGTCTCGATAACGTGAATTTATTTTAGTTAATTGGTCACCCTCAAATCTAGCCGGAAATCTCGGTGATATTTTTTTACCCTTGCCTGTCAAATGAATGATTTGATATTTTTCAGTCAATAAATCAATCTTCTTCAATATCATTTCATTTATTTTCACAGCTCCTTGTCCCCCGCCATAAATTAATATCGTTGGTAAGCCTGGATCAAGTTTGAAATATTTCAAACCTCTTTCTTTATTACCTGAAAATAAATCTTTTCGAGATGGATTGCTTGTCAAAACTACTTTATCAGCTGGAAAATCTTTTTTTGATTCATCTACACTAATTGTAATTTTAGTTGCTAATTTTGTCATTAATTTATTAGCTAAACCTTTCTCCAAATCTTGTTGATGGACAATAACTGGTATTTTCAAAAACTTAGCAGCATAGGCTACAGGCACAGAGACAAAACTACCAGCAGTTAAAACTACTTGTGGCTCAAACTTTCTTATCATAAAAATTGACTGAATCATACCCAAAAATACTAATAAAGGAGCAAAAATGTTTAACATACTAAAATACTGGCGTCTTTTCCCCACTATCACAGTCTTGTAAGTAAAACTGTATTTTCTTAGAAAATCTTTTTCTGGACCGTTTTTTGTCCCTACCCAAAGAACCTCAAGATTCTCATCTTGCATTTTCAATTCTTCACAAATTCCGATTAAAGGTGAAACTGAACCCATTGTTCCTCCCCCAGTACATACAATTTTCATAAGTTAGCTATTAGAAATTAAATATTAGAAATTAGTAATTGGTCTTTTATTTAAAATCATTCAATTTACTAATTCCCAGTATCCAATATCAAATTTCTAAAATTTAAACGCATGTCTTTTTGGAAATATTTATTACTATTCCGCAGGCAGCAAGTAAAACAGCTAAAGACGTACCGCCATAGCTTATAAATGGTAAAGGAACTCCTGTTAACGGCAATAAACCTACCATTGCTCCTACATTAACAAATGTTTGAATCATTATCCAACAAATTATACCAATTACTAACATTTTTGCAAAACTGTCAGGTGAATTTTGAGCTATTTTAAAACCCCGAAACATTAAATATAAAAAACCTAAAATTAATAAAGTAACAAAAACAAAACCTAATTCTTCCGCGATAACAGCAAAAATTGAGTCCCCTGCTACTTCTGGTAAATATTGGAACTTTTGCCGGGACAAACCAAAACCTCGCCCCCAAAAACCACCAGAACCAATAGCTAAAAACGCCTGATTAATATGATAACCAATACCCTGAGGATCAAATTCTGGATGTAGAAATGTCATTAAACGTGCTGTCCTGTACGGTGATACCTTTATCAAAACTAACAAACTAGCAAAACCACCAATTCCAGCAAAAAGCATATGAATCAAATTTGCACCACCAATAAAATAAACTGTAATACCAGTTAAAATAATAATTGACATAGTCCCAATATCAGGCTGCAAAATCAAAAGAAAAGCAATAAGACTTAAAATACTTAAAAAAGGGACCAGTCCTTCAGTAAAATCACTGGCTTTTTGTTTACCACGACTTTCAAGCCATGTTGCCAGATAAATAAGAAACGTTAATTTGACTAATTCAGCTGGCTGAAAAGAAACCCCAAGAACATAAATCCAACTTTTTGCCGAACCATAACCGGCTCCAATTCCAGGTATAAAAACTAAAACCAGTAAAAATATTGAAAAACCCAAAAGTCCTAAAGCAATTTTTTTCCAAAAACGATAATCAACATAAGAAAAGATTCCAAGCAATATTAACCCAGGGATCAAGCCAAAAATTATTTGATGTTTGAGATAATAATAACCTTCACCAAATTTTTCAAATGAAAGAGCAACACTAGCTGATGAAATCATAATTAAACCAAAGGCAACCAAAAGACCCAGAGCAAACATAAAACGATAATCTGGTTGATGTGGTTTTATTGAACAATATTGTGCCATTTATTTAATCTTTTTAACTTGTTTAATAAATTGGTCACCCCGATCAAATTCATTTATAAACAAACCAAAACTGGCAGCTGCCGGGGAAAGTAAAAAAATGTCGCCAGGTTCGAGAAGGTATTTTGATTGAACAAAAGCTTCCTTCATTGAATCAACAAAAATTAAAGTTTTACTATAATTAATTTTTCTAAGTTCTTTAGCTATTTGTTCTGAAGCACTACCTTCAAACAAAATTAACGCTTTAACTTTTTTATTAATAACTTGGGCTAATTCTTTATACTTTAATTTTTTTTCAGCCCCTCCAGCCAACAAAACTATACCGCCTTGAGAATTATAGGTATTAATTGCAGCAATAGCAGCCTCAGGGGTCGTTCCTGTTGTATCATTTATATATTTTAGATTTTTATAATCCCTGATCAAACATTGACGGCCACTAACTCCTTTAAAATTCTCCACTGATTGTTTAATTTTAGACTGACTTAACTTTAATATCTTACCGACTTTAATTGCTGCAGCAATATTATCCAAATTATGATCACCTAAAATTTTCAATTGCCATTTTTTAGGAACATCATTCTTTGAAAACCAGATTATTTTTGATTTAGCTTCTTTGGCAAAAACTTTTGAATAAGGATTATTTTTATTTAGAATCAAATAATCATTTTTTGTCTGATTTTTATAAATTGCTTTTTTATCAGCTACATATTTTGTCATTGAACCGTAATAATTCAAATGGTCAGGATAAATATTAGTAATAACCGCAATATGTGGACTTATTTTTGACCCTGCCCAGCCCTGCAATTGCCAAGATGATAATTCAAGAACTACCAGATTATTTTTTTTCACCTTATCAATTAACGGCAATGTTGCTTGCCCCATAATATTCCCACCTAAAAAAACTTTTTTACCTGTCTTTTTCAAAATATCATGAATCAAATAAGTGGTTGTTGTTTTGCCTCTTGTCCCAGTAATACCTATGATTGGGCAGGGACAAAACTCAGCAAACCATGAATCATCCATTTTAATAGGAATGTTGTATTGGTTTGCTGTTTTAATATATGGAGAATTTAAGGGAACTCCAGCAGCTTTTAGAATATAGTCTCGGTTTTTAAAATCTTCTTTATTATGCCTGCCTAAAACCAATTTTACTTTCAAATTCTTGACTTGATTAACTGCTTTTTGTAATTGTTTCTTTGTCTTTAAATCAGTCACAATTAATTGAGCACCTTTTTGGGCTAAGAATTTAACATCACCAATTCCCCGACCTAAAAGACCGAGCCCCATTACAGTTATTTTTTTATTTTTTAAATCTAACATATAAGTTATTATATCATTTAATTTACGAACAAAAAACCCCCTGACTTATTATGGTCAAGGGGTAATTTTTAGCTAAAAATTTAAGAAATTACTAGAGAAACAATCATAGAAAAACCTATAATTACACTTGCTAAAACAATTGCCACAGCAATGTTTTTCTTTTTAAGCTCTTTAGCAATGTTGATTCCCACGACTAATTTATCAATGATCCAGATAAGTATTGGGATAGCGACTCCCATACAAATAACCAAAGCAATGATCCAGCCTAAGGCAATAACATAACCATCAAGTACAAAGTTCATAGTTGTGTTTTGTTAATTAATTTTATTTTATATATTTTTTATTTTCGCCCCTAGTTTCCCCCTAAAAGAGTCCAATAACTAATAATATTATTATACACGATATTTCAAAAAAACACTATATTTTAAAATTTCACAGGAATTCTCACTAAATTTTCCTCATTACCTGAAACTGATTTTGAAAATATTTCTACAAAACCTTCCTTAGTTAAACTAAATTCATAATTTACCTCGATCTTAAAATCCCCGGATCCTGACGCTTTTGTTGATTCTTCAATCAAAGTATTGTTATTTATACCAATTACTCTTATAAATAACTCATCATTATCAATATCAGCATTACCTGAGACAGTAAAAGGAGAACTTAATTGATCATTATCCTTTGGCAAATCAACAGAAATATCAATCGGATGATCAAAGCCTATTGAACCACCTAAGCTTGTAGGATCTGAACTAGCACTTGATTCTTCTTGATCATCAACTGGCTCTTCTGTAACAGGAGGTTCAATATCTGGCGCTTTATTTATGTTTTTATTTATTATAATAATTTTAGAATCATTTTCAATCTTTACTGACTCTATTCTCGTACACCAGTCAGGCACGTACTGATCTCCCTGATAAATTTTTTGGATATAGCAAAGTGGCGAAAAAGTCTTGGTCAAGAATCTATTACCCGCAAAAGGTACAAAAAAGTAAATAATAAAAAAGACGAAAATAATTATAATTAAAACAAGTAAAAATTTGCTATTAGTTGATTTTTTCATGGATTTAAATAATTAATAAATTAATTAACTGTATTATACCATAATATTCTTCATCTATAAAAAAGCCCAAAGGTAACTAGGCTTTTGTTTCCTATTACCTAATATATCTTATCCATTAAAACCAAGACTACTCCCATAAACGCCATCACAGTACCAATCAGCCAGAATCTCATGACAATCTTATTTTCTGACCAGCCCTTGGCTTCTAAATGGTGATGAAACGGAGCTGAAACAAAAACTTTTTTGCCAAGAAACTTTTTGGAAAATAACTGAATTATTACTGAAAGACTCTCTAAAACAAAAAGTAAACAAATTATCGGTAAAATTAAAACTGCATTTGTTAGCATAGCAATTATTCCCAGGGCTACACCAAGCCCCATTGATCCGGTATCACCCATAAAAAATCTGGCTGGATTGATATTAAACCATAAAAAAGCTAATAATGCTCCGGTTATAACACCACAAAGTGTTGCAAGGTCATATTTACCCTGAGTAAAAGCAATTATGCCAAAAGCTGCAAAAGCTGAGGCTAAAAGCCCCCCAGCTAAACCGTCTAAGCCATCTGTTTCATTAACTGAAAATGCAGTCGCTACAATTATAAAAATGAAGATTGGAATATACCACCAACCGATCTGAAAATCGCCAATAAAAGGTACTCTAATCAAATCCCAATCTAATTTAAAAAAGAACCAAAAAGCAGCTATAATCGCGATACCAATATAAATTAACAATTTATGTTTCACTTTCAAACCACCTCCGTTAGGTCCAATACCTTTGACGTTTAAAATATCATCAAAAAGACCAACAATTGCTGAAGTAACCAAAACTCCCAAAGGTAACCAAGTTTGCGAACGAGTCAAAAAATTAAGCTGGTCAAAAATCTCCAAATCAGTCCATTTAGCTAAAGCAAAAAATATAAATGCCAAAACTAAAGCAGTAACCCAAATCAAAATCCCTCCCATGGTCGGTGTGCCAGATTTGTGTTCATGCATTTTTGACATTATTGGTGCCTGTCCTCCATCTCTTATTTTTTTACCCAATTTATATTTATATAAAAAATGAGTCAATAAAGGTGTCCACATCATTGTCACAACAAATGCTAAAGTTGTTAAAAAAAAGATCTTTATAATAACAAAAGTTTCCATAAAAAAATATTATTTATATATTCAATAGTATAACAAAAATTGAAGCAGCTAACAAAACCACCTGGATTAATACTTGAGAAATGACTAAAACGTAACTAATCAACCTTTCTTTCAAATAAAAACTGTAAGCCAAAATATTATTAAAAATTATTATAATAATACCCAGGAGTGGAATAATAAAAGCCTTATACCAAGAACCTATATTATCTACTCCAAAATAAATATTATAATGTAAAAATATCTGACCATATTCCGTTTGGTAAGAAAAAGCATTAAGTTTCCAATATAAAACTATCCAGGCCGCTAAATTAATCACAATACTAGCTAAAAAACTAATCTTGACTATCATATCTTCACGATAAGGATTTTCAAAAAATTTTGTAATGTTATAAAACAACATAATTAATTTTTAGAAAAATATTCTGTTAGCATTTTTTTAGCTTTTAATTTAGATAAATTAAATTCCTGCCATGAACTATGTTCATTCAGTTCAGTCAAATATTCTCTTAAATAATATTTCATACTATTTTCTTCTAAGCGATTCCCTCTTTTATTATAAATATTATAAGAATAATGATATTTAAGTCTGGCATCAGCAGAACTTTCAAAATCAGCTACCATAATCATTTGTGGAATTGCATCATATGAAAGATCATTAATCATATAATAGACATCAAGTTCTTTACCGTCATTAAGATAGCGATCAATATTTTTTGTAGCAATATAACCATCAATATTAATTGCAAAAACCAAAACAAAGAAAACAATAGATGAAACTATTATTACAGAACGGAAAATAGAAAATTTATCGACTAAAATATTAATCAACAAAATTAAAAAAACTAAAGCCAACCAAATAATAAACAACTGGACATAAATTCTTAAATGAGTAAATCCATAGGCAGTTTCATAAATATTCAATCTTTTAAAAGCTGAGATTCCGATAATCACTGTTTGGATAATTAATATAGTATTAAATATTCGAGAGAAAACAAGCTGAGCTTTTGATTTGAAATTCGTATAATAGTAAAACCAAACCAAAAGAATAAATATGGCAATTGAAACAAAAATTAATTCGCCAAAGCCTTTATGGGCATATTCTGCATACGATATCCCATTAGCAAGTAATTCATTTAGCCCGTAAAATAAATATTTAAACTGTATAGAAATAAAAATTAAAAAAACAAAATTAATTGATACTAAAATAACACTTGTAATTACTGGGTCAAAATATCTTTTGTAAATTTGCGTTGTGTTTGGGCCATCATCAATCGGTTTTTTGTCCTTTAAATAAAACTTAGCCAAAGAATAAAAAAACATAGCCACAAAACCAACTAAAAGAAAATGGATGAAAAAATCATTAGAGAAATTAGCAAAAACATTATCAACATATGATTTGAAAATCATATCAGCTGACGAGAGTAAAACAAGAAGCACTATGACAATAGGAACAGAAATCAAAAGTCCAATCATTATTTTTGCTAGTAAAGAATCTTTTTTCTGACTTGCAAACAAATCCTTAGGCAAAAAGAAAAGATTGGAAAATATCGTAACCAAACTTACGATAATATCACTTATTGCGGCAGCCAAATAATTTAATAAAAAACCATTTGTTTTAAATCTTTTGGAAAAAACTGTTTGGGAAACTATTAAAAAAAGACCAAGAACAATTAAAGGGACTAGTCTTTTGACATAACTATTATCATAAATAAAAATCTCAAAACTTAAAATCAATGCCGGAATAGATAAAAGTGCCCAAAGATTAAACTCTTTTTTTAATAACAATTCATTTAACAAAATAAAAAATGACATCACAAAGATGGCAAATATAAAAAAGTTAAGACCAATTAATTTATCATAAAATAAAACATCAAAAAGAGCGCCTAAAAATAAGCTACAAATAAAAATCAGCGGATAATGTAGGTTTTTTTCAAATAATTTTCCAAACATAAAATTTTCCTTTAAAAAATGGACTTATTTATTGAATAAGTCCATTTTAACATGAATAAATTAAAAAATAAAGAGTTAAAATTACTTATCAAAAGGCGACATTTTGCGTAATCTTTCAATAATAGGTGGTAAAACTTCAATAACTTTATCAATTTCTTGCTCAGTTGTGCCCTTGCCTAAAGTAAAACGTAAAGAAGCGTGACATATTACAGGCGGCACACCCATGGCACTTAAAACATGAGATGGTTCAAGTGATCCAGAAGCGCAAGCTGAACCAGTTGAGATAGCAATTCCTTCCATATCAAGCATCAAAAGCATACTTTCACCTTCTGCATTTTCAAAAGCAATATTAATATTTGATGGCACCCTATTTCCCAAAGAACCATTAATTTTAACCTTATCAATTTTATTCTTTATACCTTCGATTAACTTATCACGCAACTTTCTTATTTGTTCATTGTGCATTGTAAATTGTTCATTGTTAATTAATTCTACTGCTGCACCCAAACCAACAATACCTGAAACATTATAAGTGCCTGGTCGAACATTATATTCCTGGTGACCTCCCCAATTTATTGATTTCAAAGGTGTTCCTTCATGGATATATAAAGCTCCTACTCCTTTTGGTCCGTAAATTTTATGACCAGAAATAGTAATTAAATCAGCATGTAAATAAGGGGCGTTCATTTTACAATAATTTGCGGCCTGGACTGCATCAGTATGAAAATACAATTTATCAAACGTTCCTGCCTTCTTACTACTTAATTCTATATTCTTAATTCTTGTCTTATTCACCTTTTCAATCATTTTACCAATCTCACGAATCGGCTGAATCGTCCCTACTTCATTATTCACATACATTATTGAAACTAAGATAGTATTATCTTTAATAGCCGCTTTGATTTCATCAACAGAAACAAAACCTTCTTTATCAACACCAACAAATGTTGTTTCAATCAAGCCTTGTTTTTCTAGTTCCTGACAAACTTCAATAATAGCAGGATGTTCAATCTTGGAAGTGATAATATGATACTTCTTTTCTTGATTATTGGCGCAAAAAGCTTTAACAATTCCTTGAATAACTATATTATTTGATTCAGTTGCACCAGAAGTAAAAATTAATTCTTTAAACTGGCAACCAAAAAGATTAGCTAGCTGTTCCCTAGCCCAATCAACACCTTTCATGGCTTCTTGGCCAAAAGAATGGGAAGAAGATGCGTTACCAAAATCGCTAGTCAAATATGGTTGCATTTTTTCTAAAACCTTTGAATCAAGTGGTGTAGTTGCTGAGTGATCTAAATATATTGACATAATTTTACTATGTAAAAGCTTTGAGCCTTGAGCTTTGGGCTTTGAGCTCTAAACGGTTAATTTATTAATAAAAGCGATTAGTTGTTTACCTAAACTTTCAGATTTATTTAATAATTCATCATGAACCTTCTGGCTAATATAGTCCTCATCCAATCCAATATCCAAACATGCGACTACTTCTATTTGAACCTTCAGCGATATTTAATACAATTGAGTTTACAGCTCTTCTTACTTGAGAAGTAAGACAATAAAGCTCATCTATTGGAAACTTATTTACAGTATTATAAATTTCTTTTCGAAAAATCAATGCATCTTGACATACTCTAAATTCTCTAAATCTAAATAACATAATTTTAAATTAGCCCTAAGCCCATTGCCCAAAGCTCAAAGCTAAATTATACTGATATAACTTCCTTAACTTCCTTAATTTCCTCTTTTAGTTTTGCTTCGATACCATTTTTTAAAGTCATTTGTGACATTGGACAATGAGCGCAAGCGCCCTGAAGTTTAACTTTAACAATACCTGTTTTCTCATCAACGTCAATTAATTCAACATCTCCCCCATCAGCCTGCAATGAAGGTCTAATTTTTTCTAAAATTTCCTTAACTTGTTTTTTCATATTTAAAAATTTATTATTTAAAATTGATTTAAAATTTATTATTTGTTATTTAAAATTACTACTAACCATACTAATGCTCTTCGACCTTTTCAATCTCCTCACCCTTATAATTAGCAATCGCTTTATTCAAACCCTCACCAGCCAAAACAGAGCAATGGATTTTTTGTTTTGGTAAACCTCCCAAAGCTTCAGCTATTTCTTCTCTGGTAATTTTTTTAGCTTCATCCAGGGTCATGCCTTTAGCCATTTCGGTCAACAATGATGAAGAAGCTATAGCAGCACCACAACCAAGTGTTTGAAATTTAATATCTTCAACAATTTCCTGTCCTTGATCGTTTTTACCTACCTTAATATAAATTTTCAACATATCACCGCAAATAGGATTACCAACATCACCGACTCCGTCAGCATTTTCTATTTCTCCTTGATTTCTTGGATTTTTAAAGTGATCCATCACTATGTCTGTATATTGCATAAATTTTGATAATTGCATATGGCAAATAGCTAATAGCTATAGGCCATATGCCATTTGCTAGTTATATTAAATCTTTTAAACTAATTGAATTAAGTGTTTTAATGATTTCTTTTTCTAATTTTTGCCAAACTACTTTAATATTACAAGTACAATCTATTTTACATAAACTATTTAAATTAAGACAATCACAATTATAAGGTGATAAATTTCCCTCAAGAGCTTCAAAAATTTCTCTAACATTAATCTTGTTTAAAGGCTTAGCTAGTTTATAACCTCCCTTTACTCCTTTTTGACTAATGACAATTTCTGCCTTTTTTAGCTTGGCAAATAAACGTTCTAAATAAGCCAAAGAAATATGTTCTTCTTTAGCGATTTGCGATAATGAATAATAGCCATCTTGTTGGGCTAAATTCACTAAAGCACGTAAACCGTATTCTGCTTTGGTGCTAAACTTCATAATGTTACAAATTCACAAATCAGCTACCTGTCTGCCGACAAGACAGGCTAATCTACAAATCTTTACTTCTAAGCGATTTTCATTCGTAGATTTGTAGCAAACACCAACTAATTTAGTTGGTGTTATCAGTATAGCATACATTTATCCCCTGTCAAATATTTTCTAAAGTAAAAACCCACAGTGTAAAAAACCATGGGTTATTTTTTTGCCTGACTATTCAGACAAAAGCTTGAAGATTCTTCGACGAAAGAAAGTATCTGAGGTGTTCTCACAAACTGACATGACGGCATGAGCCAATTCTTGACTTTCTGCCATGGCAGCTTTTAATTCTTCTCCGTCAACATTTGTTAGTAGCTCAAGTCCTCCTTCACTATCAAAGCTACCATTTTTAGCGAAAAATTCCTCAATTGCTTTTTTTGACATTTTGTCCTCCTTATGACAACTTTATGATTTTAAATCATAACATATCCATAAAAAAAAGTCAATAGAAAACTAAGTTGAACCAGTTGACAAATATTTTAAATTTTGATAATATATTCGTATTACTAACTAATAATTACTTACAAATATGTCGCATAAGAAAGCTGGTGGATCTACCGCCCTGGGACGTGATTCAGTCTCAAAAAGACTGGGTGTAAAAAAATATGGTGGCGAGAAAGTCAAAGCCGGCAATATTTTGGTTCGTCAAAGAGGTTCAGAAATAAGACCTGGTGACAATGTTATGCAAGGTAAAGATTTTACTTTATTTGCCATAGCTAATGGTATTATTAAATTTACTGAACGTAAACTAAAAAGATTTGACGGCCGGATCAAAAAAACTAAATTCATCCACGTTTTAGACGCTAAAATAGAAAAATAATAACTTCAAATAAAAAAACGTCTGTAGGTGCAGAATAATATTCTGCACCTACAGACGTTTTTTTTATTTGCGAATTGTAAATGTAGGCGTAGAATAATATTCTACGCCTACATTTACAATTTTTTTTATTTTGTCGCAATTATAAACCCTAAACTCTGATCAAATTTTGACGGAGTTGTTTTTATTTTATAACCTTTATTTTGTAATAGCTCAATTAACTGGTCATGATTAAATTCAGCGAAATCATGATATTCCAGAATAATATTATTAATCTTAGGCCAACCAGTAAACTTATTTAAAACTTCGTATTCAGAGCCTTCAATATCTAATTTTAATAAACTAACTTCATCTATCCCCTGCTCTTTCAAAAAATCATCTAAACTATAAGTTATAATTTTACCAGCTTTAGTAATCTGCGGAGTCAAAACTTTAAACAAACTATGGTTATGTGTATCAGATGAAATATAAAAATCACGCAAAGCAGTTTGCCCAGCCAAGGCAGCTGGTATTATTTCAACATTATCAATATTATTAAGACTCAAATTATCTTCTAGAATTTCCAAATTAGCTTCATCAGGTTCAATAGCGTAAATTGGCACTTCAGTATTCAAAGCTCGACAATATAAACTAAAAAAGCCAGCCTGAGCTCCAGCATCAATAATAGGAGATTTAGCTGACTTAATAATTGACTCAGTGTCTTTATATTCCCCTAATTCAAAAATTTCCTTCAAGACACTTTTATCTGCCTGTGAGCGGATATTTACTTTAAAATCATGACCATTAAAACCGAAATTATTAATTTTCATATTTTTCTTCAGCGATTCCTGCTGCTACCTTTTTGATAAACCCTTCTATTTCTTCTTTATCTACTTTTTCTCCTACTCGCCAAATATCTTGATTAGTAAAAAACTCATATGCATCTGGATTTTCTTTTATTCTCTGAGCCATTTCCTGACCATACTGCTCATCCATATCAATTTCTTTAGAATGCTCAAAGAAAAAATCCTCCAGCACACCAAGTGATTTAAAAATCCAATCAAAATATTCTTTCAATGAATTAAATTTTTCTAGTTTGCCTTGTTTTTTATGTTCTTGAAATCTTTTTTCTAAATCAGCCATAAATTCTGGCGCAAATTTCATGGCTTGTTGCCAGCCCCTTTTAGTAGCATTAACTTCCAAGTCCTTTTTATCCTTGCGATTTTTTGCATCTCTAAATACTGCTCGAAACTGCAAATCACGTGAATCTATTTCATTATCTTCATATTCAATTTCAGGATTAGCTTCAAATTGACGCAAATGGCCAAGCTCATGAAAAGTAACAACATAAGAAATAAACATATCTCCTAATGGATAAGCGATCATTAACTCTCTTCTATCAATTAAATCATTACCACCTCCTTGTAACTCAACCGGAAGATTAATACCTTCTTTTGCTAAACCATCAAAAAATGGTTTCATTCTTTTTCTTGGATTTGAGTCAGCTTCTAATGCAATAATATTTTTATCAGGCAAAGTATATCTTTTTTTTTGTTCTTGTTGTTCAAATTTTTCTGGCATAATAAATTGAAATTTGTTTGTTATTTGGTGCTTGTTATTTGTTATTTATTTCATTTATGAAATTGCTGCTTTTATAAATTCTCTAAATAAAGGATGAGGCTTTAGTGGTCTAGATTTAAATTCAGGATGAAATTGTGATCCAATAAAAAACTTATGACCAGGAATTTCCACTATTTCAACTAACTTCCTGTCTGGTGAATGACCAGCTAACATCATTCCTTTCTCTGTCATAATATCACGATAAGCGTTATTAAATTCATAACGGTGACGATGACGTTCAGATATTTCTTTGGTACCATAAGCATCACGAGCCCTGGAATCTGGTAAAAGTTCGCAAGGATAGGCACCTAGACGCATTGAGCCACCCATATCTTTTTCTGCTAATTTTTGTTTCTGTTCATCCATGATATGAATTACTGGATTTTTACAATTCGGATTTATTTCTTCTGAATTAGCGTCTTCAAGTCCACAAACATTACGAGCATATTCAATAACCGCACATTGCATGCCATAACATAAACCTAAATATGGAATATTATTTTCCCGGCAATATCTAATAGCCATTATTTTACCTTCTATACCTCTACTGCCAAAACCACCTGGAACAATAATACCATCAAAACCATCAAGTTCTTTCAATTTATCCGGGAAATTTTCATATTCTTCAGTATCAAGCCAGGTCAATTCAGGTAAAACATTATTATGCCAAGAAGCATGTTTGATTGCTTCAATTACTGAAATATACGAATCTGATAAAGTAAATTCGCCAACTGAAAAGTATTTACCAGCAATACCTATTTTTACTTTTTTCTCAAGTTTACTTATTTTATCAATCAATTCACGCCAATCATTCATTTCATTTGTTTTTGACACCAAACCAAACATCTCCAAAATCTTATCACCCAAACCTTCGTTATCAAAATTAATTGGTATTTCATAAATATTATTCACATCAGGAGCTGAGATAGCATTTTCTTTAGATATATTACAAAATGTTGCAAGTTTTTGTTTTCTAACATCATCTAAAGGTACATCTGCCCGACATAAAATAAAATCGGGAAAAATACCAGCTGAATTTAAAGATCGCACAGCTGTTTGGGTTGGTTTGGTTTTCATTTCACCTACCTTTGAAGGTATTGGTAAATAACTAACCATAATAGTCATAACATCTTTTGGTATCTCATTTTTTAGTAAACGAATCGCTTCTAAAAATAATATATTTTGATATTCACCAACAGTCCCACCAATTTCAATTATCGTAAAATCAGCCTCAGCTAGTTCAGCTGCCTTTTTGATTCTGTTAATTACTTCCTCAGGTACATGAGGGACAACTTCAACACATTTACCGCCATATTCAAGATTTCTTTCACGTTCAATTACAGACTGATAAACTCGACCGGTTGTCATATAATTTGTTGAGAGAATATTTATATCCAAAAACCTTTCATAATTACCCAAATCCTGATCTGTCTCATCACCGTCATCAGTAACAAAAACTTCCCCATGTTCTGTAGGATTCATGGTTCCGGCATCAACATTGATATATGGATCAATTTTTATGGCAGTAACTTTAAAACCTTTACTTTTTAAAACTTTACCAATTGAAGCACAAGCTACTCCTTTACCAACACCTGACATTACCCCCCCGGCAATAAAAATGAATTTAGACATAAGACTTAGAAATTAGATATTAGAGATTAGAAATTAAAAGTCAAAATAAATCATCATAATATTCAATCTTTAGTATCAAATTTCCATAATATTAAAAAACGAGAGGTAGTTAGCTCTCTCGTTCGATAGTTAACCCGATTAGTGCTTCCACACCAGGGGCAAATTCTATTTTGATGTCGTAATAACCTAATTGTTTAATGGGTTCTTTTAATTTAATAAAAGCAACTGGGATATCAAATTTTCTTAATTTTAATTGTTCACAAATATGTTCAGCTTTAATTGCTGCGAATAAAGTTTTCTTATCATCTGCTTTAGCTTTGATAGAAATTTTGTGATTATTAATTTTCTTAGCCAGGTCTTTATATTTCTTAACTTTATTTACCTGAGTTTTATCTTTCTTACTTTTTGATTTTTCAAGATTATTAATTGCGTCATCAGTTGCTTGGATTGCCAAACCTTGTGGGATCAAAAAATTTCTAGCAAAACCTTCTGCTACGTTTTTTATGTCACCAATTTGACCAATATTTTTTACTGCTTTAGTTAAAATTATTTTCATACTAAAAAAAATTAAGTTTCAAACCTAATTCCCCTTACATATAGTTTACCTTAAAAAAAGTTATTTGCCAAATAATTTGCCGAAAAAACCTTTATCCTCATTTTCTTCCTCTACTTCGTCTGTAAATGTTGTTACCTGTCCCATTATCAAATTATAAATTCTATCAACCTCTTGTTTAACCAAATCAGAGTCATAATCACCACTATGAGCAGTTTGTCCTTCATAAGAAACCTGTTTTTGATCAACATGCAGACTCAAAATCAAAGGATCTTGTGAGTTTACATACATATGAAATCGCGGATAAATCCCCTGACCTAATCTGCGAGAAAAACTTGCCTGCCTTGCCCGACGATCACGAACCAAACCATAACCGCAACGGCGAATAAGTTGTTCTGTTGGTGTTCCGAATTTTTGTTTAAAATTTATATCCATTTTTTTAAGCTTTTTTAAATTTAACTGAAATTACTGGATCAAATTTATTACCAAACTCATCTTCTATTTGTACTGTCTCACCTTTCATTATTTGATTAATAGCCAAATCACTTATCATTTCATTATCAGTTTCAATATCTAGTTTCAAATCTTCTAACTTTATAAAATCAGTATTCATGTTTTTTTTCATTTCTGTTTCAATTTCCTTTTTCTTTTGTTTCAAACTATCCATATCGTCTTTAATTACCTGATACTCTGCATTATTATCCAGCTCATTTTTGTAGGCTTCACGGATAATTTTTTGTTCTGCTTTAAATTGTTTAACACGGTCATAGATTTCCTGAATTTTTGACATGACTAAAAAAATTAATTATTAGATTATTAGTCAATTATACAGGAAATATTTAAATGATTCAATTGTTGATAAATCCCCCCATCATCGAAATGAGAAACATTACCTTGTCACCCAATCCAGGGAGATTCCTCGATTACTCGGAATAGACGGCGGGAGGTGCACCCACCGTCATCCAGAGCTATAACTTTGTTTAATTCGCTCAAAATATTATCAATAAGCGAAGGATCACCTTGTCAC
>JAUVKC010000063.1 GCA_030592165.1 Candidatus Buchananbacteria bacterium | reverse complement strand
GGATCATTGACTTGTTGAAAAATAAATCGTTGCACTTCACCAGCTGTTTGGATATTTACATTGCCATAAGAAAAGAAAGTTTGTAAAACACCTTTTTGAGCAGCTGTTACATCTTGAATTTTGTCTAGTTCGTGTTCCGCTACTTCCCTGTTAAATAAACCTTTTTGTTCAATATTAATAATTCTTTTGCTTGTTACAATCCAGACATCAAGATAATAATCTATAAAAGCGTTATAAAAAAATAATAATATAAAAAGATAAAATAAGCTACCTAGTAATAATAAAAACGGATAAGAATAAGTGCCAGCTAAAATCTCAGGAACTTTATAATGTAAGAAAAAATAAATAACAACTGGAATAAAAGCTAATAAAGTATACATTGACCAATGACCTAAAATATTAAGCCAGTGCCGTCGTAAAAAAAGCACTAGTTTTTCATCTTTTTGTCTGTTTGGAATGTGGTTTTCTATATACATTTTGAATATGGTAATGAGTAATTAGTAATGGGTTTTGTTTTTTTATATCACAATTGCTTGTGAACAATCGATTGCCAGGCCAAGTTTATAAGTTATAAATAAAATTAATATTGTGCCGGCAATTAATAAAAATGTCATGAAAAAACTTTCAAAACTTAAAAAACCGAAAGCAATTAAATGGTAGATATTTACTATGGCAAAGACAATAAAAATGGCAACAAAAATTAAGTATAAAACTAATAAGGCCATTAATGAAATTTCAATCATTTGTGTAAATTAATATTTTTATTATTATATCAATGAATTCTGGTTTTTGTCTAAGTTATTTTCAGGACGAGGAGTGAATCCAAGATGTTGGTAACAATGTTTTGTAGCTGTTCTGCCTCTTGGAGTACGGTTCAAAAATCCAAGTTGGATCAAAAATGGTTCGTAAATATCCTCGATAGTTTCCATTTCTTCACTAGTAGCAGCAGCTAAAGTATTAAGACCAACTGGTCCGCCGGAAAATTTTTCAATTAAGGTAGATAATATTTTGCGGTCAACATCATCAAGCCCGAGCTCATCTACTTCCAGCATATTAAGTGCTTCTTTGGCTACCTTATCATTAATTTTACCATCTGCTTTGACTTCAGCAAAGTCTCTGACTCTTTTTAATAAACGATTGGCAACCCTAGGAGTTTTTCTGGCACGTTTGGCGATTTGTGAACAAGCTAAATCATCCAGCTCAGTGTTTAAGATTTTTGCATTACGTCTGATGATTTCTTCAATATCTTTATTTTCATAAAAATCTAATTTATAGCTTGAGCCAAAACGATCACGAAGTGGAGATGAAATCATACCCATTCGAGTTGTCGCACCGATTAAAGTGAATTTTGGTAAATCTAATCTTAAAGTCCTGGCACTTGGACCTTTGCCAATAATTATATCAAGAGCAAAATCCTCCATAGCCGGATAAAGTACTTCTTCAATTACTTTATTGAGTCGATGCATTTCATCAATAAACAAAATATCACCGTCAGCTAGATTAGTTAAGATAGCAGCCAAGTCACCAGCTCGTTCAATTGTTGGGCCAGTAGTAACTTTGATATTTCCACCCATTTCATTAGCAATAATATGAGCTAGGGTAGTTTTTCCCAGACCAGGGCAACCATGCAAAAGTACGTGCTCGATTGGTTCGCCACGTTTTTGTGCTGCTTGCATGAAAATTTTGAGATTATTTTTGACCTTGTTTTGGCCGATATAATCAGCTAGTTTTTTTGGTCTAAGGTTATTTTCAAAAGCAACTTCCTCTGAATCTTCATCAGAAGAAACTATTCTTTCGTTTTTATTGTTCTCAATTGTCATATGATAATATTTTAACTTTTTTAAGAGGAAAAAACAAGCTAGGTCTTGATTTTTTTTAAAAAATTTGTTAAACTTTTTTTACTTAAGTCAGAAAAGTAATATCTTTTCTTTTTAGTTTAGAAAGATTATAATGTAATTAATTTACATTTATATTTTGTGAATTATAAGTTGATCATTGTAAATTGTTAAGCGGGTGTAGTTCAGTGGCTAGAATGTTTCCTTGCCAAGGAAAAGGTCGCCAGTTCGAATCTGGTCACCCGCTCAGGAATAAAATTATTTAATTGACAATAGAGGTCAGTCATAAAACGCTGGCCTCGGCAGGTTAGAAGCTTCCGTAAAAATAAGATTTGTGGTTATATAACATATGATACCATTGAGATAATTCATAGTTGATATAACCGATGCTTCTAACCTGCCGAGGTGGTGAAACTGGTATACACGAGAGACTTAAAATCTCTTGGACTTTATCGTCCGTGCGGGTTCGAGTCCCGCTCTCGGCACCATCTTCCTATCCGTAGGAAGAATTTATGTTCTTTTACTATTACAAAAGCAAACCCCGGTCTTTTTTTAGATCGGGGTTTTGTTATTAAAAAAGCCACCAGTAGTATTGGTGGCTTTTTGGGGCGGCAGTTTTAATGCCAGGTTCCTTTGACGACTTCCTTGTCGCTGTTGTTTGGGCTTATTATTTCTGTTTCGACTCCGTCGTTGGTCTTTTTGGCCTTAGCGGTGGAGGAGACGGACAATTGTTTGAGAGGTTTGAACTTGATGATGTTGCCGTCCCTTTCCATTGCGGTGCTGGCGACGATCATGGTTAAGACCATTTTCGATTGTTCACTCAAGGGGAGGGGGTCGATATCGTTAAAGATGCCTGAGACTACGTCACTCATCATTTCGACAACTCTTTTGTTGTTTTCCGAAGTCATTGAATTTTTCATCTGGATTCTCCTTTTTTTGGTTATTGTCGTAAAGGACTTGATATGGCAAAATTTAATTATACTTATAGTATAGCATAGTTTTGCTATTTTGTCAATAGCGACGTATTGCTAAACTTGGCAAAAAAAAGTCCCCTGTTATTTGATTAGGGGACTTTTTTATTACTTTATTTTGTTGTTGCTGGATTAGCAGCTGATTTTAACCAACCACCTATCATGCGACCAACAGACTGACATGATTCTTGGATTTCACTATATTTATCTTCTTTGATAGTTTTTGATTCTTTAGCCATATCAGCGAACACTTTTAAAGTGTCAAGTTTTCTGTTTGCTTGACGTAATGTTTGAAGTTTTTCTTCATTTCTTTGTCGGGTAGCAATCACAACTAGTTCAAGTATTTCCAAGATAGTGATCTCAGAACTTTTTCTTAAAGTGTTTTCTTCTGATTTTGAAATGTCAGGCATTTGCTGATATAAATCATAGATACGATTAAGAAGTGGAAATTTTTCAGAAAAATTGTCCAAAATGTCGTTTTGTTTTTTCATAGTTTTAACTTTCTTTGTTAGCTTGACTATACTTCGACTACCTGCCTGCCGTTAGGCAGGAGTCCAGTATGACAAGCCGGTTAGTTTTTTAAATTTGTTTTTGTTTTTTAGTTGTCAAAGAACAATATATAAATCCATGGATGGTTATTGACTTTTATATGTTTTTTTGGTATTTTTTTATTTAAGGAGGTTACAATGAAAAAGATCATTCAAAAGTATTTTATAAAAAATTATTCAATGGATTTGTCATGCTGGTCTTGGTTAATAATTTTGAAGATGATCCTTTTGGGTCACCATTATATTCGTTATTATTGCTGTTATTGTGGTAAAGAAAGTGGTTTTGAACGTTCAACAAGAACAGGCGATAGCGGTGATATCTGCTCCAAATGTCTTTTTCTAGAATGTCCAGAAGTATATTATGAAATGCGTGATAGCGGTAAACTAACAAAAGAACAAATTTTAGAAGCAGAAGGTGGATGATAAACCCCGGGTGTTATGCTCGGGGTTTTTTAATTTGGCTAATTTTAGGTAAATTACTAATTTTTAAAGAGTAATTACGGTAATTATATTCTTCATTACTTGACAAAATACGATTTTTATGATACAATTGTTAATTGTAAGGATAAATAATTGAAATTTTTGAAAGAAAGAAGGAGGCTGATATGTCAGTAGAAGTGAAAGCAATATTAAATCAATGCATTTTCGCAGCCAAGGTTTTGGGTAACAGTTTGGGATTGAAACTTGCCGTCGCGATCAATAGGGTCGTTGCCAGAGAGTTTGGAGCAGAGCAAGATCTCTTTAATCTTTGGAATGAGGTTCCCGACTCCCTTAAAACCTAGTCGTTATGTGTCGTGTTTTTGCATCAGAAGGTGTAAGACCGACCATAACCGTTTTAGTTAATTCCTCGAGAGAAATCTCGAGGTTTTTAATTCCTCAATATTATGTGGGTATCAACGAATTTATTAGTTGTGCGATTTTACTTCCTCATGAATTTGGGGTTACCCTGGTTGTTGTTTGCTTTTTTTCTTTGACTTATAAAAGGTTGTTGATAATCCGATAACCAGAAATATTGCGCTGGCGATTAAATATTTTAATATTGGTTTTGTTTTAGTGTTTTGCGAAATTTCTAAGGGAGTGTCTTCTGTGACAATATTTTGAATTTTTTCAATATCATTAGATGATCGGGGTAATAACTGATAAATATCATTATTTTGACTGATAATGCCAGTGATTAATAATTCATCTCCATCATTAAATAATTTTTTATCAATTTTTGTATTTTGTTTTATATAAACTATGGCTTCCCCAGTATCATCCTTGACATCAAATGTTGAGTTGTTTTTTTCTACCAAGACAGCTTTGATTTGAACTAAATGACCCTCATTGTTCTCGCCTATGTCAGATACCTTGATTGAATAAGGTAAGGGAGGTTCTTGCTGTTCAATTATTGTGATATCATCTTTGCCTGACAATTTGATTCTGGTTTCTCCTTTAGACTCACTTAAGGTTCCTTTGATTTCAATTAGTTCGCCGATTTTTAATTGTGGCCAGTTAGATTTGTACATATAAAGTTGGATGCCTGATCCGGCAACATACATTATGGTTTTACCAAAAGTGTTGGGCAGTACTGAGACAATACCTCGGGTAATTACTTTAGTGTTTTTTTCAAGTAAACGGATGTCATATAAAGTTATTTCTACTACATCATCGGAGACTGCGGTTTTAGTTTTACTGGTTATTTTTTTGTCAGCTGTTTGATTTTCAGTTTGATTATCAATGACTTTAATTTTATGCTCATCAGTAACTTTAAATTTTTTATCATTTAATGTTAAATATATTTTATAACTACCTTTTTCTTTGAGTGCATATTGAAACCGGACAGTTTTAAATTCTTGAGAGTTAATTTCCCACACGAACTTGATGTTGTCATTTTCTGGATCGTATGAATCTGAGGCGTCACAAGTAAATTCTTCATTGACCATGACTTCTTTAGGGCAATAGATTTCAATTACCGGCGGATGATTAAGTGGTGTAAACACATTATCATTATTTTTAGTTGAAGTAGTTGTCCATAACCATTCATCTTCTATGAGAGCAAATGAAGCTGCTTCATTTAAATTTGGATCTTCATCATATTTTATAGTTTGAATAGTTTTATCGTTTTGATCTTTGAGTTTAATTGTTTCTTTGTTATTGTTTAAGGCGATATTGCTGATCAGACGATTGATTGAATAATATTGATTTGGTTTTAAAATTGTCAGCTGCTTGACCCTGTAATAATTTTTGTCAGAATCTTCAATTTTTAATCCCTGAATATCAATTTCATATTGACTGACGTTTTTTATCTCAATAAATTCATATTCACGATCACTTCCAGGCGGATTGGGGTAAAGCTCAGTAATAATTAGGTTATTTTTAAATTTAGGGTTTTCAGGTTCAAGAGGTTCAGAGGGTATATTTTTATCAGGGTTATCTTCATCTGGGATGAGAGTTATTTGATTGATTGATCCTTTAGTTGGTGTTTGAGTAACAACAAAATTATTTGAAGTATCTTTAGCCACTGAATAAGGATCTTCTGCTGAAGGGGCATTGTCTGGATTGTTTTGCCAGTCGCCGTAAAAAATAGAATCAATTATTATTTCATTATTATCATAAAGAATTATTTGGTCACCAGAATTATTAAGTTTACCTTTTGGATTATCAATGATGAAAAATCCATTTGTTTCTATTTGACCATCAAG
>JAUVKC010000074.1 GCA_030592165.1 Candidatus Buchananbacteria bacterium | reverse complement strand
CTCATGCTGGTATTTCAGTTGGTCCAGATGGAGCTACTCATCAAGCACTGGAAGATCTTGCAATTACACGTTGTTTACCTAATATGACTGTTTTAGCTCCATGCGATTATCTTGAAACTAAAAAAGCGACTTTAGCAGCCGCGAAACTTAAAGGACCTGTTTATTTACGGTTTGCCAGGGAAAAAACACCTGTAATGACTACTGCTAAAACTCCGTTTAAAATCGGTAAGGCAGAAATATTTAAAGAGGGTAGTGACGTGACAATTATAGGTTGCGGCCCTTTAGTTTACGAAGCTTTAAAAGCAGCTAAAGAATTACAAAAAGAAAAAATTGAAGCAGAAGTAATAAATTGCCACACAATTAAACCACTTGATAAACAAACAATAATTAAATCAGCTAAGAAAACTGGTGCTGTCGTAACTATCGAAGAACATCAGGTTACTGGAGGTTTAGGTGGTGCTGTTGCTGAATTACTTTCGCAAAATTATCCTGTTCCCATGAAGATTATTGGAATGCCTGATAGTTTTGGTGAATCAGGGACTCCGCAAGAACTTTTAGATAAATATAATCTTAACTCACAAGAGATTATAAAACGTGTTTATAAATTATTAAAATAAAATGTTAACTTCAACTAAATCTATTTTAAATAAAGCTCAGAAAGGTAATTATGCGGTTGGGGCGTTTAATACAAATAATCTTGAGATCACTCAGGCTATTATTGAAGCTGCAGTAGAATTAAAATCACCGGTGATTATTCAAACTTCTGAAGGTGCCATAAAATACGCAGGACTTGAATATATCTATGCCATAAATAGGATAGCATCTTTGTCTCCTGTACCAGTGGCTATACATCTTGATCATGGTAAGGATCTTGATTTAATAAAAAAATGTATTGATATTGGTTATACCTCAATCATGATTGATGGTTCGTCATTAGAGTATAAAGAAAATATAAAAATTACTAAAAAAGTAGTTGCCTTAGCTCACAAAAAAGGTGTTTCAGTTGAAGCAGAATTAGGTGCTATTGCCGGTATTGAGGATTTTGTTTCAGTTTCACAAAAAGATGCTGCTTTTACTGATCCTGATCAGGCAGCTGAATTTGTCAAAAAAACAGGCTGTGATAGTTTAGCTATCGCAATCGGTACTTCACATGGTATAAATAAATTTACCAAAGAACCAAAGTTAGAATTAGAGCGTTTGAAAGAAATAAATAAAAAAGTTAAAATCCCGTTGGTTTTGCATGGAGCTTCGGAAGTTGATAAAAGAATGTTAAATATCGCCAAGAAATATGGCGCAAAATTAAAAAATGCAAAAGGTGTAAATGACGCCTTAATGAAAAAAGTAGTTAAGCTTGGTGTTAATAAGGTAAATACTGATACTGATTTACGCTTAGCTTTTGATGCTGGCGTGAGAGAAATTATAAAAACTAAGCCAGACGTGTTTGATCCGAGGAAAATTCTTGGACCAGCTAAAGAATACATGAAACAGATAATTAAAGAGAGAATAATTGTTCTGGGGTCTCGCAATAAAGCCTAATTTCTAATATCTAATTACTAATTTCTATTATATATGTACGACATCATAACCATCGGCTCAGCAACAAAAGATGTTTTTATAATTGCTAAGGGTTCAAAATTAATTAAATCAAAAAAATTTAAAACCGGAATTGGTGAGTGTTTTACTCATGGCTTAAAAATTGAGATTCAAGATATTCAGTTTGCAACTGGTGGTGGAGCGACTAATACTGCTTATACGTTTTCAAATTTTGGTTTAAAGACCTCAGTTGTTTCAAGAATTGGTCATGATATTTATGGCTCTGAAATTATGCATATTTTAGCTGCCAATAATATAAATACGACTAATCTTGTTATGGATAAAAGTCATAAAACTGGCTATTCAACTACTTTGGTTTCGGCTGGTGGTGATCGAACAATTTTGGTATACAGGGGTGCAAGTGATAATTTTTCAGTTCAAGACTTTAATTGGCCAAAATTAAAATCTAAATGGTTTTATATTTCTTCGCTTGGTGGCAATCTAACAGTTTTAAAAAAGATATTTGCACATGGGAAAAATAATAATATTAAAATTGCCTGGAATCCAGGGAGTAAAGAATTAAAATTAGGTAAAGCAAAATTAAAATCATTAATTAAACAAGCTTCTATTTTTAATATCAATTTTGAAGAAGCCCAAAAAATAATTGGCAAAAAGGATATTAAACAGATGATGAAAATTTTTGCTAAAATGACCAAGGCATATGTGATTATTACTGATGGAGCAAAGGGTGCTTATTTGACAGATGGCATTGTAATTTACAAAGCAAATTCTTTAGATTCAAAAGCAGTAAATACAACCGGAGCAGGAGATGCTTTTGGTGCTGGTTTTTGTGCTGGAATGATTTTGAAATCTGATTGGGATTATGCTTTACGATTAGCAGTTTTAAATTCTGATGGAGTGATCCAGCTTTCAGGAGCTAAAAATGGATTGTTGACTAAATTACCTAATAAAAAAGATTTGAATAAAGTGAAAATAAATATTTATGACAAAATATAAAATATTTGTTACTCGTAAGATACCTGAGATAGGACTTAATTTACTTGAAACTAGAAAAATTTGAAATTTATCAGATAGCTATAGAGTTATCAAAGTGATCTTGGGTTATTGATTCTAATTTAGAAATTGAGCAAAAAATTTAAAAAATAATGTAGAAAAAATAAAAAAAACTTGACATATTTATGTCAAGTTTTTATAATCATAGATATAAAATAAAAATTAATATCAAAACAAATGCCTGAAGATAAATGTCCAATTTGTGACAGTGAACCTTGTAAATGTGATAAATTGTATGAATACTATGAACCTACTACTGGCGATCTTGATGACTAAGAGTCACCCCAACCCCTTTATTAATAGAGGGGTTTTTTAGTTGAAAAATATGGATAAGTTTGCTAAAATTACCTCATATAAGAAATAATTTTTAAATAAAATGGATACAAAACCTGAGGTAGTTTATGAGATCGAATTAAAATCAATTTTTGATAAAAAAAAGTATGATCAATTAAACGAATTATTAAATAGTGATGATAAATATAAGTTATTTAATAAGGAAACAATTACAACTGAATTTTACAAGGCTGACGAGGATAAAACAGATGTCCGTTTGCGTTACTCTGATAAAACAATAGAAATTGTTACAAAAAAGGGATTAGTTACAAGATGTGTGCGGAAGGAAATAAAAATACCATTACCTAATAAAGACACCCTTGATCATTTTCGCTATGTTTTTGATTTACTGCCATTAACACCAAATCCCAAAACTTTAAAACACAAACAAGAATTCACATATAATTTTAACGATTATGATTATGTCGTTTGTTTACAGCATATTGAGAATTTTGCTTATTTGATGGAAGTTGAATTTTTAGCTGAAAAAGATGACAGTGAAATTCACGAACCAAATTTAAAAGAAATATTAAATGAGTTTGGTTTAAATTTAATTGAGGGTGAAAAGTTTTTAAAAAGGGTAGAAGATTATAAAGCTGGTAAAGTAACTATTGATTATCCACTATAAAAATATGAATTTATATATAGTCGCAACACCTATTGGGAATTTGAGAGATATTAGTTTGAGAGCTTTAGATATTTTAAAGGATGTTGATTTTGTGTTGTGTGAAGATACCCGTGTTTCTAGAGTACTTTTAGAAAAATATCAGATTAAAACTCCGACTATTTCATATTTTCAGCATTCAAAAGTTTCTAAAGTAAGAAAAATAATTAGTTTACTTGAAGAAGGTAAAGATTTAGCTTTAATTTCTGATGCAGGTACTCCTGGGATCTCTGACCCAGGTAATAAATTAATTGATCAGTTACTTAAAGATTTGGGTGATGAGATAAAGATTATACCAATTCCAGGTGCTTCCGCTGTTATTTCAGCTTTATCAATTTCTGGATTACGAACTGATAAATATGTTTTTTATGGTTTTTTACCACATAAAAAGGGCAAAGAAACTATTTTAAAAGAAATTATTGGCAATAAATTTACTTCAGTTTTTTATGAATCAACTCACCGAATTATAAAAACTTTAAATAAATTACAGGAACTAGATTTGAAAAAAAAAGTTGTAGTAGCTCGTGAATTAACCAAGAAATTTGAAACAGTCTATCGAGGTGATATTGAACAAGTTTTAAATCAATTAAATAATGACACTACAAAAGGTGAGTTTGTGGTGGTGATAGGATAGAATTACTAATAAAAATAATTAAATTTTATGAAAGAAAAGACAAAATCTATAACAAAAAACTTACCATTATTAAATTTGTATATTGATGATATAGAAAAAATTTGTGATGTGTTGAAAGATGTTTCTTCGGGTGATTTAACATTGGAAACAAACACTCATGAGTTTAATAGTATACAAGAACTTAAGGAATTTTTGGGTAATAATACTTTAAAAAATTTATCAATTCAATCATCTTCTCCTTACATATCTATTCACTTGGGAGGGTGGTGTCATGGAATTTCTGCAAGTGAGGAAAATGTAACTACATTAGGTGTAGTTGCTAAATTGGAGGAATTACTCCTATCAAGAAAAAGAAAGTTTGCAAATTTTATTCTTAAGGATTATATTGTATATTTATCACCCCTTGTTTTAGCGATTGTATTAGTTGGTATATTGATTGCACTAAATGTATTTAATCACCTTGGTCTTGCATATATTATATATATTATATATATTTTATTATCTGTTTTATTTTTACCAGTAGTTTATATTTATAAGAATAAAAATTTAGTTAATATTTTCGCTGTCAAGAAAGAAAATAAGCCTAGTTTTTTTAAAAGGAAAAAAGACGAAATCGTTTTAGTTGTAATAACTGTCGTAATTACTGCAATT
>JAUVKC010000059.1 GCA_030592165.1 Candidatus Buchananbacteria bacterium | reverse complement strand
CGTTTCCTCCCTTAGTTTAAGTTCTGTATTCCTATTAATTTTTATATGTATTTTATTTTCAAAATCCTATCTGGAATTGATTCTGAATTTTAACATCAAATATTAAAAAAGTCAAGGAAGAAACTTGACCTTACGAGTAGCTCTGAATTCATTCTAGGTGAGAATAAAGTGACAAATAAATTCATCGCTACCCGCTTAAAAAGGATTAACATCAGCCTTTAAACATGCTATACTGCCATAACAATTTCATAAGGAGGAAATAAGATGGGCAAAAAGAAAAAACAAAAGAAATGGATGCCTCGGCAACAAAGCGACAAACTCGGTCGTAAGGCTCACTTGAAAATCTTGTCGAAAAAAGACAAGGAACGTTCCAAAAGGGACAAAGGCAAACGCCAGCGTGAATACATGAGTGATCATGGTAACGCTGGTGTTTTTTAATTTAGTTAAAAGTTAATTAGTTTATAAAGTTTAAAATTTATCTTACTTTCTATCTTTCTACTTTTAACTAAAAGAAAAATCCCGCCTCAGTTATGAGACGGGGTTTTGGCTTTTTATTGAATAGCCTTGTAATCGATCCCTGGCAAACGAATTGCCTGGATCTTTTTTTTGTTTTCCTTGGTGTAGGGAAGTATTTTGCCATATTTGTCTTCAACCTTTTTCAATAAAGTTGCAGCCATGACCTTAATGGGGTATTTTCTTACGCCTACATTAATTCTGCTTTTTGCAGATTCATAACTGGAAGCATTTTTTATCGCATCACGATTTGGACCCCAGTTATAGGCAACTAAACCTAGCAATGGATCACCTTTCATTCTTTTTGTGTAATTAACATAAAGATGACTACCAGCATACACATTATGCAAAGGATTTTGAAGATCAAGTTTATTTACACGTAAAATCTTGCAAGGTCCTTTTAATTTGTCATGAAAAGACCTTAACTGCATAAGACCAATAGCATCCTTTTTAGAAATTACCGAAGGATCACCGTTTGACTCAATCGAGGCGATCCCGTAAAGCAAATCCTTATCAATGCCGTAGGTCAAAGATGCTTTTGTAAAAACATTATCGAATGAACGAAGATTCTTCATACCTTGTGCTCTGTAGCTACTTTTGGCATACTTTTTGTACTGGTCAATAATTTCGGCCTTAGTCCCTTTATCAGCTGGGGAATTAGCTTTTATAAGCTGATACTTTGGATTTTTTCCTTTTTTGGCGTTTTCTTTTAAATCCTGGATTGCTACAAAATAATTTATTTTGTTAGTTGTAATCATTTTATTGCCAACAACACAGGTGCTGACACAAGAAACAATTACTATCAGCAACAAACACCCAAGACCATATTCGCCAAACCATTTAGTCATAGTAATTACCTCCTTGTTATTTGATAGTTTATTCAAAAAAAGACTGTATTTTATTTTCAAAGATTTATACTTAATACTATCACATTTTAGTAGTTTTGTCAACCAAAAAATCCCCGCCAAATGACGAGGATTTTTTTAATTGTGCATTACTAATTATAAATTGTCCATTGTTCCTTATTCCACCACTGCTGTAATCTGTTTTTTTATTTTACTAATCAATTTTTTATCGTCTTTAAGGTAAGTCTTAGCATTTTCCCGGCCGACTCCTAACTTAATATCACCCTCTTTAGGATCGTCATAACTATAAGTATTTCCATTTTTCTTAATTACTCCATGTTCTACACCTAAATCAAGCACATCACCAGAAATTGAAATCCCTTCGTTATACATAATATCAAATTCACAATTTTGAAATGGTGCAGCTACTTTATTTTTCACTATTTTAGCTTTAACTCGGTTACCAATAAATTTATCACCCTGCTTAATCTGAGCTGCTCTTCTAACTTCGATCCTAATAGAAGAATAAAATTTCAAAGCATTACCACCGGTTGTTGTTTCAGGATTACCAAAAAACACACCTATCTTATGTCTTGTTTGGTTAATAAAAATCAAAATTGTATTTGATTTTGAAATAATCCCAGCAAGTTTACGTAAAGCCTGACTCATTAAACGTGCCTGTAACGCCATATGATGATCACCCATTTCACCTTCAATTTCTGCTTTTGGTGTTAAGGCTGCGACTGAATCAACAACTATAACATCTACTCCACTTGAGCGAACTAATGTCTCAACGATTTCTAAGGCCTGTTCTCCAGTATCAGGTTGTGAAATTAAAAGTTCGTCAATATTGACTCCTATTTTCTTAGCATATTCAGGATCAAGAGCATGTTCAGCATCAACAAAAGCAGCAATACCACCTTGTTTTTGCACTTCAGCAACAATATGCTGGGCTAAAGTTGTTTTACCTGAGGCTTCAGGTCCAAAAATTTCAATTATTCTACCTCGTGGAACACCACCAACACCTAATGACAAATCCAAAGACAAGCAACCTGTTGTAACCGCGTCAACCTGCATTGCTTTAGCTTCACCAAACTTCATTATAGCTCCATCCCCAAAACGTTCTTTAATTTGTGAAATAGCTACTTCTGCAGCTTTTTGCCTACCATTTCCGTCCCCCTGATCTGATTTCTTTGGCATATTCGTATATTATTTATTAATAAATTATTGAACAAGTACTTCACGATATATTATATTTTCACGACTATGTTTCTTAGTTGCTCTTATTTTAATAATATTTAAACCTTTTTGCAAATCCAGAGTTGCTTTAAATTGACCGTTTGAATCTAAAAATACCTCCTTATCATTTATAAACACCTGAGCTTCTTTTTCTGTGGAACCTTTAACCTCAATAAAATTTTCAGTGATAATAGTCTCTTGTGGGGGTTCATTAATTATCAATTCAGGTGCTTCAAATATTTTATTGACTTGCCAACCTAAATATATTAGTAATAATAAAACAATTATTATAATTACCGCATTTCTAACTATTATTGGTGTTAAATATACTTTTGTCGGCTTGTTAATTTTAACAGGTTTTTTTTCTTGAGAAGTATTTTCTTTACCTTTTTCGTAAAGAGATAAAAGTCTATTATAATCCAATGATAAATAAGTTGCATACACCTTTATCAAATTACGGATATACAAATCCTCAGGAAATCTATTATAATCATTATTCTCAATAGCTTCAATCATTCTACGACTTATTTTTGTTTCCTCTTCAATCTTGCTAATTGTAATATTTTCATTAGTTCGATATCTTTTTAAAACCTGACCAAATGTTTCATTTTTCATAATTTATAAATATAAAGCTACGGACTTATAGACTAGTAAGCGTAATGCTCAAAACCCAGAGCCCAAAGCCATTTTATTACCATTCACCCCAATCATTTTTTTTATCATCCGCTTTTTCCTCTATTTCTTCTACTCCATCTTCTTGTTCACCTTCTTCCTCTGTTTCTTCTACCTCCTCTTCTTCATCTACTTCATCTTGTTCTACCACTTCACCATTTCTTCTGATTCCTCAAAATCTAAATCAGCTGGATTCACTGGTTTCATTTCAGGACCTTCATAATCCTCATCTGAAGAAACTTCTTTTTCAGTAATTAGTATCTCACGAGGTTTAGCCCCATCAGGTGGACCAATAACACCAGCCTCTTCAAGTAAATCCATTATTCTGGCTGCTCTAGAATAGCCAATTTTAAGTCTTCTTTGTAAATATGAGGTTGAAGCCTTGCCTGCTTGTAAAATAAGCTCTTTAGCATCATCAAATAATTCATCTCCTTCATCTGGATCAGAAAAATCTACTGTACCATCGCCATTTGTTTTAGTTTGTTTTTCCACTACACCTAATTCATAATCTGGCTCATCACTATTACTTTTCAAATACGCTACAACTTTTCTAACCTCAGGATCTCCAACAAAAGCACCTTGCAAACGTTTTGGCTTGGAAAGTTCAGCGCAAGTATAGAGCATATCACCTCGACCAATTAGTTTTTCTGCACCAGCGTAATCTAGTATTGTTCGGGAATCAATTAAAGAAGCTACTGCGAAAGCTATTCTAGAAGGAATATTTGCTTTAATCAAACCTGTAATAACCTCTACAGAAGGTCTTTGGGTAGCTAAAATTAAATGAATACCTACAGCACGTGCCATTTGAGCCAGTCTGATAATTAACCCTTCAACATCTGAACCCATACTAGACATTAAATCAGCCATTTCATCAATTATAAAAACAATATATGGCATTTTTTCCTGAGCTACTTTATTGTAATCTTGGATATTACGTTTACCAAATTTTTCTAAAAACTGATATCGTCTATCCATTTCAGCCAAAGTCCATTTCAAGGCATTAACTGTTTTTTTCAAATCAGTAATAACCGGCGTTAAAAGGTGAGGGATATCATTATACGCTGGCATTTCAACTCTTTTTGGATCAACCATAATCATTTTCAAGGTGTCAGGTCCATTTTGATAAAGCAAACTAACAATAATAGTGTGTAAACAAACTGATTTACCAGAACCTGTTTGACCTGCTACTAAGACATGGGGCATTTTTGCTAAATCACCAATCATAGTATTTCCTGAAACATCACGACCAATCGGTATGGCTAAATTAGTTTTACGTTTTTTAAACTCAGGACTTTCTAATAGTTCACGTAACCTAACTATAGCAACTGATTGATTGGGAACTTCAATCCCAACCAGTGATTTTCCAGGAATCGGAGCTTCAATTCTCAAAGGATGCGCTGCTAAAGCTAAGGCAAGATCATCTGATAAAGCAGTGATCCTTGAAAGCTTCACACCTTCAGCTGGCTTTAAAGTAAATTGAGTAACCGTAGGACCTACTGCAATCTCAGCCATTTCAACTGGTATATTAAAACTTTCTAAGGTATTTTGAATTATTTGTTTATTTGCAGCAATATTACCAGAGGTTGGTTTACCAACCTTACCATCAAGTAAATCAAAAGGTAAATCAATCTTTTTAAAAACTGTTCTTTGTTTTGGAGCATCAAGTTTTATTTCTTCATCTTTAGCAGGAAGAACCTTACCTTTAACTTTTTTATTAGCAAATTCAACATTCTCTTGTTCCTCTTCTTCGTTTTCTTCAACTGCTTCCTCTTGTACCTCCTCTTCATAATAATCTTCCTCATCTTCTTCTTCCTTCGGTTCTTTGACTAGCTTTAATTTAATATTATAGTAAACAACAGAGATACCATGAAATGATTTACCTAACAACCTACCTAAAAGAGTTCTTGATCTTTTCAAATCATCTACTGAGGCATTAATAACTAAAAGTAAGGAAATAATAAAAATCGCTATTAAAGCAATTAAACTAGCCCAAAATCCCATTACATTTTGAAAAGCATAACTTAAAAACAGACCAATGTAACCACCTCCTCTGCCTTGATCAACTGCCAAAACAGCATCTGCAAAAGGAATAATCAAATGTATTAAACCTGTAAAACTAAGGGTGAAAAATATGAAACCTAAATAATTTACTGGTGTTATAATTATCTTTTTATTAAGTAAAAAATATCCCCATAAAACTAAAGCTATTGGAAATAAAAATTTTAACCAACCAAAAAATAATGACAATACACTATCAATAAATTCTCCGACACTACCAGCCAAATCAAAAAGTCCCAAAAGGCTAATTCCAGCAATTGCAAAAAGAGAAATTATAAAAATCCAGCGTTTTGTCTCCGGATGGATTTCCATTTTTGGACCTTTTTTACTTGATTTTTTCTTTCGTAATTTTTCTAATTTACGACTTCTTCGTCTTGCCATATAAAAAAATAAAATTAAACTAGCCATTAAGCTAATCTGTTAATTATAAACAAATTTTATCATAAATGTGTTGCTTTGGCAAAACAAAAAAGCTGTTCAATAAATAATTACTGAACAGCTTGTTTGTCTTTTATAACAAACAATGATGTGAATTAGCCTTCGTAGTCTCCCCTTGCCCATTCTTGTTTTTTAACATGCGTCCCCATAGCCCCAAACCCAATAACAACATGGGTCTGAGTGGCATCATCTTTTCGTTTATCAAATGCAATATAAGTTATGGTGGTAAATCCCTCCCCGTCACAAGCATCGCAAATTTGACACAATCCAGGTTTATTAAGTGGTTCTAACCCAGTACCGTCACAGACCAAACACATTGCTTTTACACCTACCTTACTTGACATAACATATCCTCCTTTTTGGTTTTTACAAATTTATAGACTATAACTCTTTTAGTATAGCATATTTCTATGATAATGTCAAGAGGTGTGTTGTAAAATCTGTTTTGAAGTGCAATATAACAACATAAAAAAAACATAGAGGTAATAAGGTATAATAGAGAGTAACCAGAATCGAACCGGCGTCACCAGATTGGAAAGCAGGCGTACATAGTATCG
>JAUVKC010000087.1 GCA_030592165.1 Candidatus Buchananbacteria bacterium | reverse complement strand
TACGGCGGTAGAAAATGGAAACTCTCACGATCAAAACTGGACTTATTTATCAAATGTCCTAGATGTTTTTATATTGATAACAAACTTGGTACAAAACAACCAGGTGGGTTTCCGTTTAATTTAAATACAGCTGTTGATACACTACTAAAAAAAGAATTTGATATTCATCGAGCTGACGGCACACCTCATCCTTTACAAAATAAGTATAAATTAGACGCCTTACCAGCTATGCATAAAAGCATAGACATGTGGCGTTATGTTTTTGAAGGTGTGCAATGCTTACACGAACCAACTGGTATGATAATCTGTGGTGCTATCGATGACCTTTGGATAAATTCAAAAGGGGAGTATATAGTTGTGGATTATAAAGCAACTGCTAAAGACGAAGCTGTCAAAGAACTTGATCAGGACTGGCAGGATACTTATAAACGTCAAATGGAAGTTTATCAATGGTTACTACGCCAAAATGATCTCAAGGTATCAGATACTGGTTATTTTGTGTATTGTACTGGTAAAACAGACGCAGAGGCTTTTGACAGTAAAATAGAATTTGATATTAATGTTATACCTTATACAGGTAAAGATGATTGGGTTGAAGGTAAGATAATAGAAGCCCATAAATGTTTAGAATCTGATATAATGCCTGAAGCAGGGGCGGAATGTGATTTTTGTGAATATACTGAGGCAAAGAATAGATATTTTGAATAATGATTTTCATTACTAAACAAGGAGGGAAGAATGCAAAAATGTGAAAAACGAGAAAAAATGATGCAGGAGATTGGTAAAGAGATTAAGGACTATAGCGAAGCTGAAGCTAAACAACTGATGACCCATTTCAAGAATTGTTTGGTTTGTCGAGGCGAAACCAAACAGGCTACAGAACTTATTGTTCAATACCTACTATCTGGTGAAGGAGCCGATCTCCGTCCGCTTGCAAAGATTTTACAATTTAAACCCCCTGAAAAGGGGAAAAACAAACGTCCCAAATAATTGAGGCGTTTTTAAATTTTAAATTAGCTATTATATGTTATAATTAATTATTAATTAAAGACTAAAATCTTATCTAAAATATTTTAAAATTAATTTATAAATTTATGGAGAAAAAACAATTCACAGAAGATGAGGCTAATAAAGTAGCAACACAAATCGGTCTTGATTTTGATCAAGTTGATTACGATTTAGCCCAGTTTACAGCTGGTATGAACGTAGAATTAGAACACGGCCTTGTTGATCCACAAACAAATGTGACTAATGATGATCCAGTTATGACAGGAAAAATCGCCTGGGCGCATTTAAAGGAAATATCTGATTATTATGACCGTTTAGAAATTATGGAAAATGAAGCTGAAAATAAATAATTAAATCATTTTTTAAGAACGAAATCTATAATATATGCCAATAACAAATCGTAACGAAATTTATCCTGGTCTTAAGGTTGCTATTATTTTAAAGCTGAATCAGGGGACTGATATGTTAACTGAAGGTATTGTCGCGGATATATTAACTAATAGCCCTGAACATCATCACGGGATAAAAGTGAGATTGACTGACGGACAGGTCGGACGAGTTCAGGAGATTACGGAAAATTAAATAATAATTTGAACCTTACCTCTTTGTTTTAATAATACTCGGTCGAAATGATGGGGGGGGCGGCGTTTTGTAATTAATTTTTTAAATAACATGGTTAAAATTCGTAATTATTACATTTACATAATGGCAAGTAAATCTGGTACCCTGTATGTAGGCGTAATTAATTCTTTATAACATCGTATTTATGAACATAAGAATAATATTAAATCCATGTCTAAGATCCCCCCACATAAAATCATCCGCTCACGCCGAAGAAGTATTGGTTTGCAAATAACCAGTGATGCTAGTTTAATAGTGCGAGCTCCTATGAAAGTTAGTCAAAGTTATATTGATAAAGTAATTAATGAGAAAAAAGATTGGATAAACAAACAACAAAGTGAAATGTTGAGAAAATCTAATGAAATTATTGCCAAACAATATATCGATGGTGAGGATTTTCTATATCTTGGAGATACTTATAAATTAAATTTTGTTAATGATCAAAAAGAAGATATTATTGTTTGTGAAACAGATTTATTAATTACTAAAGAATTAGCCAGTCAGTCAAAAATTATTATTGAAAATTGGTATAAGAAAAAAGCCATTGAAACAGTTATTGCCAAAGTTAATATTTATTCTCAAAATATTGACCTTAAACATAATGGTATTAAAATAAGTAATGCTCATACATATTGGGGATCATGTAATCCTAAAGGAGGGCTTAATTTTTCCTGGAGACTTATAATGGCACCTCATCAAGTGATAGATTATGTAGTCGTCCATGAACTTGCCCATCTCAAGCATAGAAACCATTCACGCCATTTTTGGTCATTAGTAGAGGATATTTTGCCAAATTATAAAACAGAAAGAAAATGGTTAAAAAATAATGGACATTTATTAAAAATATAACAAAATGAAAAATGAATTTTGAAATAAATCACGAAAAAAGTCCCAAGGAAGAAGTCAAAAGATTTTATGATTTTCAAATGCAGCGACATTTGGAATCGTATGATTTAGACTTAGATGATTTACAAGACAAAGAAATCCTTGATGTTGCAGCAGGTGATGACTTAGTTTTTCCAATTAGTGCGACCATGGCTGGGATTGATAATGTTTACTCAATAGAGCCAAAAAGGCTTTTCCCACCAGTAACTGAATTTTCTACACCTGAACAGCCCAATTCTTATCAAGAAGAATTAAATGAATTAAGAGCTAATATACCACCACAAATATTAGCCAAAACTCAAGAAAAACATGTTAGAGCAAAAGTTGAAAATCTGCCGTTTAAAGATGAATCTTTTGATTTGATTGTTTCACGATGTGCTATGCCGATAATTTTTTTTCCAGAAAATAAAGAAATTGCTCATAAGGCTATGGATGAGATTTTGCGTGTTTTAAAAAAAAATGGTGAAGTAAGATTTTTTCCTTTACAAAAAGAGGTTTTTTTAGGCAATGAAATCCCTAAAAAATTTCTTGATCTAAAAAAACATACTGATGAACAGGCTGAACTTTCTGTTGAACTTTTAGATAAATTACAAAAAGCTAATAAGATAAAATATGAAATTAAAACAGTAAATGAATCAGAAATTTTTTATGATCCAGATATAGGTGGAATTGGTTCTCCAGAGAAAGGTATTCCCGTGAAGTTTATTGAAAAAGTAGTGATAATAACAAAAATATAAAAATTTTCAATAATAAAACATCTAGTCAAATGACTAGGTGTTTTATATTATTTCAATTATCTTATATTTTATTATCTTATCATTTATTTCCACCTCAACCTTATCACCAGCTCTATGACCTAATAACGCTGAACCTATGGGGGAGAGATGTGAGATTATACAGTTATCAGGGTTTGTTTCTTGCGAACCAAGTATTGTATATATGGACTGCTGACCATTTGTCTCAACCTTGACCTGACAACCAAGACAGACGGTTTTGTTTTTTTTATCTGTTTTTATAATGATGGCTTTGTTTAAATTATTTTGCAAAACCAAAATACGGTTATTTACACCTCGTAATTTACCTTTAGCCATTTGATATGCAGCGTTTTCTGAAAAATCACCTAGCTTAGCATGTTCTGCAACTTCATTAGCTAATTTAGGTCTGATAACTTTTATCAATTTTACCAAATTAGCTTGCATTTCGTCGGCTTGTTTTTGGGTGATATGTGGATCAAAATTTTGCTGCGGGTTTGTATCGTATCTTCTTTTTGGTACACGCATAAAGTATATTTATTTAGCAAGTATATCATGTTTGAATTGTTTAAATCAATGATTAAGCAAAAAAATAATATATTTAGTCAACCTTTTGACTTTACCTAAGATTATAGGTAAAATTAAGTTAGAATTTAAATATCTATGTCACAATATCC
>JAUVKC010000035.1 GCA_030592165.1 Candidatus Buchananbacteria bacterium | reverse complement strand
TAATAAGCAGCTTTTTTATTTGTAACATTTTAATGGGTATAGTTCTGGTCATAATATATTGATTAATTTATGCTAATTTTAGTACAAAAACTATATATTTTCACTGTCCAAAGTTGTTAAAGAGCCCCATTTACTTGACTTTTTTTTATAAACATGCTATAATTTAAAATCTTTCATTTTGATGATAACCTTGTCATGAGGGTGTCGTGGCGAAATTTGGAAAATTTAGTTTAAGGAGGATTGGAAAATGAGTGAAGATAATAAGAAATTAGCACATGAGGTCATTCTCGCTATGCTAGAAACTGGCATTGATCAGATCGAAACTGCAATTGCGAATGAAAATGAAGATAGTGCGGTAGAAGCTGCCCTTATTGCTAGAGGCTACATATCTGCACTAACCCAAGTCCTCTCTACTATGATTATGTCGGAGAAACATGTCAAAGAGGCAATAGAGGGGTTGAATAAAATTAAGGAAAATTTTCAGGAGGAAGATCATCCTCTACAAGCGTTGATCAATGAACTGATTGAAGAATTATAGATCAAAAATTACGTAAAATAATCGCCATGTTTAAGGACTGGCGATTTTTTAATAGCTGAACTCGATATAAATTAGATAATCTACAAGATATCAAAATAAACACCAGTTATTTATTTCGTAAAGAAATAGAGAAAATTATTATTAAAATTAAGAATAAAAAACATAGACAAATAATCTTTTTAGTTTTTGATTTTAGTCTAATTGTAAGTGAAGTTATTGATCTTAAGATTAGTGATATAAATTTTGATGAACTGAATATTTTTCTAAAACAGACAAAAGGAGTCAAGGTTAAAATGATAGTTTTGCTGGGAAAATATTTTGAGAAAAAAAATGTTGAAGTATTTATAAAATAATTTCTTCATTATTTTTTTCACTAAAAGTCCGGATAATAAATAAGTGTTCTCCATTTTCTTTTCGCCAATTTTAAAATTTAGCAAACTAAAACCTAGAATTGAATTACCTGATTTTTCTAAGAAATCACGGCGGTTTATATCTTCATTTTCTTTTTTTGAAAAAGCAGGTAGTTTTTCAATCATATATTTATAAAAAGCGAATTTTTAAATTCGCTTTTTGAGTTGCTATTTTAGATATCCAAGTTCTTAACTGACTTGGCATGAGACTGGATAAATCGTTTGCGATTTTCAACTTCACCACCCATTAAAATGTCAAAAACTTCATCAGCTTTAGCAGCATCTTCAATATTAATTATTTTCATAATACGAGTTTCAGGATCCATTGTTGTGGTCCACAATTGATCAGGGTTCATTTCACCAAGACCTTTATATCTTTGGATATTTATTCTTGTGCCTGCTTTTGTTTTTAAAATTTCCATATCTTGATCAACTGTTTCGTCGATAGCTTCTTCTTCAGATTCAGTTTCTTCGTTTTTCTTTTCTTTTTTAGTTACTTTTTGAGCAGCTTTAACTTCTTTTTCTTGCAATAGTTTTTCAACAATGGCATCTTTTTCTTCGTCTGAATAAGCCCATTTTACATCTTTACCTTTCCCAACGCTGTAGAGTGGTGGCTTGGCAACATATATATGTCCATTATTTATTAATTCAGGGAAATATCTATAAAACAAGGTTAATAATAGTGTTTTAATATGAGCTCCATCAACATCAGCATCTGTCATGATAATAATTTTATTGTAACGTAAATCTTCAATATTAAATTGTTCACCAATATTTGTACCAAGTGCAATAATTAGTGATTTTATTTCATTATTAGCTAGCATTTTGTCTATTCTAGCTCTTTCAACATTTAATATTTTACCACGAAGCGGTAGGATAGCTTGAAATTCTCTTTCGCGACCTTGTTTAGCTGAACCTCCAGCAGAGTCTCCCTCAACAATATAAAGTTCAGTGTTTTCATTACCCTTAGAAGAACAATCTGATAATTTTCCAGGTAAAGTAAGTCCATCAAGAGCACCTTTACGTAAAATAGTGTCACGAGCATTTTTGGCAGCAGCTCTGGCTCTGGCAGCTAAAAGACATTTGCTCATTATATTTTCTGCATCACGTGGATGTTCTTCAAGAAAAATACCAAAATTTTCAGTCATGACAGAATCAACCATAGACTTGATCTCAGCATTACCAAGTTTTGATTTGGTTTGTCCTTCAAATTGAGGATCTTTTAATTTAACACTGATTATTGCAGTTAAACCTTCTCTAGTATCATCACCAGTTAAATTTTCATCTTTTTCTTTTAGAATGTTTTTGTTTCTGGCAAAATTATTTAAGGTTCTGGTTAAAGCAGTTTTAAACCCAACTAAATGCATTCCACCTTCAGTAGTGTGGATATTATTTGCAAAGGTAAAAGTAGTTTCATTAAATTCATTAACATATTGCAAGGCTATTTCTATTTGAACATTATCCAATTCTTTTTGAATATAAAAAATATTTTCATGTTTTGGTTCTTTTTTGTGGTTCAAGTAACGAACATAAGAAGCAATACCACCTTCGAAATAAAAACTATACTCTCTTGGATCTTTCTTTTTTCTTTCATCTTTGATAATTATTTTAACTCCTTTAGTTAAATAAGCTTGTTGTCGAAGATGTTTTATGATTGTCTTAATATTAAATTCAGTCACAGTAAATATTTGAGTATCAGGTTTGAAAGTGATTCTGGTTCCTGTCCCTTTGGCTGCTTTGACTGCTTTAATATTTTTTAAAGGTTTACCTCTTTTATATTCCTGAACCCAAAGTTTTCCATCCCTTTTAACTTCAGCTCGTACATATTCTGAAAGGGCATTTACTACAGAAACACCAACCCCATGAAGACCACCTGAAACTTTATAGCCACTATCACCAAATTTACCACCAGCATGAAGCTTGGTCATGACAGTTTCTAATGATGAAACCTTTGTCACAGGATGTTTTTCAACTGGAATACCACGGCCATTATCCGTTACTGAAACTGTGCCATCTGCATTTAGGGTTATTGTAATTAAATCAGCAAAGCCTGCCATTGCTTCGTCAAATCCATTATCAACAACTTCCCAAATCATATGATGCAAGCCAGCTTCAGCAGTATTACCGATGTACATCCCTGGTCTTTTTCGAACCGGATCTAAGCCTTCCAATACAGTAATTTGCTTGGCGCCATATTCACTTGAGTTAGATTGTTTTTTTATTTTTTTTGGCTTAGCAGGTTTTTTTTTAGGTTTTTTAGCCATTATTTTGAAAAATTATAATTATTAAATAAGCGATATGCATCGCTCTTTCAATTATTATATCATTAAATAATTAAATGCTCAAGTCTTGTTTTTTACTTTAAATTTAAAAAATGATATAATATGGCTATAAATTCAAAATTTTTAATTCAAAATTTTAAATTAGTTTATGTCAGGGGAAAATCAATTTTACGAACAAAAACTAGGTATATCATATTGGTTTGTGACTCACAAATTACTTTTGAAAAACATTTTAAAAGTGATATTGGTGGTGATTAATCTATTGGTATTTTCATATTTAACTTATGTTTTAGTTTTTAATTTCGGTATTGATCAAGAGAATTATAAAAATATTGAAAAAAACTTGACTATAATAAGCAATGATTATGAGAGCTCAAGAAGTGTAAGTTTGCCTACAGATATTCAAATAGGGACTGTCAAGAATTATAGAAATAATGAAAATTATGATATTGTGGCAGAGATTATTAATCCAAATGATAAATGGTGGGCAAGGTTTGATTACCAATTCCAATTGTTGAATAGCCAAACTGAAAAACGAACCGGATTTATTATGCCAGCTCAGAAAAAAACTGTTTTGGATTTGAATGTAAAAGATGGCAACCAAGTTGCAAATGTATTAATCACAAATATTGAATGGATTAAAGAAGTGAATTATGAAAGCTTAAGAAATGAGCGTTTTTTATTAGAAACAAAAAACATTGAATACATTACGTCAAAGGATTTAGGCTTGGAAGATGAGATTGCCATTAGTAGAGTAGTTTTTGACTTGCAAAATAATTCAGCTTTTTCTTATGATAATGTAAATGTTTTGATATTTTTAAAATCAGGTTCAGATACTGTGGCTGTTAATCAAGTCGGTTCTGGTTTTGTAGCTTCACAGCAAACAAAAAAAATAGAATTAACTTTTTTTCAAAAATTACCAAAAATAACCAGTCTTGAGCTTGTAGCAGAACTTAATTATCTTGATGAAGATAATATTGTGATTTAACAGGGGGCTGAAAATTAGGTTATGAAGTTTATAAAAATAAATAATTATTTTAGAAAATTTGATTGGTTAATATTTTTAACTATTTGTTTTCTGGTGATATTAGGTTTAATTTTGATCTATAGTGTGGCAATAGGTAGCCAAAGTGAACAAAATTTACTTAATTTTAATAAACAAGTAGTTTTTTTTGTTATTGGCATATTTCTTATATTTTTTATTGGTCTTTTTTTTGACTATAAAGTTTTAGTGAAATATAACGCGATTTTTTATGGCTTGGGTTTGCTTCTCTTAATTTCGGTATTGTTTCTAGGTAAAACTATTAGAGGTACAACAGGCTGGTTTGATTTTGGAATTGTTTCCTTCCAACCAGTGGAATTAGTTAAAATATTTTTAATTATATATTTAAGTAAGTTTTTTTCTGATCGGGCAAAATATATCGGACAGTTAAGATATTTAGTTTTAAGTAGCGTCGGTGTTATTTTGATGATGGCTTTAATTGTTTTTCAACCTGATTTTGGTTCAGCGTTAGTGCTTTTTTCAATTTGGGTAGGTTTGATATTAATTACAGGTATAAAGAAAAGTCACTTAGCCTATATTGTAGTTTTACTTTTAATAAGTTCAATTGTACTTTGGGGAGTAGTTTTTCAGGATTATCAGAAACAAAGAATATTAGTTTTTGTTAATCCATCTTTAGATCCTTTGGGTAGCGGATATAATGTTACTCAAGCTATTATTGCTATTGGTTCAGGTAAATTGATGGGTAAAGGCTTGGGTTTTGGTTCTCAGTCCCAATTGAAGTTTTTGCCAGAATCTCAAACTGATTTTATTTTCGCAGTTTTAGCAGAAGAATTAGGTTTGGCAGGTATTATTTTACTTTTATCTTTGTTTGGCTTTTTATTCTATCGTTTAATAATTTTGGCTAAACGTTTAAATGATAATTTTGCAGTCTATATAATTGTTTCAATAATAATTTTGTTTCTAACTCAGATTATAGTAAATGTTAGTGGCAATTTGGGTTTATTACCAATTACAGGGATCACTTTGCCATTTTTAAGTTATGGCGGTAGTTCTTTAGTCTCAAATATGATCTTAATTGGTATTATACAGTCTATTAGTAGTAGAAATTAATCTTGAGTTGACAATTTTTAATTTATAGTTTAATATACTCTTATAATTTTGAAATAAAAATTCATGGAAAATTTTGAAAAATTTCCGTATTTCTCAGATGATGATGTGAAAATAATCGCTTATTGTCCTTTTTGTGAAGCAGATCTCAATCCGGTTAAAGTCAGAGTGATAGAGGCGAAAGAAGATAAACAGTTAGTTCACATTCAATGTTCAAAATGCAAGACATTTATTATTGCCTTGTTATTGAGAACACTTAATGGTCTTAGTTCAGTAGGTTTAATAACTGATTTGAATTTTGATGACGTTTTCCGATTTAAAGATACTTGTCAGCTGGAAGCAGATGAAATTATCAGTTTACATAAAAATTTACAAAAAAAAGATGTTTGTAAAAATATATTAGAATTAAAATAAACAATTATGGCAACTTATGCAATAAAAGCTCAAACACGAGAACAATTAGGTAGAAAGACTCAAAAATTAAGAGATCAGGATATGATTCCTGCTGTTTTATATGGTGAAAAAGTAGACAATCAAAATATTACTGTTAAAAAACAAGAATTTGTAAAATTATTTAATCAGACTGGATCAAGTAGTTTGATTGATTTAGAAATTAATGATGGCAAGCCAGTCAAAACATTAATTCATGATTATCAAAAAGATCCAACATCCGATGAAATTATTCATATTGATTTTTATCAGATTCAAGAAGGTAAAAAGATTACAACTGAGGTTGAATTAGAATTTATTGGTGAATCTCCGGCTGTTAAAAGTCTAGGAGCTATTTTAGTTAAAAGCTATGATAAAATGGAAATTGAATGTTTGCCAGCTGATTTAGAAAAAATTGATAAAATACAAGTTGATTTATCGAAATTAATAGAATTTAATGATTCAATTCATGTTAGACATTTGAAAGTTCCAGAAGGTATTAGACTTACAGAAGATTCAAATATTCAAATAGCTATGGTTTCTGAACCACGTGAAGAAATAGAAGAAGAACCAGTTGTGGTAGCTGAAGGCGAAGAAGGTGCTGAAGGTGAAGAAGGGGCTGAAGGTGCTACTGTTCCAGAAGGCGAATCTCCTGAAGGAGAGACCAAGAAAGAGGGGACTGAAGCTAATCAAGGAAAATCAGATGCAAAAGAAAATAAATAACTTATTAAAAAATATACCCCTAGAAAATCTTAGGGGTATATTTGTTTATATCATGGAAAAAAAGAAATTGATTTATATTATAATTATTTTAATAGTTCTTTTAATAATTTCAGGTTGTGCTTTGGTTAGAATTTTAAATCATAAAATTTCAGATGTCCCTGAAATTTTAAAAGATTTAGCGATTATTGAAACTATTGAAGATGATGTTATGCGTAGACAAATTGATGGTGCAGAAGTAGAAACAGAAGAAGAAATAACTTTGTTTCCAGTTGCAATTATGGTGGAAAACGCTGCAGACTCTTGGCCTCTGACCGGAGTAGATAAAGCAGTATTGGTTATTGAAGCAATCACGGAAGCATCAATTACTCGGTTTTTAACATTTTATGATGTCAATGATGAAATAGAAAAAATTGGACCTGTGCGATCAGCCAGACCATATTATCTTGATTGGGCAGAACCACTTGAGCCTCTTTACATGCACGTCGGTGGAGCACCTGAAGCTTTAGCAAAATTACGCAGTGGTAGTTATGACATGACTGATTTAGATCAATTTTTTAATTCACAATATTACTGGCGAGATACTTGGCGTTATGCTCCACATAATGTGTATACTTCTACTGAATTGATTAAAGAAGCTTTAGAAGACAAAGATCTTGATGACCCAACTGATTTTACAATGTGGAAATATAAAAAAGATCTTGAATTAGCTCAACGTCCAGAAGAAACTGAAGATATTGTTATTTATTATTCAACAGATTATTATAAAGTAGGTTGGGAATATGATAGAGAAGATAATGATTATTTACGTTATCAAGCTGGTGATGTTCAGAAAATGACTGATGGTGCAAAAATAAGAGCTAAAAATATTATTGTTCAAGTCAATGATATGTATGTGCTTGATTCAGTTGGCAGAAAAAGGATTACTACAATTGGAGAAGATAAGGCTTGGGTATTTAGAGATGGACAAATAATCGAAGGTAGATGGGAAAAAGATTCAAAAGATAAAAGAACAAAATATTTTGATAATAATGATAATGAAATAGAGTTTAACGGGGGGACAACCTGGGTGCAGGTTATTCCAGATGAGGATTATTTAAGGTATTAAGTATGATACGAAAAATAATATTTTTAATTAGTTTGGGCATATTTTTACCGATTATTAGCGTAAAAGCAATTGGCCCTAATAAACATCCAGTTGATTGGTTGTACTTGTTTTATAGTAGTTTAATAATTATTTCTTTAGTACCATATCCTGTTCTGTTTTTTATATTGAAGCCCAAGAAAAAGGCAATTAATGTTTTAAAAGTATTTTTATTTGTTTTTTTATTTGAAATTGCAGTTATTTTAATTATTATATTAGGCTTTATTGTTTCGGGTTATTCATATTTTAATACTTTTTTAATAACTGCTATATTTTCACCAGCTTCAATTATCTTATTTATTATTTTTAGTTTAGCTATAAAGTTATATTTTAAAATACGTTATATAGAAGCTTTTTCTATTAGTTTTGTGTCATTAATACTTATGGTAATTTTAATATTTTTTAATTATAACATTTTTAATAATGTCATTAATGATATTTTTAAATATTGCCCCCAATCAATTATTTGTTTTAGATAAAAATGGTAATGAAATTGAGTTTAATGGGGGGATGACTTGGATACAAGTTATTCCAGATGAGGATTATTTAAGGTATTAATCAAAAAGGAGGGATGTAGTGTTTCAAACTCTGGTAAAAGAGCTGGTAAAAGCAAAGGTTTTATTCCCACATTCAAACTTTAAACCTGGTCAGGAATTAACCTCGATGGAAGCAGAAGCTAAACTTAATTTCACAGTGAAAAGCGTTAATCCATTGGAAGGAAATAAATATATAATATTTATTTCTTCAGAAAAAGGAGAAGACAGAATTTTTTGGGTCAATGGTTGTTTTACTTTAGGCCAACCAGATGGTCCCAAGATAACAATACATTAAAAAAAATTATAAAAGAGCGGTTTAATAACCGCTCTTTTTATATTGACAAAATGATTATTTCGTGATAGGATTAAAAATCAATTCAAAAAAGGAAGGAGGTGATGAAACATGGCAGATCGATTTTAAATAAATGCTGTTGTGAAGCTTTTACCAACTGAGAAAGATCCTTGGAACATGAAAGAAGTTCCAGGTATAGTAGGAGATGAATTTGTTAAGGATCTAAATAGCCTATATGGTGAGGTATTGCTGACATGCATCAAAGAACTAAAGACTTCAAAATTAAGTCTTGTTAGTTTAAAAATAATGCCGGTTGGTGAGATTATGAAAATTACTGTTAATGTGAATTTGCATGAAGCTCAAAAACTCAAAGAAGATGATAAAGAGCCAACAGTTCACAGAATGGTAAATTTCACTCAAGAAAGTGAATGTGTGAAAAGATTAAAGTTGCACCGATTGGTTAGTTTTATGAAAGCAAAAGAATTAAAAGATCATAAAGAAGCTTTTGTTTCAATTATGCATCTTAGAATTATTCGTTTTAAAAAAGATGATATGAATGAATCCAAATTTTAGCCCCTTGTATTATTACAATGGGGCTTTTTATTTTTTTATAATTACTACCCGATCAAAACCGCAAAGATCTTTTTTGATTTTACATTTATATTTCG
>JAUVKC010000095.1 GCA_030592165.1 Candidatus Buchananbacteria bacterium | reverse complement strand
AAGAAATAGAGGTCTCAGAATCAACTAATAAAAATAAAGGGATTTATCATCTTATCCCGATTTCATTGATACTTGTTATTTTATATATTATTAGTCATGTGCTATCAAAGAAAAAAATAATCAGTCTGGTCAACCATCGAAAAATCTGGAATTTTCTTTTATTGATTACTTTTTTAGCGTCAGGGATTTTAGGTATTTTACTAGTGGTCAGAATTAATTTCGCGATAGCTATTCCTTTACCATTTAATATTTTGTTTTGGCATGTTGAAATCGGTATATCCATGTCAGTAATATCAGTTTATCACATCATATGGCATTGGGCATATTATAAGAATTTGTTTGGGATTAAATAACCTAAATATTTATGATAATAAAAACAAAACAATTCACTTTGCGTCCATTTAAAATTACTGATGCTACAGAATTAGCCCAGGTATTTAATAATAAACGAATTATTGATTATCTTGCCTTGGAAATTTTTCCGTACAAAAAAGAACATGCTGTTTTTTATATAAAGGAACAATTGCCACAATATAAAAAGAAACAACCAGGTTTTATATCACTTGTGATTGAAATAGATGGTAATATTGCTGGCGGTATTGGGTTACATAAAATTGATCATGGACATCAATCTGATATTGGCTACTGGCTAGCTCCTCAATATTGGGGCAGAGGATTGATGACAAAAATTATCAAAAGTTTTATTTCATTTTCTTTCAAAGAATATAAACTAAAAAGAATTTTTGCCAAAGTTTATATTTTTAATTCAGCCTCTAAAGTTGTTTTAGAAAAAAACGGTTTTAAACTTGAAGGAATATTAAAAAAAGGTGCTAAGAAAAATGGTAGATATATTGACGAATATTTATTAGCTAAAATAAAATAAATCCTTCCTTCAATCATGTCGACCCCTTCGACTCTCATTGCTCGCTCAGGGCAGGCTCTGTGGAGACATCCCTTAGCAATAGGGTTGCGTCTGAACGTGGGAACTAAGCGATTTTCACGGTTGACACTTGGAAATGACGGGGGAGCAATTTCTACTTAATACTAACCACTTATCATATGAATAAAATAAAAGCAGTTATTTTCGATCGAGACGGAGTTATTGTTGATTCTGAACCAATTAATCTTGACTCGGCTATTAAAGCTTTTAAACAACAGGGGATAGAGATCACTGATCAAGAAAAGAAAATAATAATCGGCACTCATCCAGTTGACTATCAGAAAGTTTTTGAGCAAAAATATGATGGTTTTGATTTTATTAAATACAGACAATATAAAGTTGAAATTTATTTACATGGACTTAGAAAAGCTGAGTTATTTCAAGAAACCTTGGATTTGATAAAAGAATTAGAACAAAAAAATATTACTATGGCTTTAGTAACGTCTTCTTTAAGAGATAGTACTTTAGAAGTTGTCAAAAGAGCTGGACTGGATAATATTTTCCAAACTATAATTACCTTTGAGGATTGTGATGAAAGAAAACCAGCACCTGATTGTTATCTTTTGGCTGCTGAAAGATTAAATATCAATCCACAAGAATGTCTTGTTTTTGAAGATAGTGGGGTAGGAGTGCAGGCAGCTAAAAAAGCTGGTATGACTTGTTACGCCACACCAAACCCAATTACTGCTGATCAGGATTTTTCTCTGGCTGATAAAATAATAAAAGATAAAGCTGGTTTGAGTATAGAGTTATTGGAAAGTCTACTTTAAAATAGCGAATGTTAATTTTTTGATTTTTTACAAAATACAGAGTATTATAAAGATAATTATTATTAATAAAATTTTATGCGAAAATTTTTACCTCTATTACTATTGGTGGTCTTGATTTTAACAGGTTGTGGTAACGCTACCACTCCAGAAAAACAGGTTGAAAAATCATCAGACACAATCAGTGGCTCGTTCATGGACTTATTAGCCCAAAACAAGAATTTAAAATGTACGTTTAGTCTTGATACTGATGAGGTTACAGTTGCTGGCACAACCTATGTGGCAGGAGATAAAGTACGTAGTGAGTCTACAAGTGTTATTCAAGGTCAAGAAGTAAAAAGTTATATGATTAATGACGGGGAGTTTTTATACACTTGGAATAATCAAATGCCAGATCAGGGCATGAAAATAAATGCAAATGACATGCCAGAAGAAGAAGATGATCAGGCTTTGGAAGAATTTAATGATAAAGGTTTTAACGATTATTCTGTAGATTATGATTATAAATGTGCTGATTGGAAAGTAGACCAAAGTATGTTTAAAGCACCTTCAAACGTTAATTTTACTGATTTTGGTGAATTAATGAATCAATTTGGTGAAGGTCTTTTCTTGTAAATTATTAAGTTAAAATAAAAAGATTGATAAAAAACCGCCTTGGTCTTAGCCTGGCGGTTTTTTTTGTTATGTTTTACTTTACTTTTTTGGGAAATAAAAGGTATTATATAGATAATATTATTAATAAAATTTTATGAAAAAAATTCTACCTTTATTATTACTTGTAGCCTTGATTTTAACAGGTTGTGGTAATACTACTAGTCCAGAAGAAATAAAAATACAAGAACCAGAATCTATCAGCGGTTCAATGATTGACTTATTAGCTAAAGAAAAAAGTTTAAAATGTGAGTTTAGGGCTGAAATTGCTGAAACTTCTTTGTCAGGCATAACTTATGTTGCTAATGGTAAAGTAAGAAGTGATTTTAATAGTACAATTGACGGTAATGAATTAACCAGTCATCTGATTGGTGATAATGAATTTTTGTACACCTGGAATGATCAAGAACCAGGACAAGGTGTGAAAATAAATATAAATGAAATGCCAGCCGATGATGATGCAAAAGCTCAGGAAGAATTTAAAGATAACGGTTTTAATAACTATGCAGTGGTTTATGATTATAAATGTAGTGACTGGGAAGTAAATGAGAATATGTTCAAAACACCTCAAGGATTTAATTTTACTGATTTTGCTGAATTAATGAAAAAACTTACAGCGCCGGCACCGGTTTATCGTCCAAGAAGTGTTATTAATTATGCCAAAGAATGTGCAGCTTGCGCAGAAATAATGCATTTCCAGACCAGACTTAGTTGTCAAGAAAGATACGGTTGTAAATAAAAAAAAGCAGGACGTGTTTTAACACGTAGAGGCTAGTTGCGACTAGCCTCTACATATTACATATGTCCTGTTTTTTTTATTATCTTTTTGTTCTAGCAGCAAGTTGCCCGCAAGCAGCATCTATGTCTCGACCAAAACGATATCTTTCAGTAACTTTT
>JAUVKC010000034.1 GCA_030592165.1 Candidatus Buchananbacteria bacterium | reverse complement strand
CATCAGAATCAAATATCATGCTACCAGCAGATATAATATTTACATCTGACTTAATTATTCTTTCAATATTTTCCATATTTACTCCCCCATCAATTTCTATATCAAGCTTAGGATATTTTAAATTGATTAATTTTGCTTTATTTAAAATTTCGGTTTGGATTGTTTGTCCTCCCCAACCAGGCTCAACACCCATTAAAAACGCTACGTCAATTTCTGGTAAAAACTTTATAATTTTATGAACTGGTGTTTGTGGATTAATAGCTAAACCAACCTGTATTTTCTTTTTTTGCAAATATTTAATCAGCTCAAAAATCGCCTCATCATTTTTCATGGCTTCATAATGAAAAATTATCTTTTTAACTTTTTTAAACCTTTCCCACTTTTTTATAACTGTCAATGGATTATTGACCATTAAATGTAGCTCGTAATCCCCTTTATAACTTTTTAATTTTTTAATATTTTCAACATCATAATAAGTTTTATTTTTGACAAACCTATTATCCATACAATCTATCTGTAATAAATTAAAATGTGGCGCAACCAAATCAAGTTTTTCTTCAAATTCTTTCAAAGAATGTGTTAATAAGGTGGGGACTATTTGTACTTTTTTATCTATCATTTAAATTCTTTATTTTCAATTTTATTAATTTTATTTAACCTCCTTATTCTTCGTGCTTTTGACTCAAACTTTGTATTCAGAAACTTATCAATCATTTTTTCAGCTTGCGCAGAAGAAAAACCCCAACCAGGCAAACACATTATATTGGCATTATTATGTTTACGAATTTCTAAGGCTTCTTGTGGCTTTTTAACTGAAACTGCCCGAGCTCCTTTGACTTTATTAGCTATAATGCACATACCATAAGAAGTCCCGCAAATTAATATTCCTTTTGATTTTTGATTATCAGAAACAGCTTTGGCTACTTTGTAACCATATTCAGGATAGTCATCTCCATCTTCAAAATTAAGATTACCTAAATCTTCATATTTAAGTTTCTTTTTCTCTAAAATTTTCTTTATCTGCTGTTTTAATTTAAATCCAGCGTGATCAGCACCTAAATATATCATAATTTTATAACATCACCTTGATTAATTGATTTAGAATTATCACCAAGCAAATTAGCACCTGGCAATTCATCTTTTTTAGCCTCTTCTAGTTGAGTCTTTAGTTCTGGTAATTTATTAATTTCAGGTTGAGACTTAACTGGTTCTGGCCTTTTTATTTCTGGTTGTTGTCTGATTTTTGGTTGTTGGATGACTGGTGCATTTGCTTTTACTGCTTGATTTCTAATCTCTTGTTTTTGAGGTTCTTTTTTAATTTCAGATTGAGACTTAACTGGTTCTGGCTTTTTTATCATTGGTTGTGCTTTAATTTCTTGAGGCTTTATCAGTGGCTTAAATTTATTTTCTTGTTTTGCTGGTTCAGTTTTTTTCACTACTGATTTATCATTGACAAGTTTAGTTTCTTTTTTAGTTCCAAATTCTTCAATATTTTTCTTATCCAGCATTATTTTCTTTTTAACTGGTTCATTCTTTCGTGTTTCAATCTTTAATTGATTTTTAACTGGCTCTTTTCTATTTTTAAAATCAACTGTCTGTCCAGGGATTTGCGACAATGAAACTCCAGGACGTTTATCTTCTTTAACAATTGCTTCATCAGGCTTAACTTCAACTTTACCTCTTCTGGCATTTTTTAAACAATCTTTACAAAAAACAGGTCTAACATTATCAGGTTTAAATGGTACTTGTATTTCCTTTTTACAACTATAACAAACTGCATCATAGCCGGCATTTTCAAATCTTTTTTCTTTTTCTGTTTTCACAATTTGACCTACTTTTCTTTCTATTGGTGTTTGATTATTATTTGTTGTAGATTGATTATAGGCGGGTTTTTGGTCTCCAGAATCTTTTTGCCACGGTTTTTGACCTTCTGGCATAGCTGCCTTTTTTGCTTCATATTCAGCTTTCTTGGTAGCGTCTTTATGAAATTTTTCTTCATGAGCAACTTGTTGTTCTGATTTACTCCAACGCATAATTTTGTCTTCAACAATTTCTTTAGATTTAGCATACCTTTCTCGTGAAACAGCTATGACCTTCTCTTCATTTCCTTCAGATCCGGAATATACTGGCGGCATACCTTTGGCTGAAAAAGGTTCAGAAGACACACCGTCAATCATTAATTTTAAATAAACATTAAACTTTGGTAAATTCACCAAGTCCTCCTGCGTTAAATTAGGTAAAAACTCTTTTTCTAAAAATTCAGCATCACCGGCCCCCACTCTAAAACATATCAAGGTACCAACATTACCAAAAACTGCCGGTTGAACAACCTCCCCAAGCTGTTCTATATATTGATGAGCAATAATTAAATTTAAACGGTATTTACGAGCTTCTGATAAAATATCAGCAAATGATTCTGTAGTAAAATTTTGAAATTCATCAACGTATAAATAAAAATCTTTACGTTCAGCTTCTGGGATATTAACTCTACTCATAGCTGCTAACTGAATTTTGGTAATCATCATAGCACCAATCAAATGCGAAGCATCCTCACCAATCCTACCTTTTGACAGGTTCATTATTAAAATCTTTTGATCGTCCATTATTTTTCTCAAATCAAGCGATGATTTCACCTGACCAACAACATTACGAATCAATGAAGTTGATAAAAACTGACCAACTTTATTTTGAATCGGCGAAATAACTTCCTGCAAAACTCTTTCATTCCATCTTGGAAATTCATCAACCCAAAATGATCTAACAACCGGATCAGTAATTTTAACAACGACTTTTTTACGATATTCCTTATCAACCAATAACCTATTAATACCAAGCAAAGTACTATCAGGATATTCCAAAAGAGCCAGGATAGCATTCCTTAAAATATATTCCAAACGAGGCCCCCAAGAATCAGCCCACAATTTCTTAAATACACCAATTAAGCCTGAAGAAACTAAATGCCTATATTCTGGAGAAACTTTTTCTAAAACATTAAATGAAATAGGAAAATCCAAATCAGCTGGGTTAAAATAAACAACATCATTAATTCTACTTGTAGGAATCCATTCAAGCATTTTTTCAGCTGTATCACCATGAGGATCAACATAGCAAACACCATGACCAGCCAAAATATCAGCATAAACCATATTTTCAATTAAAGTTGTTTTACCCATACCAGTTTTACCAATAACATAAACATGCCGACGTCTATCATCAGTTTTTATCCCAAACACTTTTTCGCGATTACGAAAAGTAGTCACAGCAAAAGGTGTGACTCCAGTTAAAGCTACTTGTTTTAATTTTTCTGCATCCATAATAATTTGATATCTTAACCACTAACTTTTTATCACTAATAACACTAATTTTATCTGTGTCATCTGTGAAAAATTATCTGTGGTTGACTTTCATATTTATCCTAGTCAATAAATGGTAAATTTCCAGGGGTATTTGCTTGTTCATCACCTTGCTCTTCAGAATCAGAAATAATATCATTAGCTTCCTGCGAAACTGGTTCTTGCTTTTTATTTAATTCCTCTAATTTTTGAGCTTCTTCTTTGGCTAGTTCTTCCAATCGAGCTGCTCTTTGTGGTCTTGATTTGGCAAAAGCTTCTTTATCTTTAGCAAACTGTTTTTCAAAATCATCAGAATCATAATCAAAACTAGGTTTAATACTAGTTGCTTCCTCAACTGGTAAAACTTCTTCAATAACCTCAGCTTCAACTTTTTTCTCAACAGTTTTTAAAGCTTTTAATCCTTCACCACTTGGAATCTCAAAAGGTGCTGCAACCTTGGTAAAGTCTGTTTTCTTAACCAACGGAGCTTTTGTATACATACTTGGAAAATGCCATAAAGAAGCAAGTTCTTCTGTACACATTGGTCTGCCTTTTGTACCAACCACAGTATCTCTTTTACGATAAGCTGACATTAACCTATTTTTCCTAATTTTTCTTCTATAATCAATAAAAACATATTGTGGAGAACCAGTACCTGTTGCTTTTAAATCAGGTTTTATACCTGCTAAATTAACATCATGCCATTGTTTATAGGCACCAATAACACCATTTACACCAATAGCTTTATTAGGTTTATCTTTTTCATAAACGTATAAATATCTAATCTTTGTTTTAAAAGCCCAATTTCCAGCCTTTTTTTCTATAGCTTCAATTTGTTCTCTTTGCGCAGGCGAAAGCGCTAAAAATTGATTTCTGTCTTGCTCAACTTTTTGTTCTGCTGCATCTGATGACATATTAACACCAGCCAGTTGTTCTGTTACTTCACTAATCATAGAAGCCGGACCTTTTAAGGCCTGGCCAATCAAGCTTGGTTTGGCTGCAGCAGCTGGCCTGCCCATTATTTTATCAACTTCTTTTTGAGCATCTTTACCCCAGTCAACTGCCAAAGGAGTTAAAATTATTTGCATCCAAATCTGACTGCCTTCACCAATTGAACTCAAATTTTCCAATACAGCAGCCATAGGATCTACAAAAGTTTTAGCAAAAGCATGTTCAAATTTGAACCAAGGTTTAATCGGTAAATAATCACTTTTAGTATTTAAAGTCATTTCACAACCCCAAACATCATGAGTTTCGCTAGGAAATTCGTGAGGAACAGTATTTACATAATCCTCAACTTCAGTAATTTCCGCATCAGGGTACTGACCATAAACAGCTGCTTCAATTAAATTCCGCCAATCACCAGGACAGCGTATCAAGAACTGAACATTACCTTCAATACTAACTAATTCCAATGACAATGAACGCATAAATTCTCCATCAATATACATTCCCCATTTAGTAAAACTGGTATGAGCTCCCTGAATATGGTTAAGCATGTTTTCCATGGCCTGAACACTTTGTTCATTTGCCTTAGGAATGTCAATCGCTAAAATGACAGGTGATGGTTGTTTTCCAGCCCATTTTCCAATTCGACCAAGTATGTATTCTGGCCACATTAAATAGCGTCCAAAAATAAAAACAAATAGAAGCCAAAGCCAATATTTAAATAAAAGTAAATAAATAATACCAAGACTAGACTGACCTTCAAAGTCAGCCAGGACTTGATCAACAAATTCAAATATTAAATTTATGTCTATTTCTATCATAATATATTCAATGACTTAAATACCAAAACATAACCACTAAAACTCATGAGATTTTCATATATTTCATGATAAACTTTGTGGTTCATTTTTTATATATCATTATATTAATTATACTAAATTTTTGATAAATTTACTATGTGAATAACAAAAAAACCACCAAAATTGGAGGTTTCTTTGTTATATGTAATTGTTTTTAGTTTTTTTGATATCTACCGTCTTCTAGTCTGCCGAATTTATCTTTATTCATTAAAACTAGAGTAATTGTAGTTTTTTGAACTAAGCGTTGCTTTAAAACTTCTTCAGTAATATCTTTTTTAATCATTGGTCCTTGTTTTAAAATTTCAGCAATTATATCTGCAACTGTACCTTCTTTATATCCCCAAGATTTCAAAGCATAAATACCTCTACCAACTAGGACATATTTATCATCTAAAATTAATTCATTATGAACTGTTGCTGGATGAGCTTTTTTACGGTCAAAATTTACTTGGTTGATCAAATCAGCTACTTCAGCAAAATGAAGCGGGCGATCTTCTTTAAGCATAATTAAATATGCTTTATCAGTCATTCTTTTTGGACGAACAGTTGTCCAAGTTTCCTGACCCCATTGATTAAGAATGTTTTTATTTAAATTCTTATTTAAACCAAGTAATGCTTCTATCATCTTTTGAGTTTCAGCTTCATTACTATCAACTTTTGAATAATGTTTATTTGATTTAAATTTACCTGATAAATCTTCAACGTGCAAAGGTGAACCATGTTTATTAATAATATCATGCAAAGCTGAAGATATTTCTAAGATTTTTGATAAATCTACATTTTCTAAATGCCAAACAACATTATATTTATCTGTAGTTGGAACACGGTTTATTTTTTCAGATAAAAGATTAGTTAAAATAAAATCTAAGGCTTTAGCTTCACTGTCTTCTTTATCTTGCAATAAATTAGTAATTAAATGCCATTCTGCCATTGCACCGCCATTTGATTTTAGATAATCTATAATTAAAGATTCTAAATCACCTGATGGTAAATCAAGTTTTGAATGATCAAGAGTTTTTAATTTACGTAAACCTTCACGTTCAATTTGTCTAACTCTTTCACGAGTAATATTAAAATCCTTACCGATTTGTTCCAAAGTATGTTTGGGGAAATCAGATAATGAATTTCTTTTTTGCAAAACTTCACTTTCTCTCTCTGGCAAATTAGCCAAAAGAGTGGCGACAAAGTCAGCATAACTAATTGTTTTAATTTTTGCAGTCATAGTATTTAAGTATTGAAATTATTAACACAATAAAAATAAGAAAATGTACATTTTTTCTGTCTGTTAATTATATCCTAGTATAACATAGATAAAAAAAAATGTCAAGTGTTTTAGTATTATACCTGAAAATTTACAAATAAGCAAGTATCCAGTGTTATATGCTATATTATAATAATTATGTAAAATTGTCAAGGAAAATAAAAAAGTAGTAGTAGGTGCTGGTAGCTACCAGCACCTACTACTACTTTTTTGTTTTTTTTAGCTCTTTTTTAGTTTCCAATCAAGCTTTTGCCAAACCACTAATAATGGTGAAGCAATAAATATAGAAGAATATGTACCTAAGACGATACCAATGACTAAGACTAGCACAAAATCACGAATACTTGCCCCACCAAGGAACAAAATAGCCAGTAATACAAGTTCTGTAGTCACAGAAGTATTAATTGAACGAGAAACTGTTTCAAGCACACTTTTATCAACGATTTCTTCAAATTCACCCTCATATTTATGTAAATTTTCTCTAATTCTATCAAAAACAACTATAGTATCATTGACAGAATAACCAAGAATAGTCAATAAAGCAGCTACAAACGGTGTATTGACCTCTAAACCTAATATTCTACCTAGTATAATAAATACACCAATAGTTATTAAAACATCATGAAATAAGGTAATAATAGCCACAATACCATATTTCCACGAGGTTACAGGGTATGAAACCTTACGAAACGCCCAGGCAATATATAAAACTATAGCAATTAAGACTATAATTATAGCGTAAATTGACTTAACTTTAAGTTCCTGCCCTATAGCTGGACCAATAGCTTCAAATCGTTTTTCATCCAAATTTGAGGGTGTTGCTATACCAAGCTCAACATCACCTAATTCAAGACCACTATCACCTTCTGAGCTAACTTCAAGCTCTTGTGTTGTAACTTCAGGATCAAGCTCAGCTTCTGACTTCATTTCTAGCCTGGTTAATATATCTTGATGAGTTTCTTCAGTTATTTCCTTAAATCTAAAAAGATAACCATTATCACCTGTTTCCTGAATATTTAAACCTTCCAAATTCAAATCAGCCAAAACAGCCTTAACTTCATCTTGTGAAGGTCTATTTTCTAAATATTCTACTTCCAATAAACTACCACCAGTAAAATCAATGCCTAAATTCAAACCTAAAGAGATCCATAATAAAACCGAAATCAGGACAATTACTGCCGAAATACTTAAAAATATTTTTCTTTTATTAATTATTCTCATAGTTTTTATTAATGGCAAATGGCTTATAGGAAATGGATTTACTAAGAGCCATATGCCATATGCTATTCACCTTTCCGATACAAAAACAACCAGTTAATTTTATTAATAAACTTCCAACCAATAACTAAGTGTAAAATTGTTTTAGTAACATATAAGGCTGAAACCATTGATATTAAAATACCAATAAACAAAGTTAAAGCAAAGCCTTTAATTACACTTGTCCCAAACCAGAACAAAATTACAGTAGTAATTATAGTAGAAATATTACCGTCACGAATAGATGGCCAGGCACGTTTAAACCCTTCATCAATAGCAGAACCTAAGGGTTTGCCTAGTTTTAATTCCTCTTTCATTCTTTCAAAAATAAGTACATTAGCGTCAACAGCCATACCAACAGACAAGATAAATCCGGCTATACCAGCTAAAGTCAATGTAACAGTAATAAGTTTAAAAATAGCTAAAATCACAATACCATAAATTATTAAGGAAATTACAGCTACTAACCCTGGCAATCGATAATAAATTATCATAAATAAACCAACCAAAATCAAACCTAGAAGAGCAGCTTCTAAACTTAATTCTAATGATTCATGTCCCAAGCTAGCTCCTACTGTTTGTTGAGAAATAAGTTCAATTGGCACAGGTAACGCACCAGCATTTAAACGTCTAGCTAAAGTCTTAGCTTCATCCAAACTAAATGGTCCGGAGATAGTCGCCACACCACCAGTTATTTTTTCGTTTACTCTAGGGATGCTAATTGCCTCACCATCCAAAAAGATACCACCTACCTTACCAACATTTCTAGCAGTTATCTCAGCAAAGAGATCAGATCCTTCACTATTAAATTCTAATTGCACCTCTGGTTCGTTTGTATTAGGATTAAAGCTGACTTGAGCATGTTCTAAATGTTCACCACTTAAACCTGAATATTCAAACTGTCCCGGAGGCATCAAATCTGCTTCTTTTTGTTTTTTTATTAAAATTCTTGAAATTTGAATTGTGGGAACTTCTCTTTCATCTGTTTTATAAATCAAATGAAAACCAAACTGTGTTTCAACCACATCGGAAATTTCGCCGACAGCCATATCAAAAACAACTTCTTCAGGTACCATTTGACCTTTACTAAAATAACCAAGATCACCGCCACCTTCACCAGCACCAGGTTCTGTAGAAAATTCTTTTACTAAATCAATAAAATTTTCAGCTGTTGCCTGGCCTTTTAATTCATCGATTTTTTCCTTAACTTGTTCCTTACTCATTGGTAATTCACAACGATCAGCTCCGTCATAACAAATTAATAAATGACTAGCCTTGACCTCTTTTGCAGTACCATTGTCCCCTCTTTTCAATATATTAAAACCATCAGTAGTATCATAAACCATTGTGTGAACATATCCTGAGTCTTTATCCTTTAATAAACCATAAAACTCACTATGAGCTTGTCCATCTTGCACAAACCCTAGATCACCACCTTCAAGGTTAGTTGCTGTATCTTCTGAATTATTTCTAGCAATTTCAGCAAAATTATT
>JAUVKC010000070.1 GCA_030592165.1 Candidatus Buchananbacteria bacterium | reverse complement strand
TTTTAACTCGTTCTCTTTTACTCATTACCGATTACTGATCACTCATTACTGTTTTTATGTACATTGCTTGCCCGCTGTGGCGGGATACTTGATTCTATTGACTAAAAAATCAAAAAATGAAAATAACAATATCTAGACATGCAAAAAGAAGAATGAGATTATACTCAATTGAAGAAAATGACATTAACTTTCTGTTAAACAATTCTTCAAAATCCAAATTTGTAGGCAGACATGAAATTATTGCTAAATTAGAAAATTTTTCTTATCCTTTAAAAGCAATAATTGACGTTAGAGAAAAAGATATATTTATTATAACCTGTTATCTATTAAAAAAGAGTAAGAAATGAAAATTGAATATGATAAAGAAGCTGATGCAATATATATTAAGCTTTCCTCTAGGAAGCCAACTGGTGTTGTGGAGATAAAAGAGGGTGTTAATCTTGATGTTAATGACCTTGATGAAATAATTGGTATAGAGATTCTTGATGCCAGCAGTAAAATAAAACTAAAATCATTCGCCTCATATGAATTATCAAAGGAACTTGTTAAGGCTATATAAGTAAAGCCACAATTGCTTTCTGCAAACTGCTAATTATTTTTATTTTCACGTTTGCCATTTGACGTTTGATTTGTTTCCCTTTACTCATTACTAATTTTTTGTACATTGCTTGCCCGCCGAAGGCGTGGTTTATTGCCGTTTACTAATTACCGATCACTGATTACTCATTTTTTGATACTGAGTTCTGACTTCTGGATTCTTGTAAGCTGTTTTTTCTATTCACTAGTTACTAATCACCCATTAATAATTTTTGATGCTGTGTTCTGACATCTGAATTCTGGCTTCTGATTTTTTAATCACTGCTCACTGTATAATTTTTAATAACTTCTATGAGACTAAGCTCGTTCTTCAAAGATATCTTTTCCATTAAAAGATTATCCCTCATAGGCGCTGCAATTGTATCAAGTAAATTAGTCTTAATTTTAGTTGAGTACTTTTTTGATGAAACCGAGTATAACACATTTAATAAATACTACTATACAGCATCAATACTAATTCTGTTTGGTTCGCTAGGATTTAATTTTGCAATTACCCGGGTAAAAATTAAACCGTATATTCTTTTGGGTTCAGTTGTTTTCAACCTGATCATAGTATTAACGGTTTACAATTTTCTTGCAGAACCATTTACAAATATTGCAAGCATAATTTCTTTATTTGTTTATTCTTTGTTCTCCTCAATTGGAGGTATACTTGTTTTTAAGTCACTGTTCGAAGGATATTACAGCCGTTATTTTATTCTAACTTTAGCACATAGTTTATTACACCTTAGCATTATTCCATTTGTAATATATTTTGATTATGATCTAGCAATTCTTTTCCCGGTATTGGCTTTTGTTTGGATGCTAGTGATCGTTTGGCTGGTGTTTCCACTACGTGAGAAAGACTCAAAGGACATTCAGCAATTTTACAAACTAGGTTTTTCTGCATTTATAATTAACAGCACGGCAGCATTAGCTTTTGCTTTAGATAAATATTTTATAAATCATTTTTTTCAATTAGACGTTGCTAACTCATATACTTTTGCGTGGAGTTTAGTGGCGCCAATTCTTTACATAGGCGTTTTGGTTGAGAAGAATATCTACTCACTAAAAAAAGGTGACGCTAAAAAGATCATCAAAAAATCAGCAATCTTGCTTATAGCCGCTATTGTTAGTTATGCTGTGCTTTTTACTATTATTATCTTTTATTTCCCTCAATTGCTCCCTAGTTCAGTTGATCCTATCCTGTTAAAAAACATCTTTTTATTTATGATCACCGGTTATGGGCTTTATGCAATTTTTCATTTTCCAATAAACGGATATCTTTTTAAGTATGCTGATGATATCAATCAAAAAGTTATTTCAATCAGTTATTTCGTGGTTACTTTAATGTTTGCATGTGTGATCTATTTTGCATTATCAGATTGGCTGATGATCAGTTATCAAAATTTAATATCAGCAGTAATGGCTTACATCTTTTCACTGTTAATCATTAAAACAACAATATTATATAAAAATCAAAATAAGCCACTGATCCGCCCAATAAGATGGCGGACAGGTTGAACGAATCTTACTGATATGAACGAAATAAAGCCACCGATCAACACCGATTACACTGAAAAAATGGTACGCTCTTGCCCGCCAATCTGTCCGACAATTTTTAAAGCGGATTTTTAGGAGGGGATTGACTATGATCAATACCAATTTTTTATTATAAATATGAACAAATAAGTATGGAAAATATTTTTGGAAAATTTCTAGAATTAATGGCATCTTTTGAAAAAAATGATGTTGAGTATGTTTTAATTGGTGGAATAGCAATTAATTTGCATGGGTTTTCTAGAAACACACAAGATATTGATTTATTCATAAACCCATTGGAAGAAAATATAAATAAATTTAAAAAGTCACTTTTTGAAGTTTTTAAAGACGAAGAAATAAATGAAATTACTCTTCATGAGCTTGAAAAATATCCTGTAATTCGTTACGGAACGGACTCTGGTTTTTTCATTGATATTATTTCAAAAATTGGTGATAAATTTATGTTTAATGATTTACAATATGAAATAAAAAATGTCGATGGAATAAAAGTAAAACTTGCTGATTTAAAAACTCTTTATAAATTAAAAGAAAAAACATACAGAGAGATAGACCAATTAGATTTGAAATTTCTTAAATCAAAACTAGGCTTATAATGTCTATAAAAAAATATACTTCCTTTGAAGAGGCTTCTAAAGATATGTGGATCATGAATCCTAATGATGATTATTATAATAAACTTAAAGCACATTTTGAGTTTTGGAAAAAATTATCTAATAGAAAAATAGAAAAGGGAATTAAAAAATTTAAGTCTTACGAGGAATTTTTAAAAAGTAAAAACTAGAAATATTTTTTATCACCTGTTAACAAAAACCATCGATTACAAAAACAATTAGACTCTAGTATCTATAAACAATTTCTTTTCAGTCTTCTGAATTCTTGTAAGCTGTTTTTACTATTTACTAATCACCGCTTACCCATTACGGTTTTCAAACAACCTATTCAAAGGATAAATAACAAACAAGCATCAATATCAAAATCTTAAATTCTAAACCAAATATTTTGTTTCGATCATTCGTATTTGAATTTTGAGGATTAGACCGGCAGAGGGTAAGATAGAAAAACAACCAGTTATACAGCCTTTTTTGAAAACAAATTTTGGTATTTTGCATAGTTTATTTCTGTGACTAATCTGGCGAAGCTGTGTCAAGGGCAATGTACAAATAACCACGCCGACTGGCGGGCAGGCAATGAATAATTTTCAAAAGACAAATAATAAATATCAATACTTAATATCAAAAGTGAAATCGGTAAACGAAAATCACTACAGAGTCTTGTGTCTTTAGTCTATTGTCTTAAGTCTTGTATCATCATTATTTTTACTTTTCACGTTTGACTTTTAACTTTTAACTCGTTCTCCTTTACCCTTTACAAATCACGAATTACTAATCACCAATCACTAGATACTGGATTACCTGCTGTAGAAAAGCTATTATATCGCTTGAAAAAATCAGATGTTTTTTCTATTATGTATAAGATATCTAATATCAAAATGAACGATTGTCAAAAATTATTGACATAGATCAAACAAAATGAACAAAGAAGAAATAATAAATATCATAAAGAAAAACAAGGGACAGCTAAATGTTCAGTTTGGTGTTACAAAAATTGGACTATTTGGAAGTTATGCGCGTGGACAGGCTGATATAAACAGCGACATTGATATAATAGTTGAAATTAACAATGCTGATCTATTTTTGTTGGTTGCTGTCAAAAATTATCTTAGAGAACTTCTTAAATCTGAAGTTGATATAGTTCGATTTAGAAATAAAATGAATGCACACCTTAAAAAAAGAATATTAAATGACGTAATATATGTTTGATAAAAGTTTAGTTGGAGAAATTCTGCAAAATATTTCATGGTCAATTGAAAGAATATTTTTAAGAAGCGAAAAATTTTTAAGCTACGAACAATTTCTTGATGATGAGGGTGGACTTGAAAAACTAGACAGCATTTGTATGCAGCTAATAAATATTGGTGAGGCACTAAAACAAATTGATAAAATAACTGATGATAGATTGCTTAAAAGATATAGCGAAGTAGATTGGAAAAGCGCTAAGGGGATGCGAGACGTCATTACACACCACTATTTTGATATTGATGCCGAAGTTGTATTCAATGTTATTCAAAATAAATTGCCAGAAATGAAAGATACTATTCATAAAATACTTAACGGCCTATAAACAATCTTTGATTAACAGACTCAATATTTAAAACAAAGGGTTCTAAAAATAATAACCTCTTCCGGCGGACAGATTTGTAATTTCTAATTTGGCAATGAGCCTTATTACGCTTTACCGATTACTTTTAACTTGTTTCCCTTTACCCATTACTAATTTTTTGTATGTTGTTCATTGTAAATTGTTTTTACTGATTACTATCTTTGGTCACTAGCTTCTTTGTACTGGATTCTGTCTTCTGAATTCTGATTTTTTAATCACTGCTCACTTATTACGGTTTTCAAATAACCTATACAAAGGATAAATAACAAACAAGCACCAATATCAAAAACTCAAATTCTAAACCAAATATTTTGTTTCGATCATTCGTATTTGAATTTTAGAATTTATTTGAGATTTATTATTTGTTCTTTGGGTTTTAAGGTCATTACTCACAACTGTTTACTCATTACTGTCCTTGGTCACTGACTTCTTTGTACTGGATTCTGTCTTCTGAATTCTTGTAAGCTGTTTTTCTATTCACTCATTACTAATTTTTTGATGCTGGATTCTGAATTCTTGCTTCTTAATTCTTAACTGTTTTTAATTTCAGCGGTAATGGCTTATATCTTTTCATTATTAATTATTAAAACAACAATATTATATAAAAATCAAAAAATAGCCACCGATTACACTGAGAAAATAGCCCGCTGATCAAACGGATCATACTGATATGAACGAATTTAAAAATTATATATTAAACGATCAGTTTTAATCCGCTGCATCAGTTAAACCTGTCCGACACTCATTTTGGCGGATCCGCGTGCTATTAATAGAATTTTGATTAAATCCCTAGCGCCTCTGCGGAAAATTTTTTTCATGCTCTTTCATAATCAACCTGTACGCCGTCTTATTGGGCGGATCTTTAAGGCG
>JAUVKC010000058.1 GCA_030592165.1 Candidatus Buchananbacteria bacterium | reverse complement strand
CAGAGCCTGACGAAACCTCGCTTGCTCGGAGATTCTTTCTTCTTCTTCTTTGATACGAAGCGTCTCTCTCTCTTTTTTTCTGTCCGCGATCATCTCCAGTGTTTTTTCAGGAAAGTAAAACCGCTGCCTTCTGCTTCCCTGAAATTCAATCTCGCCGATGCAAAGTTCACAACAAAATGAAAAGTCGGGTGTTTCTTCAAAGTGAAGATTGATTCCTCTGTGGCGTTCCACAAGAACGACTACGAAGTTACCCAATGGCGACTGGGGATGCAGATCCCAGTGACCAATCCTTTCAACAATGTCTCCATCCTGGTGGCCACAATAACCACATGTGCGACCATTAGGTTGACGATTACTTCCCATGCCTTTTTCGATAAAAACTTTACAGGACTCAATGCTTTTATTGCTCATTTAGTTTCTCCTTTAATCGAATTATCAATGTCGTCCATATGGGACTTCGCCACGGTTGAAAACTTTACCTATAATTACCTTATTATATTAAAGAATTATAGCATATTTAGATCATTTTGTCAACCTCTTTGAAGAATACACAACATTAAATTACTCATTTTCTCATGAATAAAACTATAGGAGATTGAATTTTAAATTATAAATTTTAAATCAATGACTTAATGTTTTAATTTTTAAATCTTATGCAGTCATGATTAAACAAAAAAAACGACCTTCACGGTCTTTTTTTTTCACGACGTCATACTTTCAATTATTTTCACATCAAAATCCTGCCTGTCATTTCCTTAGGTGGTTTTATTCCAGCTACATGTAATAATGTTGGAGCGACATCTGACAAAATACCAACAGGAGTTAATGATGATAAATCACCGTCAACAAGTGCCGGGTTTGGCTGGCCGATTAATTTTTTATTTACAACTAAAAATGGCACTGGATTAATATTATGTTCTTTATCAATTTCACCAGTAATAGGATTTATAAGTTCTTCAGCATTACCATGATCTCCGGTAATAAATACACTACCACCTTTTTTAACTATTTCTGGAACAAGTAAGGCAAGATTTTTATCAACTACTTCTGTTGCTTTAATAGTCGCTTTTAAATTACCCGTGTGACCAACCATGTCAGGATTAGCATAATTTATTAAAATAAAATCATATTTATCTTTTTTTAAAGCCTTTAAAACTTCCTGGGTCACTTCATTGGCTGACATAGCAGGCTGTTTGTCATAACTTGAGACAGATGGAGAAGGAATCAAGATACGATCTTCGCCAGCAAACTTTTTTTCATACATACCATTGAAAAAGAAAGTTACATGAGCGTATTTTTCTGTTTCAGCAATATGAAGTTGTTTCATATTTAAATCACTAAATAGCTTGCATAATGGATTTTTTATATGTTCAGTAGGATAAATAACATCAACTGGTAAGCTTTTTTCATATTCTGTGAATGTAATAATTTGTAAATTTTTGAATTTTCTTGTTTCAAATTCTTCAAAATTTGGCATACTCATTGCCGCAGTTATTTCTCTGGCACGATCTGCTCTAAAATTAAAAAATATCACAACCTCATTTTCACTAAATGTTGCAATTGGCTGATTTTTTTTATCAACAAATACATGAGGTTCCATTTCTTCATCGTAAACATGTTTCTTATATGATTCTTTAATAGCAGCTTCAGGATCTTTATGTTTTATCCTTGCCTCTCCTTTAACAATAGCATCATATGACAATTTTATTTTTTTCCAATTTTTATTTCTATCCATCCCAAATGAACGTCCGGCCATTGAAGCAATTCCAGCAATTTTTTCTTTATCCATAACCTTTTTCAAATCTTGCATATGAAAAATACCTGCGTTTCTGGCTGTATCACGTCCGTCTAAAAAAACATGTAAATATGTCTGATCATTAATTCTTGTTTTTTTAATCATTGAAAGTAAAGCATTCAAATGCTCCTGGCTAGCATGAACAGCACCATTACCGATTAAACCCATAATATGAAGTTTGCATTTTGTTTTTTTAACTTTTTTTAAGGCTTTGACAAGTATTTGCTCTTTAAAAAATTCACCGGTAGAAATTGATCGATTAATTTTGGTAAGACTTTGATATCTTAATATTCCAGAACCTAATGTCATATGACCAACCTCTGAAGTACCAACTTCACCTTGTGGCAGCCCGACATTCAATCCGGAAGCTTTGACTAAATTAACCGGATAATTAGTCAAAAGAGAATCAAAAAAAGGCTTCTTAGCTACACTAACAGCATTTGACTTACTATATGGAGCAGCACCAAAACCATCAAGAACTATTAAAACAATAGGTTTGAAATTTAAAACCATATTTAAGTATAATTATTTCTTTAAAACATCATCAAAAATTTCACTAATCCTGTTCTCGGTTTCTTGTATATCTTCCGCAATTTGTTTCTGAACATATTTATCTCCTTCTTTTTCAGCCTTAACAACCAACATATTATAATCATAAACAACTTCAGTAAGTTCTCTTAAGATTTTATCTTTTTGATCAGGATCATTTACTCCATGTTTTTTAAACAATGTTTCAATTGATTTTTGTTTATATGTAGACATGTATAAATTATAGCAAAGTTTTAAAATAAAAAAAACCGCCTTTTGTAAAAAACGGTTTTATTGTGAACAAATTTTCCATCCTTGAATATCATTTTCCCAAATAACATAATGAATTTTGCAAAAATTTCTCCAACCGATTACATGGTTAGGGTTTACAGGAGTATCGGATTCAACATTTCTCCAGCGATAAGTATCATTTTTTAATTCAGGAAACGCCTTTATAATAATCCTGTTCTTTAATTTTATTTCAAAAATTAAAATTTTATATTGATCAAGTCTCCACTCCTTTAAAGGAAAACCTTTTTTGAAATTTTTAGACATAATATCCTCCTTTTATGATTTTACAATTTATCATACATACATTTATTTGTCAATATTTGCTATAATTGTATTATGAAAATTTATTCATGGAATGTCAATGGAATACGTGCTGCCTATCGTAACGGCTTTTTGACCTGGCTAAAGAAAACTAAGCCAGATATTTTATGTTTGCAGGAAACCAAAGCTCAGACTGAAGATTTTCCAGAAGAAATTCTTGACCTTAATGATTATTATTTTTATCATAGTCCAGCTAAGAAAAAAGGTTATTCTGGTACAGCTATTTTTAGCAAAATAAAACCAAAACAAGTTATTCATAAAATTGGTATAAAAAAATTTGATGATGAAGGCAGATTTTTATTTATAGATTTTGGTAAATTCCAAATTTTAAATACTTATTTCCCACACTCGCAAAGAGAATTGAAAAGAATAGACTATAAGCTAGAATTTAATAAAGCGTATTTAAATTTTATCAAAAAACATGAATCAAAATTTCTTATTTTAACTGGTGATTTTAATTATGCACATACTGAACTTGACCTGACTAATCCAAAACAAAATAAAAAAAATGCTGGATTCACACCTGATGAAAGAAAAATGGGGGACACACTAGCCAAGCGAGACTGGATTGATACTTATCGACATTTTAATCCAAATAAACAACAATACACTTGGTGGTCTTATCGCTTCAATGCCAGAAAAAGAAATATGGGTTGGCGGATCGATTATTTTTTTCTAAAACAAAAATATCTAAAAAAAATCAAGTCAGTCAAAATACATGATAAAGACCTCGGCTCTGATCATTGTCCCATAAGTCTTGAATTGACTTGACAAAAATAAATTGAAATGTTCTAATGAGAGTGCTATAATTTAATTAGAAAACAATACTATAAAAATTACTCAAAAAAATAAATTTTAAAATATAAATAAATTTCCAGAGAAGGCAGTCAAAAGCCTCTTTTTAAATTTAATGAATTTATGGCTATTAAAAAAACAAAGAAAATAGAAAATCAACTTCGTGACAAAGATACTGACAAAGATATTATTCTTTTTATCGGAAAACTTAGCAATGATCATGTTAAAAGTGTTAGAGACCTGGAAGAATTACTTGGTCGTAAACTTAGAATTGGTGTTATTACTACCTTAAATAAAAAATTCACACCAGAAATGGAGAAAAAAATAGATATTTTAATCAGATGTAATATGAACAAAAAGTCAGCTATTGAAGATGCCTTAATTAAATATCGTGATAAAGTTCTGACGATACAAGCCAAATATGAATACAGTATAGAATTACTTACCAGAGTTGCTCCTTTTTTCCCATATATGAGATTACCTAATTTTAGATCATTAAAAATATCCAATGATAAGCTAGAAATGAGAAGGACTTTTAGAAAATATTATCCTAAAATTTCACCAAAATATATCTATGTAAAAAAATATTCAGAAACTATTGTCAAAACAATTATTAAAAATATTGGCTTTCCTTGTGTGATAAAACCAACAAACTTATCATCAAGTAAATTGATTATAAATTGTTTTTATAAAGAAGAACTCGAAACTAATTTGAAAGAAGCATTGAAAAAAATAAATACATTATACAAAAAATCTAGCGTTGAAACACAACCTAGAATTATTGTCGAAGAATTCATGGAAGGTCAAATGTATTCAATTGATGTCTATGTAAATTCTTATGGAAAAATGTATTACACACCGGCAATTGATATTAAAACAGGTAAAGATGCCGGCTATGATGATCTTTTTATGTATACTCAAATAACACCTTCGGTTTTGGAAAAAGATGAAATAAAAAAAGCTCAAGATGTTGTGACCAAAGGTATTCATGCTGTTGGTTTAAAATCTTCTACTGTCCATGTGGAACTAATGAAAACACCAAAAGGCTGGAAAATAATCGAACTAGCTGCTAGACCAGGGGGCTTTCGCGAAGAACTTTTTAGTAATTCTTATGGCTTTAGTCATTCCTTAAATGATTTATTAATTCATTTAGGCAATAAACCAATAATTAAAAAGAAAGCCAAGAAACATGTGGTTTTTATGAAATTCTGGCCTAAAAAACCAGGGAAAATAGTAGTTTTAAAAGGACTTATCAAGGCAAAAGCCTTAAAATCTCTTGTTAAATTTCGCCACAATAAAAAAATGGGGGATTATGCTGGTTTTTCAAAGCACGGACATTTGTCAGTAGTAGGCTTCACCTTAGCAGCCAAAACAAGAAGTGATTTACTTGGTGATATACGAAAACTGGAAAAATGGATTATAATTGAAACCAAGAAAAACGGACATGGTAAAGAAAAATTAGTTTAAAATATATAAAACAACCTCACAAAACTCTGGGGTTGTTTTATTTTTCTAGAATCTTTGCTAAACTATAAAAACATTAATATTAAAAAAAAACTATGCGTAAAATCATTATTTTAACATTAGCTTTTACTTTACTTTTAACAGGTTGTGGGAAACAAGCTGAAATACCAAAAACAGCTAAAGAGCTGAAGATGGAAAAGGCTGGTCAGCAAATTGATAATTATAAAAACTATCAAGCTGACTCAAATGAACTTACAAAAATTGTTAGTTATGAAGGTATGAATTATTATTATGCTTCAAATGGTAAAAGATATACTTTTCCTAATGAAACTATTTTACTTTCATGGTTTCCTAATTTAGACATAACAACTATCAATCAAGCTGAACTAGATACATTATATGAGACTCAATTGGGTGGGAATGTAAGTCTTCGTCCAGGTAGCTTAATGATAACCGAAACAGATCCCAAAACTTACTTGATAACTAATGATAATGAAATGAAAATATTTGGTAATTTAACTTTATTAGAAAACCTATACGGAGAAAATCATGAACAATATATTATTGAAATACCAAATAAATTTTACACCCAATACAATAACACAGGCTCAATCAACCAGCCTGAACAAATACCACAAATTTCATTAACTGAATCAATTGACCAAAATTTAGGATTTTAAACATGAGAAAAATAATTTTAATTATAATCAATCTTGCACTATTAATAGTAATTTCTTTGACTGTTTACTTTTTTATTAGTCAAAAGCCAATGAGTTTTGCTGGTTTTAATTTTGGTAATGTTGATAAAACACTTGATACAGAAATTGAAGAACTTACTGAAACCCAAAAAAGACAAAAACCAGATGAAAAAGAAATTAAAGGACTATATTTAACAAGCTATACTGCATCAAGAAGTGATAAAATTGATCAGTTTATTGAAATAATAAATAACAGTGATTTAAATGCAGTTATTATTGATATCAAGGATTACTCAGGAACACTTTCTTATGATTCAAATGTTGAATTAGTTAATCAATTAGGTAATGATCGTAATTTAATCAAAGACTTACCAGCAGTTATTACTAAACTTCACGAGGCTGGTATTTATGTTATTGCCAGACAAACAGTTTTTCAGGATCCTGAATTAACTAAT
>JAUVKC010000096.1 GCA_030592165.1 Candidatus Buchananbacteria bacterium | reverse complement strand
TTTATGGCGATGAAGCTAACCGTGATCAGTCTGTGGTTAAAAAAAGAGGGGAGTATGAAGGTCAAAAAGTCGGTCGTAATGATCCTTGCCCATGTGGTAGTGGTAAGAAGTATAAAAAATGTCACGGGGGGTAAAACTATTTCATTTGACACTAGTTATGTGTTATGATAAATATATAATATATTATTAAATATTATTTATGGGTAAAAATTATTATACAACTTATTTATATGCTAACCCTTCTTTTTTAAATGGAATGGCTAGAGTTTTAGATTTTGGCGCATCATTACAGGAATATAATGAAAGTGTTACACCAAAAGAAGCAGATTATAATGCAATTCTTCGTGATTGGATGGTTGTTGGTGAGGATATAAATCAGGCTATTGATCAATATGAGCAAGAAGAAAAAAAGAAATAAACAATTAAGTACGACTAATAAACGCGAGCAGCAAGTAATTACTCGTCAAACAATATCAGCACAGTTTTCAGGTCCATTACCCCCACCGGCTATATTGGAGAAGTATGACATGGTTTCACCTGGTGCAGCTGATAGGATTATTTCCATGGCTGAAACACAAGCAAAACATAGGCAAGCTTTAGAGTTGCAAGTGATAAGTTCAGGTGTTTCGAATTCAAAGCTTGGATTAATTTTTGGATTAATAATAGGACTTGCAGGTTTGGGTGCAGCTACATTGCTTGGTATTTATGGCCAGCCTTTATTAAGTGGAATTATCGGTATTGGTTCGATTGTATCGTTAGTTGGTACTTTTATATATGGTTCTCAATCAGGAAAAAAAGAACGTCAAGATAAAAAGGCAAAATTTGATTAATAATGTTATTTGGTAGTAAAATATATAATAAATCAAAAATGGAATTAGTTCCATTTTTGTATTGTTTTATGTGAATTTAAAAAATAATAGTGGGTATAATTAAAATTAACTTTTTATTTATGGATAATGACAAGAAAAAAACATTATTTCAAAAATACATATGGAATTGGGGGAATACTACTGAAGATGGAAAGAATTTGTTTTATGCAGGTGTGTTTTTAGGATTTATTTTAGGAATTATTTTTGCTTTTATATTAGTTTCAGTTTGAAATTTATGGATTTATCACAATTACTTGTTAAAGCAAAAATAAATACTTAAGCAACTGAGGGTGAGGGAGGTGAAAAAGTTTTAAATGATGGTTGTAGAGAACTTGTTTATGAAGAAGCTGAGCGGGGTTAAGTCCTAATTGTACTCTTTGACTTAGTTCAAGATGACAATTTATTTAATATAAATAGAAAAATATGCAATTACAAGAATTAATCAAAAAAGCAAATCAATTAAAAGATAAATATAATAGTGTTCATAAAGAAAATGGCGAGCCGCAATGGGGTGTTACAGAGTATACGCAGCGGTTTGTTGGTGATGTCGGGAAATTAATGAAATTAATTATGGCGAAACAGGATTTCTATAATTATGAAAATCTTGATGATAAGATTAAACATGAATTAGCTGATTGTTTGTATTCGATTATGGTAATTGCCAGTGAATTAAATATTGATTTGGAAAAAAGTTTTATGGAAACAATGGATGAATTGAAAAATAAAATGTAAATAGAAAATTAATTACATGAAATATAAATAAGAAAACCCCACGAAAATTTTCGTGGGGTTTTTTATTATTCGTCAAGAAGAAGCTTTTTTTCTTCCTCCGTCAGAGTCGGAGCTATAAGGATTTGAGTTAGATCCATAGGATCTACGATTTTTTTATCGATATGATTCCATCTCGGGTCTTTACACCCACAATTACCATCTTCAGCTATCGGATATTGACAGCCTTTACAGAAATTCCCAGATCTGCCTGGATATTTTGGTTCTTGAGTCATTTTTACCTCCTTTATGACTATTTGTTTATTTATATTAGCGTATGTATAAATTACCATGTAATGATAATTTTGGCAAAAAAAAGAGGGGAGTATTATTCCCCTCATATTTTTGTTTTTAATTTAACATTTTTAATTTTTTCCAGATGAAATAACCAAGAAGAAATCCACTGTAAATAATTGATGAAATGAGAATTGAAAGAATCCCAAATTTTCTTAGTATACATGCAGTGTAATAATCTGACTGTGATGGTGTTTCTATAACTTCAGAACATGATGGGTCAATGTCGCAACATGGTGGTGTGTAATAGATCATTTGGACATTTTTATAGCAAGTTGGGTAAAGCTCCCCTCTACAGATAGTTGTGGCAGTTAAATATCCATAGCTAAAAGCCATGAGAATAATTGATGCATAGAAAATTTTTTTATTTTTCACTTTTTTCTCCCTTGTGTTTTTAATGTTAAATAACAAAATTACTTAATTATTGAAATATAATCTATTTTTATTATTTTGTCAATAAGTTTAACTTGATTTATTCTTAGACTTGCTTTAAAATAAGAAATATATTATACTATTTTTATAAATTTAAGCTCACATTTGTGGGTGTTTTTATCTGATAAATATGGTTAGAAATAGAGGCTCTCTTAGCCAAAGAAATAAAATTAGATTATACATTGTTTTAATCTTGCTAGTCGTGCTATTAGCAGGCTTTTTAGATTACCCAAAAATTTGGGATAATACAGCTGACTGGATTAGTTCAAAGACACCTCTGTCAATACCTCATTATGCAAATATGCCTTTTCATTTAGGTCTTGATTTGCAGGGTGGTACGCATTTGGTCTACGAAGCTGATGTTTCTGCAGTGCCTTCAGGTGATCAGCTTGATTCTGTTGAAGGAGTACGTGACGTTATTGAACGAAGAGTCAATGCTTTTGGCGTGTCTGAACCTTTGATTCAAACAAATAAAGTCGGTAATTCATATAGAGTAATTGTTGAATTAGCTGGTGTTAAAGATGTTAGACAGGCTATTTCTATGATTGGTGAAAACCCACTTTTAGAATTCAAAGAACAATCAACAACTTTGCCAGAATTAACAGCAGATCAAATAGCTCAAATGGACGCATATAATGAAGAAGCTGAATATAGAGCCGCGGGACTTTTAGATGAAGCTTTGGCTGATTCAAATAATTTTGCTGAAATTGCTAGAAATAATTCAGAAGATACAGCAACTAACCTTGAAGGTGGTGATCTAGGGTTTGTGCAAGATGGACAAGCTCATAGTGAGTTTTATGGTTTATTAAAGGATAAAG
>JAUVKC010000062.1 GCA_030592165.1 Candidatus Buchananbacteria bacterium | reverse complement strand
CCTCCTCGTCATGGCATTTCTGCCGGTTAAATTGGTTGCTGTTTGAAAACTATCTTTTTTTTGTTTCACAGCTACCGAGGAGATTTTTAAATATAAATGTACTTGTTAAAACAGCTTAGCGTATTTAGTGAGATTTGTCAATAGTGTAGAAATTAAATACCTCTTCACTTCCGTAGATCAGACATCGGTGTCTGATCTACGGGGAACGGTTAATGGATTTGTTTTTTATAACGGTTTTTTAAAAAGAAAAAAAACTCCCGAATACGCTGGGACAGACAGGTTTTAACCTGTTACCTCCCCCTCTGTGGGGTTGCAACTCGCCTATTCGCGGAATCGCTTAACAGGTTTTAACCTGTCTATCCTGGGAATTACGATGCAAAAGAAAAGAGCGCTCCAATTTTGGAGCGCTCTTTTGTTGGTGATTTTCCTTGATCAACAGTTAGGATCAAGTTTCTCGATCTCGAATTGCCGATACATATAAGCCACTGGGTTTTTCTGCGCCAAGATGTTCAATGCGCAAAGCACAGCATTGTCACCGTTAATGAAAGTAGCAGAAGGTACCTCTGAAGGCAACCTCACACAGGTATAAATGTCTTCAGGATGTTCTTTGGCTGTTGGTGAAAATGCCAGCACTGGCCAGCTTGTACGAGCTGCCAAAACTGGACCAAGTCCCATCGATAGACCAGCTTGAGCGATTATTACACCCCCATCAGGATAATCGAGAAGTAGTCTTTCAAGGACTTTGACACAATTATCAGGCGATTTATGACCAGAGGAGATAACCTCTTTGACCTTAACCCCAAACAATTTGGGAGTATCTGGTTTCAGATCATTTTTTGATCCTGCCCAAATCACCAATACTTGTCTGGGGATACGAAGCCGCTGAACCATGTCAGCAACATAGCCGTACTTGGCCTCAATTTTGTCGAGTGCATGACCGTCACGGTGCAATTGTTTACTGAGCTCTTCAAAACCAGGTCCTTTGAGTCTCCAAGAATCGTTATCGATCACATCTGAAATTTTGAGCATGCCCTCTTTTGTCCAGCCAAACTCAATTTTCCAGTCCACTAAAGTAAAGCCCAGCTGAGCCCAAGCACCTTCGATAAGCAAGAACGCTTTACGGTTAAGCTCGTCCATGTAGTTAATACGATCCTCAAGTGTATCGAGCTGTATAATTGGCCGGTCAACCCAACCTGACGGAGTAAGTACATTTGCCGGAGAGACTGAGATACCGATATCTGCCCCATTTTCCCAGCTGGGGAGTTTGGGCATAAAGAGGTTCCATTCGGACTCCCATGCATTCTGGATCAACGGATCGTCTAAAGCTTTTGTACCACCATCAGCCTTCGAGATTTGAGGCAAACCCAAGTCTTTAGATCCATTGGGATATTCCAACTGGCCTTTGGTGGTTTTAAGGAAAAATTCTGTGATTATACGATGAAACCGGCTCGGCTTCTGCCCTTCTTTTGGTATCAGATCAGGCCGACGCTTTGTGAAACTACCTACGGCCAAACGCCGGACAATCACTTCCAAATTGACCATCTCGGTCTTTTCCATGATGAATTCAGTGTCAGAGACTTGCTCGATAAAAGCCGTGGGAATTCCGGCCTGCTTCAGCAGTTCAAAAATCTTGCATGTGGTCGTTGTCGCACAGACTGCCTTGGTGCCAAACCTTTTGGTAAAAGCCTCGTCATCATTGGCAGTTACATCGTTTTTATTTTCTACCCAAACAAGTCCTGGATAATCTTTGACTTCGAAGATAGTTTTTGTTTTACCTTCCTTTATTTGTAGTCCTTTCACATACTCATACGTCATGTTGCCTCCTTTACTTTGCCATTTATTGTTGCAAACTTTATCACCTATTTGATTGTATTATAAAAATCAGGAATCCCTGATTAGACAAAAAGAACAATATTATAATATATTAGATAATTTACATCAATTTGTCAATCCCTATTTCACTTCCATGTTCACTTTCCCCATTTTATAAACATTATATGACTTGCATTCAAACCACTATTTATTATAAGATATATAAATAATATGGATTCAAAAGAAATCAAAAAATCAAAAACTGGTCTGGAAAAACTTCCCCCACAAAATATTGAAGCTGAGCAATCACTACTTGGCTCTCTTTTGATTGATAAAGATGCAATTATTAAAATTGCGGACATTGTTAATGCCCAAGATTTTTATCATGATAAACATGGTATTATTTTTGAAGCTATTATTGAACTATATAGCAAACGTGAACCAATTGATTTATTGACATTGTCTAATCGATTGGAAGAAAAAGAAAAACTTGAAGAAATTGGTGGCCGATCATACCTAGTATCTCTTTCAAACATGGTGCCGACTGCATCACATGTGCTTAATTATGGAGAAATTGTCCAGAAAAAAGCTACTTTAAGAAGTTTAATTAAGTCAGCTTCAGACATTGTCAAGATGGGTTATGACGAAGAAGAAGAGGTTAGTTCTATTCTTGATAAAGCTGAATCAAATCTTTTCGCTGTATCACAAGGACATCAAAAAGAAGTTTTTGTCCCGATTACCAGTATTTTGAATGAAACTTTTGAAAGAATTGACAATATCCATAAAGATAAAAGTAAACTTCGTGGTGTACCAACTGGTTACACTGATTTAGATAATTTGCTAGCAGGATTACAAAAATCAGATTTAATTATCCTTGCTGCCAGACCTTCAGTTGGTAAAACAACTCTGGCTCTTGATATTGCCAGAAATGTTGGTGTCAAAAATAAAGTACCTGTGGGCATATTTAGCTTGGAAATGAGTAAAGAACAACTTGTTGATCGTTTACTTTGTGCTGAGGCTAATGTTGACCTTTGGAAAATGAGAACCGGCCGTTTATCTGATAAACAAGAAGATGACGATTTCCCAAGAATCGGACATGCTATGGGTATCTTGGCTGAATCACCAATTTTTATTGATGACTTTGCTGCTGCAAATATTATGGAAATACGTACTAAAGCCAGAAGACTCCAGATGGAACACAACCTTGGTTTAATTATTGTTGATTACCTTCAATTAATGGAAGGTCGAACCAGAACAGATAATAGAGTTCAAGAAATCTCCGAAATATCCCGTGGTCTGAAACAAATTGCTAAAGAGCTTAATGTTCCTATTTTAGCACTTTCACAATTAAATCGTGGGGTCGAGCAAAGAACACCACCTATTCCAAAATTATCAGATTTACGTGATTCTGGTTCTATTGAACAAGATGCTGATATTGTTATGTTTATTTACCGTGAGTCAGTTTACAAAAAAGATTTGGAACTTGATCGCAAAAATATCGCTGAAATACATATTGCTAAACATAGAAATGGTCCAACCGGTATAATTAATTTATTTTTTGATGAACAAAAAGTTAGCTTCAAAAATCTGGATAAAAAAGGGTTTAATTCCCCACCACCATCAAATGAAACTCCTCCACCACAATCTTCTAATAATCAAGGTATGCAAAGTCAAGATATGCAATTACCAAAATTTAATTAACACCTACTTCTATATTCCTAATTCTTATTATATAAAAAAATGTTTAACAAACTCAAACAATTCAAAGACCTGCGTGATCAAGCTAATGAAATTAAAAGCAGTCTAGCTAATGAATCTGCTGAAGGCTCTGCTGAATGGGACAAAATTAAAGTCAAAATTGATGGCAACCAAGAAATTTTATCAGTTGAAATAGATCCAGAACTTTTAAATGCTAATGATAAAGAAAAATTAGAAAAAGGCATTAAAGAAGCTACTAATGAAGCTATTAAAAATGTCCAAAAAATAATGGCCAAAAAAATGCAAGAATCAGGTTTTTCTTTGCCAGGAATGTAATTTTAAGAGGCTTTGGGCACTGAGCCTTGAGCTTTGAGCAAATCAGCCCTAGGCCCGTAGCTCATAGCTCTAAGCTATATTTTTATGATCAAATTCCCCCGACCAATTCGTAACTTAATAGATCAATTCTCCAAGCTTCCTGGTATTGGACCAAAAACAGCTGAGAGGCTTGTTTTTAATTTGCTCAAATGGAAACATACAGACAAGGCTGATTTTGCTAACGCTCTAAATGAACTAAATGATTCAATTACTCAGTGTTCAACCTGCCAGAATATTTCAGAAAAAGATCCTTGTTTTATTTGTTCTGACAAAAACAGGGACAAAACAAAACTATGTGTAGTTGCTGAATCTCATGACTTAGCTGCAATTGAAAATACAGGAGATTACAACGGACATTACCATGTTTTAGGTGGAGTGCTTGACCCTCTTCATGGCATAACTCCGGATGTTTTAAATACAAATGAATTAGTTGCCAAATTACAAAAGAATATAATCACTGAAATACTTTTAGCTTTTAACCCAGACATGGAAGGTGAAGCAACAATGATTTATTTGAAAAACTTACTAGAACCATTTAAAAAATCTAAAGTTACCCGATTAGCTAGAGGTATGCCTGTTGGCTCTGACCTTGAATACACTGATGAAGTTACTTTATCTAGTGCAATTCAAAACAGAAAAGAACTTTAAAAGCCCTTTGACGGATAGAATGGAGCGACTGCTCCATTCTTTTATTTTCGTGCTGAGAGCAGAGGCTCTCAGCTACCCTATTTTATTATATATTTTTAATTACAAAACCCCGCACATTACGTGCGGGGCAACTTAATTTCATTCGGTTATTTTTTTACGGAATAATAATTCCACAAAATCAATGCTGACATTCGAATTTCCAAAGGGAGCAGCACCTTCACTAACTGATTGATAGGCTTCGTGTTAACACCAAGAATTCTGATATGAGGTCTGTTTTCACCTTTAACATTAGTGCAACGACTAAAACATTCGTCAATAAAAATTTTTGGTGAAAGATCAGGTGCGCCTGATTCAATTGCATCAATGATTTTAACTTTTAATTTTGCTGACTCATCCTCTGCCAATCCATGAATTTCAATCCAAGGCATTATTTCTCTCCTTTGTTTTTGGTTAGATAACTTTCACTTCTTTGATAATTAAAGAAGTATCAGAATCTTTAGGTTTTAAAACTGCTGGGATTACAATTTTTGGCATTTTCCCACGATAAATTTTCTTTACATCCTTCTGCAGACGTTCTTGCCTGTATTGAGCTGAAAACGATATCACAGCCTCAATCAACTCATAAGGCGAATCAAAACGCTGATCCAAAGAAACTGTTTCAACCAATTCACCTTTTTTCAAAATCATAATACTAAATCTTACTAACATTATTTTCCTCCTTTTTTAATTCTATAATTCTTAATTAGGACCTAAGTTAATATTACTATTACTCAGAAGAGCAATAATGTCCCCAAAGGCATTATAGACATATGTTAAGGCATTGTGCCTATCTAGTAACCGTATAACATTTTAGCTACATTTTTTAAAAGTATACTTAAGTATAGCATATAAAACTAAATTTGTCAAGAAAAAAACATCACCCCTTATGAATACTAGGATGACATTCTTTAAATACTAACTTTGTTTTTATATTTTATCGATTTTAATCAGTGATTTTTCTTGTCTGTGACCTAGTTTTCTTCTATAACGAGTTTTATTTTTATATTTAATAACTGTAACTTTCTTATCTCTGTATTGTTTTTCTAAGGTACCGGAAACTTTGACTGTTTTAAGCATTGGATCACCGATTTTTATATCTGTTCCTTTTGTATCAGCAACTAGTAAAACATCTTTGAATTCGATTTTTTTACCTTCTTTACCTTCGATTTTTTCAACCTGAATCTTATCTCCTTCAGCGACTTTATATTGTTTTCCACCAGTTTTTATTACTGCAATTTTTGTCATATTTTTATAATTATGAAGGCTTAGTTATGAATTATGAAATTTAATGTGAACTTAGTCAATATAATAGCAAAACTTAAAAAAAATGTCAAATCTTTTACTTGTACATTCAACATTGAAGTGCAACACCAGTTAGTTCATAAAATATTTGATAAGGTGTTTTCCAGCCAAGTCTTTTCCTGGGTCGTGAATTAATTAGAAATTCAACGTGTCGTATCTCCTCGTCAGT
>JAUVKC010000051.1 GCA_030592165.1 Candidatus Buchananbacteria bacterium | reverse complement strand
TTTAACTTTGACTTTATCACCTTCATCTAAAATATCAGTTACTTTTTCAATTCTAAATGGTGCCATATTTGAAATATGAATCAAACCATCTTTACCTGGTAAAAATTCTACAATCGCTCCAAAATCTAAAATACGAGTAACTTTACCATCATATTCTTCACCTTCTTCAACATCTTTAACAATTAATTGTACCCATTCAGTAGCTTTCTTGCCCATAGCAGCATCAGATGAAGTAATCATAACTAAACCACTATCTTCAATATCAATATTAGCACCAGTTTCATTAATAATCTCATTAATTACTTTACCGCCAGGACCAATAACATCTCTGATTTTTTCTGGATTAATACTAAAGCTGGTTATTCTTGGAGCATAAGGAGACATTTCATTTGGTTTTGGTAATACTTTATTGATACCTTCAAGTATTTGATCTAAAGCTCCTTTACTTTGAGCTAAAGTTTTTTCAATCATTTCTAGACTAATACCATCTGTTTTTGTATCCATTTGAATAGCTGTAAATCCGTCCTTTGTGCCGGTTACTTTAAAATCCATACCGCCAGGACCGTCTTCAAGGTCTTGGATATCAGTTAGGATTTTATAACCACCTTTACCATCAACTGCTAAACCCATAGCAATACCGGCCACAGGAGCCTTTAAAGGCACACCAGCGTCAAGTAAAGCTAAAGTTGAACCACAAGTCGAAGCCATTGAACTAGATCCATTTGAGCCCATTGTTTCAGAAACTACGATAATAGTATAAGGGAATTCTTCTTTAGAAGGAATAACAGGTATTAAAGCTTTTTCAGCTAAAGCACCATGACCAATATCACGACGACTAGCACCTCTTAACATTTTAACTTCACCAACTGAAAATGGGGCAAATGTATAATAATGGATATATCTTTTTTCACCTTCTTTTTCCATGCTGTCCAAAAGCTGAACATCACCAGGTGAACCTAAAGTAACCACTGAAAGTACTTGGGTTTCACCACGACTAAATAATCCAGTACCATGATTACGTTTTAATATACGATTTTCAAAAGATAATTCTCTGATCTCATTTAATTTACGACCGTCAACCCTAACTTCTCTTTCCATAATAGCTGCTGAAACTTTTTGTTGAACTAATTTATCAGCCTTTTGAAGTCCATATTTGATAATATCTGCATCAATACCTTCATCTGTTAATTTTTTTTCTATTTCAACTGTAAGCTCATGCAAACCATGTTTTCGTAATGCTTTGGTTGGTTTTTTCTCATCAAGTAAATATGGGTTTACTTCTTTTGAAATTAATTCATCTATCTTTTGCATTACATCTTCTTTGGCTTTAATTATTTCTTCAGTTTCTTGAGGCATTAAGTCAGCCATAGTTAATTTTTCTTTACCAGCTTTTTTTACCATTTCATTTATAGCCTCAACAATGTCTTTAAGTCCCTCACTGCCAAATTTAAATGCTTCAAACATTTTATCTCCCTGAACTTGTTTAGATGATGACTCTATCATAGCGATTTTATCAGGGCTACCAGCTAATGATAATTCAAAATCACTTTCCTTTAATTCTGCTACTGTTGGATTTAAAATTAATTTATTATCAATTTGACCAACTGTAACACCAGCTAACGGACCTCTCCAAGGAATACTTGAAATGGCAAGAGCTGCTGAAGCTGCAATTAAGGCAACCATTTTTGATTCATTTTCACCATCAATAGAAAGTACAGTAAGAATAACCTGGACTTCATTTCTGATTTTGTCATCAAAAAGTGGTCTAATCGCTCGATCAATCATCCGACCGTTTAAAATACCGTCATCACTTGAACGACCGTCACGTTTAACAAAACGTGAACCTTTAATTCTACCCGCAGCATAAAGTCTTTCTTCAAATTCCACTGTTAAAGGAAAAAAATCTAATCCTTCACGTGTGTGGCTTGAAATAACTGCTGTACCTAAAATAACAGTATCACCATATGACACTGTCACACTTCCATTAGCCTGTTTGGCTATTTTACCAGTCTCAATAACAAGTTTGCGACCGGCAATTTCTTTTTCTACACGAAAAATTTCTGACATAAATTTACCTTTCATAGAGTGATCAACAAGCTACTGAACCATAAAAGCTCAGAATGTCTGCTGACCAATCTAAATTTATTAATTAATAATTAACAATGTACAATGATCAACTATTGTGCATTATACATTGTTAATTGTAAATTGCTATTTATCTTCTTCTCCCTGATTTCAAGAGAAATTTTGCTTTACTTTTACTTAAATCAGTATAATCATCTGCTATTTCAACCAATTTCTTGGAAGTACTCTTGGCAAATGACATTAATTCAACCAAACAACCTTTATTTTCATTTAGATAATGAACCAAAGGTATAAAATCACCGTCACCAGTGACTAAAATGATTACATCTAATTTATCAGCTGCTTTAATAGCATCAATCGCTAGACCTACATCCCAATCACCTTTTTTTGCACCACCAGGGAAAACCTGAAGTTCTTTTGTTTTGACTTCAAACCCTTGTTTGCTTAAAGTTTCTAAAAATTTAGTTTCTTCGCCGCCAGTAGTTAAAATACCATAAGCCAAGGCTCTGATTAATTTACGACCAGCTGTAGCTGTTTTTAATACTTCTTCAAAATTAACATTGGCTTTATATAAATTCTTCGCTGAATGATACATGTTTTGCACATCTATAAAAACGCCGACTCTTTGTTCTTTATGTTTTATCATAAAATAAATTAGCAATTAATAATTAACAATGAACAATGATTATACACGATCATTTTCTTTAGTATTTTTAATAATTGTAACTAAAATTTTAATTATCTCCGTATTTTCATTATCTAAGTTATTAAATGGTTCTTCATCAATTAAATCAGATTTAAATAAAAGATTTAACCACCATTTTGTTTCTTCAGCTTCTTTTAATGAAATTGCAACACAACTAATAAATTCTTTCTGAGTTCTAGCACAGTTTGCTTCACTCAAATTTGCACCAACTGACCCACTTGACCGTATTATTTGCTTAGCCAATTCAAACCCCGCTGGATTCTTTGGCAAACCATTAGACATTTTAATAATTTCAACTGCAAAATTCAAAGATCTTTCTCTAATATCTTTTCCTTTACCGTAAAACATAGTTTGTCACATTTGTTAATTGTAAATTGTGCATTTTACATTAAATAAAAACCCCGACAAGCGGGGAATTTATATTATTTAGCTGTTACTTTTAATTTTAAAGCTTTAACAATCTTTTTAAATCCTGTTTCATTATCCCTTTCCAAATACTTCATAAGTCTTTTTCTTTCCTGCACTTTGCGAATCAAACCAACTCTTGATGAATAATCATGTTTATGTTTTTTCATATGGCCAGTCAATTGCTTAATTTCAGAAGTTAAAATAGCAATTTGTACTTCTGACGAACCAGTATCAGTCCTATGAGTCCGGTATTTTTTAATAATCCGATCTTTTTGCGCTTTTGTTAATGACATAGTAAATTTCTTTCTTAACGATTATCCAAGTTAAGGGCGTCACGCCATAACCAAGAAAACGTTTTACTTAATTAAAGTTATTAAAATATTATCAATTTTTCTTAAATTTGTCAATATGTCCGTACCTAAAACAGTAATTAAAAAATCCCGTACACAAAATTGTACGGGATAAAATTAAATTATACTAATCGATGTTAAAGATCATTGATCATCTTTTTTGATTTTTCTCTCTGAATGATACCTATAAAAATAGACGCAAACGTCATTATCATAGCAATTGTGAAAAAAATAATCATACTTTGATCTTTTTTTAAAAAATAGTTAATGGTATTACCATTTACCTTTATTTCATCAAGATACCAAGTAAAATTTGAAACAGCGATAGTTTTTTCAGCATATTGAAAAACATTAACTGTTTGAGGATCTGGTCGCCAGGCACGTAAATATATATTACCTAGACTACCTTTTTTTTGATAAGTAATAATAGCATCGTCTCCCCAGTGATAAACTTCAGAAAAATCCTTTTCTACTGTAAACGTACCTGGTTTAACTTCATGTGCAGAAAATATCCTGCCTGAAAAATCATGTAAATCAATCGGAATTCGATCTGGAGCTTTCTGAAAAGTAACAAAAATCATCATTAATAAACAAAATGAAACTGCCACAAGCACAAAAATCTCCGTTAGACAACCTAGCGTTGAATTAGTTTTTGCCAAAACAACACCTTTTTTTTCTTTAGACATTTAATTTCCCTCCTTGTCATCCCAAATTGGTGTTAAAGATGACCTTGTTGTGAATTTACGATTATCTTGAAATTATCATATTTAGTCCTATTTGTCAACCCGTCATAGCTTTTTTTTAATCTATTTATTCGCATAATTTATTCAATCCAACAAACTAAGGTCAGAGACTTGCCATCTTTCAAATAATTTGCTAAAATCATTTAATAGTTCATTTAAAAAAGGAGGCTATTTCTAATGATTTTACAGAAAAATGGAATTGTCCAATCAACATTATTTAATGATCATGACATTCTCCATGGAGTTACGACAAAACAACTTGGAAATATGTCTTATGATCGAGATCAAGCAACTCAGGGTCGCCAAGCAGAAAAAAATTTAAAAATTTTTCTTAAACAACTGGGAATTGGGCTGGAACAGCAAAATCTTTTAATTTTACCGGTCAATCACACTTCAAATGTTGCCATGATAAAAAAACCCAGAAAATCAGGAAGGATGGTAATACGAAATAAAAGTAATTTTGTAATCAAACTGCATGAATTTGATGAAGAAGAAGGCTTTGATGCTTGTATTTGCCAAGATCAAAATGCATTTTTAGCTATTTTACCAGCTGATTGTGCACCAGTGATGCTTTATGATAAAAAAACAGGAACCTTTGCTTTGATCCATGCAGGAAAATCTGGTATTATTGCCGGTATAATAATGAAAACTATTTTTTGTCTGAAAAACTGGTGTCAGACTCAACCAAAAAATATTCTTTGTTATATTGGCCCAACTATTTGTCCAGATTGTTATAAGCCAGAAAGTAAAAGTTTTGATCTAGTTGCTGAAATAACCTGGCAACTAATAAATAGTGGTGTCATGGAAAACAACATAAAGCCTTCACAATTTTGCACTTATCATGACCAACATCTTTTTTACTCAAACGCACGTTCAAAAGCAAATGAAAATGAAGGGCGTCAAATTGCCATTATTGGTAAAAAATAACCGTCATCCTTTACTAAAATCCTTGATGACAAGGAGGGTTAAAAATGTTCAAAAAAATCATTTTGAAACTTGGTTCTTTGAGTGTTGGGCTTGTCTCACTGATTTATATTTTCAACCCTGGAGCAGGGATCATTGAAGTCATTCCAGACAATATTCCTGGGATAGGAAATCTTGACGAATTTGTAGCTTCAATCGTAATGGTTTTAGTTTTAAAGTATTTTGGTCTGGATATTACCAAATACACAGGACGAAACAAAAAAATATCAATGGCTGAAAGTTCAAACAACAGGGAGGGTGAAAATGCCGATACTAAGGGATTATAAATGTGCGTGTTGCGGTAACATAACAGAGCAATTTGATGATGACGAGGATGACTGCAATGATGTCTGTCCCTATTGTGCTAGTATTGAGGCTCTACAACCAATGCTTTCAGCTCCTAACATCAAAACCAGTTGTAAAACTAATTCAAAATGCGTCGCGTTTAGCGAAGAATTTGCTGGAGTTTCTTTTCAAGTTGGGGCAAGCGGAGAACTAGGAAAGCAAAAAAAAATCAATATCGGTGAAATGATAAAAATAAAGGACGGCGGTCAAATGATTGTCACCGGGAATCCAAGTCCAGATATGGATGTAATTAAGGCATATGCCAAAAAAATGGTCGAAAGTGATAAACCGGTCAAGGAAAAAATGCATTAAAAAATAAAGAGGCTACACATGTAGCCTTTTTTCTTTTGCTAAAATTTTAAAAGTGTCGTAAAATAAGGATATAGGTAACTTAAACCACAGATTCATACTCACAGATTACACAGAGATATCAGTGTAATCAGTGAACAATATCAACCTGCCTGCCGAAGCACGTTAGTGCGAAGGCAGGTGTTTCACCGTATACATATTAATTTAATTCCACAATACCATGGCAACCAACAAATTATTAAAACTTGCTCAGGAATTTTTAGAATATTTAGAGATTGAAAAAGGTAGGGCAAAAAACACTACTGAGAATTATAAATTTTATCTCAAACGTTTTTTTGTTTGGGCAAATATTAATGATCCAGGAAAAATAAGTCAGGATAAGGTGAGAAACTTTCGACTTTGGTTAAATCGCCAAAAAGATGCCAGTGGTCAGACATTGAAAAAAAACACCCAGAATTATCATCTAATTGCCTTACGAGCCTTTCTTAAATACTTAGCTAAACGTGATATCAAGACATTAGCTCCTGAAAAAATAGAACTAGCTAAAATGCCTGACCGACAAATTGAATTTCTTGAAGGTAGTGATTTAGAAAATTTCTTAGAAGCTCCTATGACGATTGATCAACTTAGCATTATTAAATATAGAGACAAAGCAATTATTGAAACTCTTTTTTCAACTGGTCTGCGTGTTTCAGAATTAGCAAGTTTAAAAAAAGAAGATATTAATCTTAAAAAAGATGAATTTACTGTTCGAGGTAAAGGTTCAAAACTTCGAGTTGTTTTTTTATCAAATCAATCTAAACACTGGCTTGAAAAATATTTAAAAGAACGAAAAGATATGTCACAATATTTATTTACTAATCATGATAAAGCCGGTAAAGAAAGAAATAAAACTGCTGATGATAAAGGATTAACTCCTCGCTCTATTCAAAGAATTGTCCAAAAGTATGCCAAGATTGCTGGTATTACCAAAAAAATAACCCCTCATGTATTGCGTCATTCTTTTGCCACTGACCTTTTAATTGGCGGCGCTGATATTCGTTCAGTTCAATCAATGCTTGGCCATTCTTCAATTACAACTACCCAAATTTATACTCATGTTACTGATAAACAGCTTAGAGAAGTTTATAAGAATTTTCATGGGAAGAAGAGAAAAGGAGAATAAAAAATACTACCCTAAAGGTAGATTTTTTAATTTATAGTATAAAAATTATTACGCTCTAAATCCCGGCATCTCCACTTTTTAATGATTTTTGCATTTCCAGTTCCAACCGCTCAAAGCGTGACCGAAAAGCACTCATTTCCAAATCAAGCTTTTGGTGTAAAGCTATAAATTTATCAATTTGAGTTAGAATTTCATCTTTTGATTCTACTAATTCTTCCTTAGTAGCAAAATTTTCTAAATCTTCTTTAGTGGCAAAAGTCTCCAAGTCTTCTTTAGTAGCCGCATTGTCTTTTATAAACTCTAGCGTTTCCGAAATATTTTGTAATGTTTTTTCCTGATTCATAATTATATTTTAAATATATAAGTATTATAACTTTAAGCTAATTCCTCTGTCAAGCGGGGTAAAGAATAAAAAAATATTTTTTAATATTTAAATATAAAAAAGTGCAATATGTGTGTACACATTACCTTCTAGGTTCAATAAGTAAGTGCAACACTTCTGATAAAATAGAAGTGTATGAAATATAAACAACTTACAATTGAAGAACGAGAACAAATACAGGAGATGCTATGGCAAAAACGTTCAATTAGAGCTAT
>JAUVKC010000088.1 GCA_030592165.1 Candidatus Buchananbacteria bacterium | reverse complement strand
GCAAAAAAGAAGGTTTGTATTCATTACATTTATGAGGAATAAATACATCCTTTAATCCAGAAAAAAACGATTTATTATTTGTTTGCTTTATTTTAAACATATATATATATTATAACAAAAATAATACTCAATTGTTACATTTTTCTTACAAAACTCTGATAAAACAAAATCGCTGCTGCACTAGCTACATTCAATGATTCAATATTATCAGTCATTTTTATTTTAATTTTATTATCAGCTTGTTTCAAAACACTCTCGTCTACCCCACTAACTTCATTACCCAAAACCAAGCAAAACTTTTCATTATTTAAACTTTGTAAATCACTCTCCCCTGCTAAACTTGTAACGTAAATAGGCATCTTACTTTTTATCTTTTTCAATAACTTGCCATCCTGATCAAACTCAATTTTTAATTTAAAAATAGCTTCTTTGGCAGCACTGATTGTCTTGGGATTATAAAGATCAACACAATACTCATCAATGACTATATTTTTCAAATCAAACGCCAAGGCTGATCGCAAAATAGTACCCAGATTTCCAGGATCACTTATTTTGTTCAAATAAATAATATTCTTGGCAAAATTAATTTCTGTTTGTGGTTTTTTGTAAACTGCACAAATCCCTGAGGGAGTATCAAGACTGGAAAATGATTTATTTACTTTATAATCAATCAAAAAGTAATCTTTATTTTTATTAACATTATCAAACCGTTCCTTGTTCTTTTTTATAAACTCCTTGGTAACATAAATTTCTTCAAAATAAAAACCTGCCTTTTGGGCGTCTTCAATTATAATTAAATTTTCAACCAAAAACTTATCATTTTGCCTACGAAACTTTTTATTATTTAATTTCCGCAAAAGTTTTATTTTGTCGTTATCTTTACTGATGATAATGTTTTTCATAATATGCTTATTTTAGCTTTAATCATGAACAAAGTCAAAAACTTTTTTTAAAAAAATATCTAGTTTTAATTAACTACCAAATGATCACAAGTTAAAGTTTTATCAGTCAAAATGGAGAGGCTAATGATTGTACATCAATCAAATAAATCTTTCATCTTAACCTGCTTACTTTCAATATAAAATAATAACACATAGAAACTAAACTGTCAAGTCGTCGTGTGTAAAATCTGTTTTGAAGTAAAAATTAAAAATTTATCATAGAACAAAATTTGGAATTCTGATATAGTTGTTATATAACTACTAAATTTAAATCTAAACGTATATGACTTTAAAAACTGACCTTCGTTTTCATCAAATAAAGCTAATTGCCAATGTTTTAATTAAAAAAGATGATAAATATATTGTTATTGAGAAAAATTTTCATAAACAAACAGAATCACCTAAGATGATACATGCTTTGGGTGGACATGTTGATCATGGAGAAAATCCTTTGGAAACCGCCAAAAGAGAAGTTTTTGAAGAAAGTGACATACATATAAAAAATATTCAATTACGAGCTGTGGTTACTGAAATAAAAGAAAACTCTAAACCAACTCCTGATTGGACAATATTTCATTTTATAGCTGATTATGACACAGGTGAAATAAATGAATCGACCGAAGGTAAATTGTTATTACTAAGTCAAACAGATTTATTAAAGAAACCGATATTAGAATCCTTTAGCTATGTTCTTAAACATATGTTAAGTAAAGATAAAAAAATTATGTTTGCCAGTTTTTATTATAAAAATAATAAATTTATTGATAATAAAAAGAAAATAGAATTCACTTCATAATCATAAAAATACTCACACACAGTGAGTATTTTTTTGTGGCTCGCCTACTAGGGACTAGAACTTACTGAATTCAGGAACCTTGGAGCTTTTATAATACAACTTGATTTAATATATTTTAAAAAAATATCATTTTAATGGCCAGTAATAAAGCTATCACTGCGTAAAATCTTTTCAGCCAAACATTACCAAGTTTAATCCCTATATCAGCTCCGATCCAGCCACCAAGTCCACTAGCAACCATCATGACAATAGCCACTGTCCAATTAACTAATCCAGCAAATATAAAAATTATTGTAGTACTAACACCAATCACAGTACCGGTAATTTTCCTGGTGCCAGCTGATTGTAAGACAGTTAAACCGGCAAACAAGTATAAATAAGTAAACCAAATTCCAGTTGAAGCAAACATCCCGCCTAAAACCCCCATCAATAAAGCAATGGGCATCCCCATATATAATCTGAATTTAGTTAGTTTAAACTCTTTTAAGCCGATATTCTTTTTTAATAAAAACAAGGGTAAAGAAATTAAGATAATAAAACCTAATAATCTACGAAATAATTCCTGGTCAACATATACCACGCCCATGGCGCCAATTATTCCACCGATTAAACTAGGAGCAATAAAATAAGCTGCGATTTTCCATTTAACTTGTTTATGCTGATGAAACTTGATCAAAGTTATCTGCATTGCCTGTGCACCAAACCGATTAGTTGCTATAGCCTGAGACGGAGTTAAACCCATAAATATTAAAAGTGGGATTAAAACCATCCCACCTCCGCCAAACATGACAGTCATTATTCTAACAACAAAGGTAACAACAAATATAATTAATAAATTGGTCAACATAAAATTTAATTATTTTAGCTATTAAATTACTTTAATTTTACCTTTATTATAACTTAGGGTCAATTTAAAAAAAACGGCGGAGATTGTTTTCTCCGCCGTGTAAAATTATTGTTGAATTTATTCATATTTATGTATATGTTTTAGTAGCCTCTCAATATGAAAATCAAGGGATCCATGTAAATCCGGTCTTTTAAATACAGCATCACCGACAAAACATATTGATCTATCACCATAGATATTAATATTAACCTTAGGTAACCAAAACGGCCAATCTTCTTGATGTGTCAAATAATAAGATTTCTGCTCTTTCATATTTTGATCGTTAGGGTTATCAGTAAAGACAAATTTATTGATCATATCAGAAGTTGAACGATTAGGGATAAAATAAAGATTACTTTTTTCTACAAAAAAACTTGGTTGAATATTTTTAAAAACTAACTGTTCATATACAAATATGATAGCGTCAACCACATCATCTTCAGTAAAAAAGAATAATGCCACAGGACGATCAGAATTAAAATATTTAGAGCTGTCAATTTGTACGGATAAATTCTGGAACATTTCTGCATTTCTTTTTTCTTCTGGTCCCAAACCAAAATTTACTATTATCATACCAAGCTGATCTTGTTCAAAATCATTTTCCGTTACAATCACGGAATGTAAAAAATCATAAAAACCAGCACACCAAACATCGTCCTTGTCTGAACAAATGTTATTGGTTTTTATAATAGTTTCTACTTTGTCTCTTATTTTGATATCACGTTGTTCCTTTTCAGACAAAGGCGAAGGAATAACAATAACACCGACAAATGGTGACTGTTCCTCTAATTTCTCTGACTCAACTTGTCCCGATCCTTCAGTTTCCTGCTCCAATTGATTACTCGGAGGTTTTAAACCCGAGCATCCCATCATAATAGCAACCGTAAAAAAAACTATAACACATTTCATAACATTTCTCCTTTTTGTCTGCATTCCTGTTTTTGTTTATTGCCTTCTTATTTTTCACAACATATTATTCACACTTGTCAAATATTAATTAAAAAGAACTATATGTAAAGATTACATATATTAATATAAATGTCAATATATAATAATTTATTTAGTCTTGATTTTAAAAAACAAAAAAAAGACCTACTCAGGTCTTCCTCGATAAAAAAGTCTTGTGGCTCGCCTTCACAAATGCAAAGAGCTGGCCTGAGCCAGCCGTAGCTCGCCGAACATAAATAAATAATATCTCGCCTACACAAAATTGCTTCGGCGAGCGAAGGCTGGCCACTCCTGTTCAGAACCATC
>JAUVKC010000001.1 GCA_030592165.1 Candidatus Buchananbacteria bacterium | reverse complement strand
GCCGATGAAATTAAATGTGAATCTATTTCATCTGAAAAATTACTAACAAGACCAGCGTTAACAATATGCAAAATAAAATACGATAAAATAAATACCAAAACTAAAATAGAAGCATTAATCAATATTTTATTTTTCATATTTTTAAATCACTTGATTTAATCTTAGTATTACGCCAAAATTTCTCATTAAAATGAAGCAATAGTAATAATATTATAGCAAAAATAATTAAGACTAAAACCATTAACCCATAACTTGAAAATTTATCATAATCAGTCTGAACCAAAACTTTTTTAGATTTTTCTTCTGAAGCTTTTTCAAAATAATACAAATACTTATTTTCTTTAAATTTTACTTGTTGAATATTTACAGAAGAATCATTTATAGAATTTAAAGTAGACTCATGATTTTCTGATGTTAAAGGCACATACCCGCCAATATTAACACCAGGCTGACCAAAGCCAACCGACAAAAAAATAAAATTAGCAGTAAAGACTAAACATATAATAACTATGACAAAATAATATTTCTTCATACATTTAAATAATAAGAAGGACCCATTTAATGAAGCCCTTCTTACTATTTTAAGATATATTCTAAATCTAAATCAATTAAATCCTATTTTTTTGCTGATTTTGGGCTTTTCTTTCCATACTTAGTCAATAACCAAGCATTATATTTCTTAACTAGATAATAAAGAATTACAACTAGGATTACTAAGATAATCAGATTAACTATAATAATGTTCCAAGGAATCACCCAAAAACTGGCATCACCAGTTAAAACTTTTCCTGCAGTACCATAAGCTAATGTTAAATCTGCATTATATTTACCAAAAGCATAATTTTCCCTTTGTTCTCTATATTTACCCCAAAAACTAGAAGCACCAACAGCATTTGGATTTTTTACCCATGAAGGTGTAAATTTACGAATTTGGTCTGGTAAAACATTACCACCTGTTTCATTAACTGCAACCTGACCAGCAACAGAACCAAACATATTCTTTAATAAAATTGTACCCATTGGTTTCACATGAACATTACCTGTGTTTTCAATTCTAAGATTAAAATCAACTGGTAAAGAATCAAATGTATCAGCTACTGCTTCAAATTCAGCAACTGATGATCCTTCTTTAATATCACCAGCAATTCTTACTAATACTAATGTTCCAATCTTTTGAGCTATAGAAACCTGTGATCCGCCTGCAACACTATCAGGAGGTAAGGTGCTTAAAAAAATAGCAGCATAATGTCCTCCAGGACCAGCAAAATTTGGGATAGCAATTGTAAATGGTATTTCTACTGTTTCACCACCAGGAATTGTCACACTATCAACTGGGAAATTCAGCCAAGTTGAAAGCCCGATATCTTCTCCAATAAACTGAGGCTGTCCTTCTTCACCACCAGCGATAAATCTTTCAGCACTAAGATAATAAGTTACAGCTGAAGTATTTTCGTTTCTAACTTTTAAAATTTGACTAATAACATCACCCCGAACAGCTTCAATCTCAATTATCGGTGGTGATACTGTGATAGCATTACCTGCTAATGGCAGTAATAGTACACCAAGTAGGATAGCTACCATAAATCCAAATATTTTTGTTTTCATATTTTCCCCTTTTTTAATTTTTAATTATTTAATAATTTATTTTAGAAATTACCCACTACAGTGACTGTCACTGTTTGAGTGTATGAACCGGCTGGAGTTGTTCCAGTAATAGCAGCTGCATGACATAGGGTAGTTACTCCGGTTGAACTTCCATCTACAGGAGCAGAGGCAGTAACATATGACTGAGCTGAATTATTAAGACCGCCAGTTGGAACCGCTGTAGTACCAGCATCTAAGTTTGCACATGTATCAGTAGCTGCGTAATCAATAAAGGTAGCACCAACAGTATCAGTAGTATCAGTTCCCACACCATATTCTTCCGCAGCAGCAGTTACCGCAGCATCAGCCACAGCGTTTATTTCATTTGAACCACTTACTAAACCGGCATCTGATTGTAAATAACCAGTATAACCACTTGTAGCGTTTGTTGTTACAGTCGTACTATAACTACAAGTTTCAATTGTAGATGAAGTTAAAACACCTAAATCACATGAAGTAGCACTTAATACCAAACTCAATGTTGGATCAACTGTTCCTGTAATATCCACTGTATTATCACCTATTGCATACATAGCAGCTGCCCCTGTATCAATGTCTGTTGAACCATCATCTGTTACTAAAGATAACGCTTGAGATCCAGCACTAGCTCTGTTTGTGTTCCCTGTTATAGTTACTACATAAGGTGCTACTGCAGCTCCTACAGTAGTAATTGGAATAGTAACTACTCCACCTGAGGTTGTTATTGTTCCAACTGTAGTAAAAGCAATATCACCCTGAGCAGAAATATTTCCTGCAGTGGTAGTAACAGCTGAACTATCTTCTTCGGCAAATGTTAAAACAATTCTATCTCCATCAGTCAAAGTAGTTGCTGTGAAAGTAATTGTCCAGGTAGCAGTTGTAGAAGCTGTGATGTAATCATTTGAAACCCAAGTAACACTTGTCATTTGAGCCGCCTCAGCAACATTTAATATTGGTGATACTAATGAAACAATCATTGCTAGGATCAAAAATATCCCCAAAAAAGAAATTAACTTAAATCTACTTTTCATAAATTATTAGTTATTTATTAATTTTAAAACATTATAAACAACCAAATTTTTAATTTGGCTATATGTAAATTATTAATATTTATTACTTTTTATTTTCATTATATTTTGTAATCTAAAAAGTTTTCCACATCTTAAATAAGTAAGAGTTATCATGACATAAGTATAGCAGAAAATGATAAATTTTTCTCCATCTGCTATGTGGACAACTTTCAATAAATTAAAAAACCGGTATAAATTCATAAGTTAAAACTGTAGTATATGCACCAGCAGGAGTTTCTTCAGAAATATTTACAATAACTGTTGTTGTAAAATCTGTTTGATATGAATAGCTAGCAGCCTGAGCAATAATATCACCAGAGGCATAAGCAAAATAATTACTTGTATCATAATTTGCAGATGATTGACCAATACCTCCTGACGGATTAGCTCCAGATATGGGGACTGTATTAGCCACTAAATTAATGCCAAATTGCTCTGCGCCAGACTGTGATTGAGCTGATGTTGAACCTATTCCTGCTAATGTATGGTTAACATTATTCAAGGGATCTCCATAGACTTTGATTGTATAGCCTTCCTGAGCGTTTGTATAAGCTGAAAACGTATGAGTATCATAAGCAGTCCCACTTGGAGATAATTCACCAAAATTAAGGGTTACTGACTGAATACTAAAACCAACAGTAGGCTCATCATCAATAGCGCTAAATGCTGCTATTTCAGAAAAATTTGCACTGGCAGATGTTGCACCCTGTTCAAAGGAAATACTTGAATCAATTTGATAATTCGACGATGACAAGTCCCCTCCTCCACCACTAAAAGTATCAATCCAAATATTATAATTATTGCTGGACATAGTTGCGTTAACCTGTTGAACTAAAACCAAAATAATCAATATTGCAATAAATATTACTATTTTGCTAAAATATTTTTTATAACTTCTTATCATAATATTAATTATTATCGAATTTTTTTTTCAAATATTCATGAATATATACTTTTAATTTCCATAAAAGCAACAAAATTATTAACCAAATTAAAATGATAAACCAGTAATAATACCATGAGATGCCTTTAATTTTTTGGAAAGTGAAATATATCTTTTCTGAAGGTAAAGAATTAATATTATTAATTGTAGCAATTGAATATATGCTATATTCTTGGTTTTTTAGTTCTATTTCATATTTTGCTTCCCAAATACCGCTTTTATCTGCTTTAGTAGAAAATATTGACTCAGGTTCAGTTGATAAATATATAGTAACTTGGGCATTTGGCTCTGAAATACCAGAAACAATTAAATAATCGTGCTTAAATAATTTATCTCGTATTTGTTTATAACTAATTTTTTCAATAAATGGTGGCTCAATTATTCTGCTAAAATCTTCTAAAATATATATTTTTTGTACCTCTTCTTCTAAAACTTCATTTTTAATTAAATCTACATTGCTTTCGATTGCATTACCTACATTGTCAACTGCTCTTAAAATCAGACGATCTCCTTGTCCATGAAATTCATTCAAATTCAACGGACTAGTTGCTCTTTGCCAATAGCCTTGATCAATTTTTATATCATAATAAGCCACACCTGAATGTTTATCTACAGCTGAAAAATACAATTCATTTTCTTCAAGTGATGGTCTGAAAAAATCTGGTGGTGTTGTGTCAATCTTTACTTGATAGTGAGCTGTTGGTCCCCAACCATCTTCATATCTTGTTTTTAAATGAAAATACCAAAACCCATCATTTACTTCAGAAAATGCAAAAAATTTACTCTGACTATATGAATAAACTTTTGTTGGTTCATGATATGGGATCTCATCGAGATTAAAATTATAACCAAGAATACCAACATCATCAATATCCCAAACAAATTGCGGCTTAGCATTAGCATACCAAAAAGCCTCATGTGGATGCGATGGTGAGGTAATTATTGGTAAGGTTTTATCTGGAATAACTTCAGTTATTGGTATTTCAGCAACCTCATCACATGTTAAAACTAATTCTACGCAAGCACCACCTCCACAAGGAGGACATTCACCGCCAAAAACAGTAATTCTAACACTTCTACTCTTAGTTAGGTTATTATCAGCACGATCATCTGTGGCATTGAAAACTACATAATAAATACCAAAATTTTGTGGCTTCCAACTAAAATTACTGACCGATGTATTGCCCTCAGTTAAAACAGAAAAATTTGCTCCCGGGAAACTCTCCATTGTTAAACTAACATTATCACCATCAGGATCTGTAGCTGACACTTCAAATGTTATTACTTCGTTTGCATTAATTGTTTTTTCTGTAATATTAGCAAATTCAGGTGGATCATTAGGTTCCAAGGGAGGCACAGAAACTCCTAAGCTAACCACTAAATCAGTTGTTAATGGATTATCAATATTATCATCAGTTGCACTAAAAATTAAGGTATAAACGCCTTCTTGAGACGGTAACCAGCTAAAAGTACCATTGGCACTAATTCCACTAGTAACATTCGTAAAACTTGATCCTGAAGGTAAATTCCAGGATAAATCAACATTATCACCATCAGGATCTGTTGCCTGGACATTAAAGGTGATGGTTTCGCCCAAATCAATCAATTGATTAGCAACAGGTATAAAAACTGGTGACTGATTTTCTAGCGGATCAGGAATAGAAACATTTATAATTATTGTTAAAATTGAATTTTTAGGATTATCAGGATTATCATCTGTAGCATAAAAATTTACGGGAAACGACCCTTGTTCATTTGGAATCCAACGAAAATTTACGGTTACCGTAGTTGTATTATTGTTTATATTGGAAATAATTGCTTCTGCTGGGACATCCCAGGTTAAATTCACATTATCACCATCAGGGTCTGTTACTAAAACTTGAAAACTAATTTCTTGCCCTATTTCAACTGATTTATTTGATTCTGGCTGAAATATAGGAGCAAAATTTTCTTCAATAACAATAACTTCATCTACTACACTAACATTAACAAAACCTTGGGTAATTAATGAATCAGGACCGTCGTCAGTAGCATAGAAAGGAAAACTAAAATCACCAATTTCAGTTGGTGTCCAAGTGAAATCTACAGATGCAGCCTGACCTGATACAGGGTTACTAAAATATGAATTATTAATTGCATCCCAAGTAATTGTCACATTATCACCATCAGAATCAAAAGCAGTTACAGTTGTTGTACCTTCTTGATTAATTGTAACCTCAATATTGGAACTCAAAACAGTTGGTGGTACATTTGGGATGACTGGTTCAGCAACATTAATTGTAATCCCCTGTGACCCAGCTAAATTTAATCTTTCAACAATATCAGGCGAAATCAAATGAGATCCTGAAGCAAAATTAATAGTTGAAGAACCAACTTGATTAGCAGTAAAAACTAAAGTTCCGAATAAAGAATCCTGGGTGACAGAATCAACAAAGATAAACCCTCCAACATTTATAGTATCCAAAATATTATCAAGACTTTGTCCAGGACTTAAATTTGGCCAAGCAGTACCCAAATCAAAATCATCAATCAGCAAAACATCTCCGCCGGTAAAATCCATTAGAGCACGAACTGTATTAATACTTTCTCCATTTGTCTGAACCTCTATATCAATGTAAATTGTTTCACCAACATAATAATCAGTTCTTACTGATGTTAAAATCATAATAGCATTACCTGCAGCTAAAGCAGGGTTAAGACTAGCCATCATGGAAAAAATCCAAAAGCTTATAATTATACCCAAACTAATTTTTGCTAATCTTCGCATTTTATTCTACAATTATTTATTCTTAATTCTAAATTCTATATTCTTAAACACTTAAATCTATATTCTAAATTCTAAATTCTTAAACACTTAAATCTAAATTCTATATTCTATATTCTAAAACTCTTAATTCTTAAACTCTTAATTCTAAATTCTCATCAATAAACATTATCCCAATGAGCAGCTAAACCAGCTAGATCAAAATCATCAATAAAATCATCTTTATTAAAATCTCCTTGGCACCAATCACCTTGCCAATGCCAAGCAATCCCAGCCAAGTCAAAATCATCAATTATATCACTGCCATTTGTATCCCCTATTTCCCAACGGAAAATATTTACTGACAAAGTATTACTTGTCTGACCTAAGCCATCTTGAACAAAAACATTTACAACATTACTACCCATAACAAAATTAACTAAGGCTTCCCAAGAACTTACACCAGGATAAGTGACATTTGAATTTGAATAATTTACAAAAACTGAGGTTCCAGGAGATCTAGTACCCTCAATAAATTCAGGTGTTTTAAAAACCGGGCAAGTTACATTACTAACTGTTGGTACAGGTGGCTGGGGAGGCAAACCAGATCCTGAAGAATTTGTTTTCGCACTGACCTCATTTGAAGGTACTTTCAAACCTTCAGTATCAAAAACATAAACTTTATAATAATATATTGTATTTGGATTTAATCCCGTCACAGTCAAAGAAAGAGTTGTTTGATTAGTGATTGTAGAAAACAATGTTCCTGTTAAATCAGTTAAGCCAGGAGATGTTGAGTAATAAACCTGATAATTAGCAAAATCACTATTTAAATTTTGCGACCAGCTTAAGTCCATTTGATTGGTCAAGATATTAAAAGGTGGATCTAAAACTACTGCCACAGGAGCCAGCCCTGATGTTTCACCACCAACCCCGACTTGATCTTGAAAAATAGCCACTGCTAACTTCCCAGAGTCACCATAATTTCCAGTTAAGGTAATTATTTTTGAACCTATTATCGCGGGATTTATTATTTGCTGGTCACCTCCGTTTGCACTAAAGCCTATTCTTATAACAATTTTATCACCAGGTAATATATCACCATTCAAATTATTTGTTGGATGAGAAAAATCAATATTATTCACACCAATATTTACTCCCCATGAAGTAATATCTGCGATTGAATCTAAAGTTTCATCAGACTCAACTCCTGTGATAGCTCCATGCATTAAATCAATATCTGTATAATCAATATTTGATAAATCAAAACCAGAATCAAACAATATTCTTATATATTGGCCAGAATCACCTACGCCACTGGGAGTAGTAAACTTTATTTCATGATCTGAAACTGTCAAAGGTGCATGCCGTGTCATCCTATCGCTCATAACGGTTAAACTTGCCGCGCTAATAATTTTTGGCAATAAAAAACTAATAATCATCAAAAAAATAAAAATTCTTATTGCTAATTTTATTTTTCTCTTCATTTTGTATATTATATCGTAAATTTTATTTTTATCTAAATTTAAAAATTACCAACGACTGTAATTGTAACCGAATGAGAATATGAACCTGCTGGAGTGTTGCTAATAATTGCTGCGGAATGACACAAAGTAGTTTCTTCACTAGCGACTGGTAAAGTTGAGGTTACAAAGGTTTGATTGTCAGTTGTTAAAGGTGTTGCTGGCATTGCTGTAGACGATTGATTATTTAATTGTGCACAAGTTAAGCCTGTATTATTTTCAGAAATTTCCTGAGATGAATCACTTGTTGAAAGGCCATATTCTTCATCAATACCTGTGCCACCACCAGTTACAGCACTATCATCAACATCTGTAATTATTTTAGAATTTATAGTTTGTAAGTCCTGATCTTCTTGAATATATCCCATATAACCAGCACTTGCATTTGTTGAAACTGTAACTACATAACTGCATGTTTTAATATTTGTATCAGAAAAAACTCCGAAATCACAAGTAGTGGAATTAATATTCAAGCTTAATGATGGTATTATTTCTGCTGTTATAATAATATCTCCTGAAGTCCCTTTTGTTTTTCCATCAACATCTATATATAAATATTGTATGGTGGGAGTACTATCCTCGCTACTTGAGGTAAAATTAGCTTTCCAACGCAAATCATCGCCAGTATTAGTAAAATTATGAGCTACACCACTAGTAACGCTTTCCCAATTTGAACCACCATCTGCACTTAAATAATATGTTATATCTGTGCCTGATGGTTTAATATGTTCTGCTACTAATGTTGCAGATGTTATCTCTGAAGCTGAATTATATGGAACTGCAATAGTATCAGACACAACATCCTGGTCCTGATCTGGGTATTTATTTGCAAAAAATTTTGTAATAAGCATTCCACCATCACCAGTCATACCTGCAAAATATATTTCTTCAGTAGCTTGATTGAAATATAAACTCTGGTAATATAGTCCAGTACTTAAATTTTGGTTATCATCAGCAATCAAATCTCTGTTTGCAGTATAATCATTAACACCAGTTATATCGCTACCATTAAATTTACTTATATATAATGGTAAATTTTTATTGGGAGAGGTATAAGCTCTATCAACATAACTAAAAATAGGTTTACCATAATTATCTATTGCTATTGATGAATAAGTATTATAATTACCACCGTAAACTAAGTTACTAGCAACTTCATAGCCATCTGTGTCACCATCTGGTTGTTTCCAATTACTACCATCCCATTGTGAAAAATATAATTCCGAGCTTGCCCCATCATAATTAGACATCAACATTAAAATATTATTTGTTTTTTTATCAACTGACAGATTAACCATGTACAATTCGTGAAGATCCCAAGACTCCCCATTAAATAATTCGTTCATATTATCAATAGCTGTTTGATTATTGCCAATTGTTGTTCCATTGATATATTTCCAAGTATCAACAGTATTATCCCAGTAAGCTAAATAATTATCAGCCGTGCCAGTAGTGTAGGAACTAATTCCTAGATAAAGTTGATTATTCTCAACCATTAAATAATTTCGTTTTCTATTTTGACCTATACCAATGTTTAAATTATTAGCTGCTTTAAAAATTGTCATACCACTATAATTAGTAAAAGTTGTGTCAGCCAAATTAACCCAATTACTACCATTCCATTTACCTACATAATTATAATCATCATATCTTAAAACAACATAAATAACCCCATTTTTGATTATAAATTCTAAATCAGCATTATCACTACTTACCTTTGTAGTTAGTTGTTGTTTACCTGTAGTAGTTCTATTAGCGTTTGTCCAATTTGAACCATTCCATCTTGTATAATGGTATGATAGATTAGTTCCATCATACTCATTCCATACGATATTTGGTTGTTCATATTGATCCATAACTAAATCAAAAGATTTGTAAAAATTAGAAAGTGCGGTCATGTTATTATTGGAAATTTTTTCTGACCCTTCTGCTGTTTTGGCAGCATTTGTCCAGCAAGAATTACCAGAGCTACACACTCCATCCGCAGCATTTGGTGTCCATTGCATATAATGCAATTCATAATATGATCCTGCCACACTATAATATGAAAAAATAACGGCTGGATATCCATTTTTTAATCTGCCAATTCTTTTTCTATTAACATAATCGCCCCCAGGCAAATTAAAAACAGAATTATGCAATCCTTTTGTCGTCCCAGATAAATCAGTCCAGCAATCTGTAACACCAGCACCACAGACACTCGTACCAGCACCGACACTCCATTTTGTAGCTGACATTGTTGTATCTATTGTCTGATCAAAAACAATTAACGGCTGATTATTAGCATCATGAATAATATCTGGTTTAGGAGCAGTAAACCCAGTTACAGCTTCTTCTTTAAAAACATAAGGCGAAGTAGCTCCATCTAATTGTCGCCATTCACCATTTATTAAATGGGCAGTTGTAGTAGAAGTTTCCCAATCTGCTGTTGTATTCGCACTATCAATGTAGTCGTTGCCAATAAATGATTCAACAAATGTAGCTGCCAATGAAATTTTTTGGAAAATAATGCAAATCACAATAAAACTAAAAAATGTAAAAAATATTAATATTTTTTTTCGTTTCATTTTATTCAATGATTAATTATTACTATTTAATTATACCTTAAATTCACAAATTTTACTAAAATCACAAAATTTACAAATAAAATGATTCGGAGTAGCTACAAAATCTGATTGGTTAATTTTTTTAATTAAATTACTAATATTATTTTTCACCTTTTCTTTATCTTTTTCCTGACCAATAAATTCTACGCTAGAATTATTATCTAAATAATAGTAAATCAATTTATCAACCTTTTCTTGCAAAACTTCTTCCGCAGCTATTTGATAAATTAAAAGTTGCATTTTATCTTCAGGACCTAATTTACCCTGTTCTTTTGGTTTACCAGTCTTATAATCAACAATAACAAGCTCTCCTTTTTCAGTCCTATCAATCCTATCAATAACACCCCTCAATGTATAATTATCAATTTTCAGATTAAAGGGTTTCTCAGTATCTTCAGTTTGATTTACCTGATCTTTGATTTGGCTATAAAATATTTTCAATGTTTTCTTGGCCTGAGTATAATATTTTTCTTTTTGTTCTTTATCTTCATACCATTCATCCAGCCAAACAGATTCAAACAATCCCATTAATTCATCAAAGCTCACTAAATTACCTATTTTCTGTTTACCAGTCTTTTTGCTATTTTTTGTAAACAAATCAGTTTGTTTGCTCTGCTGTTTCCCAACTACTAATTTAAAAAACTCTTCCAATGTCGCATGCATAGTTTTTCCGTAAGAAAATACTGCTTTACCAAAAATAGGTACTCTCATGATATAACTTAATTTGTATTGATAAGGACATTTGGAAAACCCAGCCAATTGTGAGTACGAAAACCTTGAAGGTAATTCATACTTATCTTTCTTTTTAATTTCTTTAGTCTCAGCCGTGATTTCAATTAAGTCTTTATTTTCCACACCTGCTCTTTTGTCTAATTTGAATTCTTTATTTGTCTGCATTAATTCTTCCAAAAATCTTGATAATTTCTTTTTTCTCACACCGCCATAATCAGCAGCTGAAGTTAAAAATAATCCGTCTTTAGCTCTGGTCATGGCAACATAAAAAAGTCTTCTTTCTTCTTCCAAATGAATATCACCCTCTGGAATTATTTCTTTAATTAATTTTGCTGGCAATTCAATCGGGTCTTTACGTTCCCCTGTTGGAAATCTACGATCAACCATATTGGGAATAAAAACGTATTTAAATTCAAGACCTTTAGCTGCATGAATAGTCATAATTTTTATCATTTCCGGACCAATGTCAAGATCCAAAGAAAGACTCCCCTCTTCACCAGCTTCAAGCTCCAAATCCATTTTTTCCATAAATAATTTTAATTTTGGATCAGCTTGTTCTTCTTCAAATTCTTTGATCTTTTTATAAAACTGATTTAGATACGAAATAGCTTGGTTTGATTCATACTCATCACGTCTAACTAATTTTTCTAAATAATCAGTATCTTCTAAAAATGCTTTGAAAATTTCGCCTATTGTTTTTTCTTTGATCAACTGAGTATGTTTTTCAATCATACCCAACAAACGATTGATCTCGGAAATTGATTTTGCAGTTACACCCTTAACCGCTCTGACTTCTTTTAAAACTTCGTATAAAGACTGAGTTTTTTTATAAGCATAATGATTAATCTTAATAATATCTTGCTGACTAATTTCAACTATTGGTGATGATAAAATCCTAAAAACAGCAGTTGACTCATGATAATTATCAAGCAATTTAAAATAAGCTAAAATATCAAGAATAATTGGCTTATTATAAAGACCTCGTAAAGCCAAAAATTGATAAGGGATATTTGATTGACGCAAATAGCTTATAAACGAATTTGCAGAATCATTAGCTCTGACCAAAATAGCAAAGTCGTCCCAAGTAACATTTTTATCTTTATTCTTAAGTTCAACTATTTTGTGCAAAATAGCCTTAACCTCTTCATCTAATGTTTTTTCATGAATATGTTCAACAATCGCCTTACCTTTATTATTTGATTTTAATCTTTTATCAATTTTACTTTCTAACTTTATACTTTTTGACTTTTTACTGTTATTTAATTGATATTCTAAACGATTAGGGTTATTTAACTGAATAAAATTATATGATACATCTAAAATACCTTGTTTTGAACGATAATTTTGAGTTAAAACTATTTCCTGACTTTCTGGAAAATCTTTTTTAAACTGCAAAATATTTGAGACAGAGGCTCCCCTAAATTTATAGATTGAATTATGAACGACCACTTCATCGGCTATAAAATTATGAGTTTTTTTAACTTCCAAATCATAAACCGTATCAATCATTTTCAATTCTTTTAATTCAACTATTTCATCATAATAAATTTTATTACCCTTTTCTACAGGAACAAAAAGCCCCGCAACAAGGTTTTTAGCTGGCATGACAATAGCTTCTAAACTTTGTTTATTTAAAGTCCCTATCTTAAATTTTTCTTGCCTTATACCATTAGTTATAAGCTGTAATTTTTCAGATAATTCTATTAATTTATTTAAATCAGCAGACTGTAGTCGAAATCGCCAGCCTTTTTTTGATTTTTTAAGTTCATACCCACTGGTTTTTAATTTATTAACAATCTTTAAGTCTGAAGTTTCTAAACTCAACAAATGAGAAACTGCGTAATTTTTTGAATATTTCGTTAATTTCTTAATCTTATATCTTCTTGAACATATTTCTAAATTCACATTAACTCTTGACTTATTACCACGAAAAACACTCGATAAATTAAAATGATTAAACCTTAAGTCTTTATTAAGATCCTCACTTAATTTTCGAACAGCATTATCAACATCTAATTCTGAATACAACTTAGATAAGTACTCATTGTCAATTACTAAACCTTTTCTTTGCTGAAAACATGAAGTTGGCATACCATATTTTAATGATAAAAATGTTTCATAATACCTGGCTTCTTTTTCAGTTTCAAAACTAGCAATCGCCAAAATACTATCACTGGATCTTTCCAGTCGCAACCTTGTTTTTAAACTTCTTGTAATCCCAATCCGATAACCTATCCCCTGTCTATGCATCAAATACACATAAAATCTTTCAATTTTACAATCTGAAACATGAACAAACATTTTATGATTATCAGTAACTCTAATTTTTTTACCTGATTTTGTTTTTATATCAAGATACCTGACTTTCTTTTTATTTTTAATAACATTGCTTACACTGCTTATCCCTATCTGGCTTCTACCAATTCCAGTTAAGATTTCGTCTCCAACCTTAAAATCCTTAATTTTTTTCTTTCCGTTTGGAACACTTATTAAACTATTACCAGGAAGACACTGATCGTCGTCACCGACAACAGTTAAATTTTTCTTCTCCCCTGCTAATAATTTAACTAATTCATATTGAGCAATATTTGTGTCTTGAAATTCATCTAACAAAACATATTCAAACTGATCCTGCAATTTCTTTAAAATTTTTGGTCTTTTGCGTAGTAGCTTTAAGGTATAATTTATTAAATCACCAAAATCTAAACTATTATTATCAATTAATAATTTCTGATAAACATGATAGGCCTCTGCAATTTCAGTTACTCTCAAGGCTTCCTCATCAAGCAAATCGTCACTCATTGATGTATCATTGTTTTGTTTTAAATTTTGAGCATATTCCAAATAATCGTCAGGGTAAATTTCTTCGTCTTTAGCTCGCGAAAAATGTTTAAGTAAAGCATGAATAAACTTGGTTGGATTACCAAGCGGTTTATAATAATCCAAATTAAATTTATCCAGGTTATTGCGGACCAAAAGCCAGCTAGAGGTCTGATTAAGCAAACTAAAATCATTTGGCAAACCAATATCAAGAGCATGCTGTTCTAAAATTTTTTGACAAAACGAGTGAAAAGTAGAAATCCATAAATCCACATACCCATATGGCAACAATTTATCCACCCTTTCTTCCATTTCTTCTGCGGCTTTATCAGTAAATGTTAAAGCCAAAATCGCATCAGTATTCACATCTTTATCTAATATCAAATGAGAAATTCTTTGAGTAATAACCATTGTCTTACCTGTGCCAGCACCAGCAATAATCAAAACAGGACCATTACCATAAGTAATCGCCTTTTTTTGTTCAGGATTAAATTGTATTTTTTCTTTATTCATTATGCTTATTTTACACTAAATCAAGATTTAAAAAAAGCTTGACAATGTTCAAAATTTGTGTAAAATATAGATAAAAGGAGGAGAAAATCTAATGCCGGAAAAATTTTTAAAAGAAATACACAAGTGTCCAGGCTGTGGTGGAGATCTAAATATTATCGAAGATTCCTCTAAAAATCCAATTCAAGGTGCACAAAGAAATAAACTCATTGATCAGGGATTTATAATTGTAAGATCAGGAGATACGTTTATTTGTCCTCACAAGGACTGTGAATATCAAATAAATTTCAACTAGCTTTAACTAAAAACCACTAATTTATTTTAGTGGTTTTTAATTTGATTATATTTATCTAGAAATTCATTTGCTAATTCTTGCTGGCCCACCTTACTGTGAATTACGGATAAATTATACAAACATTTTTCTTGTTGATTATTTAGCTCCAGACATTTAAGCCAATAATCTATAGCCTGATCATCATTACCAAGTTCTGCCAAAATCACTCCTAATTTCAAATGGCTTTCAACTGAGTTTGGATATAAATTTAATGTTTGCAAATAAGATAACTTTGCTTTTTGATATAAATAATCTTTAGTTTGAGCATATTGTACTAATTTTAAATAAGTTTCACCTTGTTGATAATGAATCCTATATTCTAATGGTAAATAATTATAAGCATAATTTAAATTTGCTATTGCCTTATCAAAATAACTATAATCTCCAGACAATTCTCCCAAGCTAACTAATCTATGATTTAAATTCAAATAATAACTAGTCAAATAAGGATCATAATTAATAGCTTTTTCATTATAATGAATTGATTCATTTAATTCAGAAGCTTTTAATGATTTCACAAAATAATAATCAGCAGCAATTTTCTTATATCCAGTTAAAACTAGGCCAATTAATAATCCAACTAATGTCACTACAGTGACCAAATGAACAAATAATCTCAAGTTTGCTTGATCAAATTTAATCTCAAATTTCCAAGACTTCAACAAACCAATACGATAAATATTATAAACCCCCAAACCGATTAAAAACCATAATATTGGTGCTAGCTCAATAGTTGTATAATTTATTTGTACGAAAAATAAATATCCAATTACTGATAAAAAGATCATTATTAATAATTCCTTTTCATCAGCTAATTTATTTTTTATACTAGTAATCATTTTATAAATCCAAAAAACAATAATACTCAAATAACTAAGTAAACCGAAAATTCCAAAACTTACCCAATAGTCTAAAATCTGATTATGCGCTTTGTCAGCAACAGCTCCTGTATAAATACCCCAAGCAGGTAAAAAATATTGCGGTATAATATATGCGAAATTATCAGGACCAATACCAAATAAAAAATTATTTTTAAGTAAATTCAAACTTTGGATATATAATAATACCCTAACTTTTGTTGAAGCCGTATTGCTGTCAAAAATAGACATAAAACGATCAGCAACTAAACTAAAAACATCAAACGCAATTATCACAGACAAAGATACTATGATTAATATAAAAAAACTTAGCAAATAAGCTTTAGTATTCTTTTTATAACTTATAATTAATTTTTTATTATAAATTACCCCGGATATAAATAACATTAAAATAAATGTTAGCCAACCTGCTCTTGAAAAAGTTAAAACTAAACTTACTACCCCTAAAGCAAATACCAAACGCAAACCTACTTGTAACCAGAATTTAAAATATCTTTGTTGAATTAAAAAATAAATCAAAGGCAAAATTAAGATATAATAACCTGCTAAATAGTTTGGATGACCCAAAAAAGAAGATGCTCTGGCTATTTCAGTTTTTTGTACCCAATCCATTAATTGCCAATCAAAAAAATACTGCAAAATCGCGTAGACGCTAACCAGAAGACTTGTGATTGCCAAACTAGCAAATAAATATTTTATTGATTTTTCGTTTCTAAAATATAGATAACCGATTAAGAAAAAGAATAAATACGATAGCCAGGTAAACAAGCCTTCATAATCGGCATCATAACCCCATAATGCTGTATATTTATGTTTAGAAAAAACAACCGATACAACTATAAAAAATAAAAAAACTAAAGATAATAAATGAAAAATATTATACTCAATCTTAATATTTTTCTTTTTTAAGTTTTGGTAAAGAATTAAGACAAGTAAGACAAGACTAACTAAATACAAAAAAAACACCCTTGGGAGTGCGAAGACACTAAATCCCAAGGGGTTTATTAATATCGGTAAAATGACAAATACTAATCCTACTAAAAATACTATTACTTTATTAATGAACTTATCTGTCATTTAATTAAATTATTTTAATAAATGTAAAATGTTCTATACGATAAGTTGTAATCTGCAAATCCTCCAATATGTTGCCAAATAATCTTATCACCATAAATTACTGGATTAAATTGATTGCTTAAATTTGTAGTAATTTGATAATTCCGATCAGTAGTCAAATCATATAAAAATATATCTTCATTATACATTTTTGTGCCTGCGTAGACAACGTAATCGTTATAAATATCTGACTGATATTCCGAACTATAAGGATAATCTGCTAATCTTTTACTTTGTCCACTTAAATTCAAGTCGTAAAAATATACACCTGAATTTACATCCCAAACAACATTACTACCATATAAATCTGGTGACGCGTAACCTGATAAATTCGTAAGTAATGGGACAGACTGACCTGATAATCCTGATTGAGCATTTATATTATGATAATACAAATCACTTTTGCCTGTATTAGGATTAAAATCAGTGAAAATAACATTATTTCCATAAACTTTAGGAGTGGTTGGTCCAGATAAATTAGGACTAAGCTGACCACTTAAGCCTGTATTTATATCATACAAATATACCTCGCTATGAGCTGGTAGGTACTGTGAACTAAAATTTTGACCAGCTATATCCTCAACCCAGACAACATAGTTACCATCAACATCTGGAAGCCATTGACCACTTAAAGCTGGTTTATCAAACCCAACTTGAGTTTCAAGACCAGTATTAATGTCGTACATGTATATATTTGCAGCAGCATTTCTACCATCTGACCAAACAATCTTATCCTGTGAAACAGCTGGTTTATACTGAAATTGGCTACTTAAATTATTTGATACTAAATTAGTTTGACTAGTTGCAAAATCATATTCATAAATTTGATATTTACCAGCCTCATTATCATTCCAAACTAATTTATCTCCATAAATATCTTGATCATATACAACTGCACCTGAATTATTTTCAATTTCTATTTCATCACCAAGAACCATAATTCCACGCGGAAAACTACACGATTCTTGATTACTAGGAGTATAAAAAACTGTTCCGCCAGTTTTCGTTAAAGCAACTTTCATCATTAAATAATCATTGACTGTAATCTTTTGATCTCCATTATAATCAGCACTAAATCTAAAATCTTCATTTTGATTTAAAACTTGAAACACATTTTCTAAATCCTGATTATTTAACGTCATATCATAATCATAATCACCTGCAACACATAAATATGGATCTTCTTGAGTAGTATTAGCAGGACTTTCTATCCTTATTTTATTTAATTCATTAATCATTAGCAAAGTCATAGAATAATCAGATGAACTAACAATGGTGTCCTGATCAAAATCAGCACAAATTGAAGAAGGTATTTTCATTGAAAGCATTTTTCTAAGTGCCTCTACATCATATTGATTTATTTGACCGTCACCTTGCCCATCTTCATTGTCAGTAATAGCAATATCTCCAGTCAAGCCAGTTCCATTTACTGCAAAAGTACAGGCCGGATTAGATTTTAAATTAAAACCAAGAGCTTCCACCTCTGAAATTTCCAAAACTCCTTCAGGAATAATCTGGGGACTTGAATTGCCATCTGAATCAATTGGAATTAACGCTTCATAGCTATAATCAACATTTGCATATTCTATCTCTGGCTGAGCATTTAAATAATCTAAAAGCTCTGCAGTATAAGAATCTACAGCATATTGAAGACCATCAACATAAACATAAACAATACCAAAATCTTTTGTTCTGACAAAAAATCGATTTGCTCCTGGGCGTTTATCAATCATAATTTTTGCTCTCTTAATAAAAGGTTCACTTTTTGATGCTAAGGAAGGAACCGTAAACTCATAAAGCCCTGTCATATATAGCTCTTTTTTTGTTTCACCTGAAAAATCCAGGTTACCGACAAAGCTTTGTCCGGCAGTTAACACAGCTAAATCTAAAGGTGTTTGACCTATCCTGAATTTTACAATTATCTGCCCAGGCGTATATTTATATATGTCATTGCTTGTTAGTGAAGCAGCAGAAACAAAACCAGTTGGAAATAACAAACTAATTACCATTGATAAAATGATTAGAGATGTAATTTTTGTTCTCATATAAATTATTATTATTTAATAAAAATGTTACTTATATATACAACGCTGTATTTAAAAAAATATTACATAAAACTTAATCAAACTTCACTAGATCAAAACTATTATAATATCTACTCTCATCATTTAAAATAAACACAATATCAAACTTTTGATATTTCGCTTTCAAATAATATGGTTCAATAAGTTGCCAAGCATCATCCTTCTCATAGATATCTAAAGAATAATATTGATCATCAATTCTTGTAATCAACCCCATTTCAATTATTGTATTTTTATCATAAGGAGCTTTTATTCTCAAGTTAAACGATTCATCAATCTCAAATTTATCATCAGTAATTTTTTTATTATACTCCATTATTTCATAACCGATATCATTTGTTTTAAAAAGCCCTTTTTCAAAAACTAAATCAGGACTCTCAATCTTTTTTAAATATTCATATTCTTCTTTTTCTTCATCAATTTTAAGCAAATAATCAACCATAGAATCTGTTTCATTATCAAAATATCCAGATTCTAACCAATAAGATTTATCTTTATAGGTAATTTTTTGCCAATACATTTCACTTTTAGGAGGATCTACTTCTATACTTCTTGTAACAAATTCACTTTCAACTATTGTATCTTGTTGCAAAATAATATCATCAGTTAATCTTAAATCTTTTAATAATTTTAATTTTGGTATAATTACCTTAGTTTCATGATACTCTGTTATCTTATTATTTTCATTTAATTTAATTTTTGCGATCACCTCAACTACTCTATCATAAGCATAACTCAATTCAGTTTTTTCGTCATATTCTTGCCAACCCCAAGAAATTGTCATTGGGATTTCGATATTATATGAACCAATTTCTCTTCCATATTTCAAATCAAGAAAATTAGCTTTATAATTAACATAATCTTTATTTTCAAAAAAATCAGTCAAATTATTTATTACTTTAGTAGAGGTTGTTTCAGAAAGACCGACATACTGAACCATTTCATTGTCTAAAAATCTTTCTAATTTAGCGAAATCTTTCTCATTATATACATTAAAAAATTCATTAAAGTAATCAACCAACAATTGTTTTTCTGAACTTATTTGAATTTTATCACCAGTAATATTTGCAAGCTCTGATTGTAAATAATCTTTTACTTTTGGATCCTTAAGAATCAAAAATCCATAAAAAGCTAACAAGACAATTATTGCTATTCGTAAAATAAGGACTATCTTTCTATTTTTTTTTGTTTTCATAAATAATATCTAATAATAACATACATCAATAAATTTTGCAAGAGTTAGCAATATAATTATAACGTATCAGGTAATTATTTCATTACAAATCGTTGTAAAACATAACAGTCACTTGACAAAAAAGATATATTTTGATACCATAGTCAAAGGTCCACATCAATCGTCCCCCTTATGGTTCTGGCGCCACCAAGTGGCGCCAGATAAATTACTGTTTAATAAGAACAGTTTGCAATATTTCCCACGATGGCAATGTCATGTTACCACATTGCCACTTTTCATCCTTATTGACCGGGCACCACTTCTGTGGTGTCCGGTCATAAAAATAATACTATCAATTGATAGTTAAAAATATACTAAGTCTATTGGGGTAATCAACATTTAGCAATCACGTCTATAATACCCAAATAAAAAATAAGCCGCTTCTTTACGAAGCGGCTTTTCTTTTAACAACAATATAAAATCATAAAATGAAAAAATCCAGCAATCACTAATGGCAACCAAAACCTGCGGGCTAATAATACCATTCTCTCAAAAAACTCGTCATAAACCCCTACTTTCATTTCTCCTCCTTGTCCTTCGTAGCTCCGACCAGATAAATAATACATCAAGTATATTTAATTCAAACTAACAGGAGCGAAGAAGGACTATTTATATGGTTTGAATTTTTCATTAATTCCCTGACCTAATCTTTGCCAGGGTTGATTTGAAAGTTCTTGACGAAACTTTTTTAAATACACATTAAAAACACTTTTTTTCATCGGTGAACCAACAAGCTCCATAAATCCATCGCCTTTAACTTTTTTATTTTTAATCACGCCCGCTACTTTCATACCACCTTCCCAATAATTAATTGTCCCAAAAACCATTTCCTGTTTTTTATTAAATGGTTCAACCTGTAAATTCACATCCCAGTCTGGAATAATAATTTCATAACCCAATTGATATTCAGAACCTGTTTCTTTACTAGTGTATTTGTTATTAGTAGTTTTAAAAACTACATTATCAGTAAATTTTGTTCTATTATTTTTATCAATCAAGCTGGCATGAAAAGTTTTTTCTTTATCACCATAAACAAAACAAACTATATCTGTTCCGTCCTCTAACTGAATTGAGAACCAAGTCCATTTATCTCCACGGATTAAAGGCCCTTGAGCCCACTGGTGATCCATCCAAGACAAACCAGAGACCTCCAACCATTTATCATTCACCTTAATCAACCCAGTAGTTTCCAAGCGAGTTAAAGAATAATAATATGTAGTTTTTACTTTTAAATCTATAAAACCTTTTTTATTTAATAAAAGAGGTTTCTTAACTAAAGACATTTTCAAATCAACAAACCTATTCACCAAATGATAATTAAACAAGCTTGTCTCCTCTATTAAACAAGCGTTATCATAATGTGCCCACAATAATGGTTTGGTAAAGCTGTTTGGATCAAGTAAGCAAATTGGGTTTACTTTATGCCAAAATTTATTTTTATTATTGTCACTCAGTAATGAATGAGAAAAATATAAATTTTTTAAAGGTATTTTACTTAAAAAAGGTATTTTCACTTGTTTTGGTTTTGCTGAAAATAAAGTATTCATGTATGAAAAAGAGCGACCATCTTTTGTTTTTAAATTACCATTAAAATACCACCACTCAATCACATGATCATGCTTTTGTTCATCTTGGGGAAATTTTATTGCTTTATAACGTTCTTTGTATTTATTCATAATTTCTTAATCCACTTATCAAATATTTGTTTAATCTCGTATAAATGTTCTTTTTCTCTAAAAGTGTGAGGAGCATTCTTTATAATATGTATTTCTTTTTGACCAGGTAATTTATCATATAAAATTTTTGAATGGGGTTTGTATTTATCTACATTACCAACAATTAGTAAGACGGGCATAGTTAATTTATCTACTTCAGAAAAGGTATCAATATTCTTTAAATCTTCTACAAAACTCCAATTTAATATCTTAATCTCTCCGGGTTTAGACACTGACGGTCTTTCAATAAAACCTTTTTCTTGCCATGTCTCTAATTGATCACCATAAGCTTGTTTCATTAACTCACCAGAAACAACTGTAGAAATGGGGGCTAAGGCTTTAACTTTATCAGGATACTTTTCAGCATATAAAAGTATTGAAATTCCACCAAGACTATGTCCAACCAAAACAAATGGTTCAATATACCAATCCTGATCTTTTGCCCAATCAATTACATCTTCTAAGTCATCATAATATCCGCTTGTAGTAGCTTCTTTATACTCCCCTTCACTTTCACCAAAAGAATGTGTAGCGTCATAACGCAACACAGTATAATTTGCATCCTTAAAAGACTGAGCAAAAACTTCAATATGGTCTTGATCTTTAAATCCGCCTAATCCATGCAAAATAATGGCTAGACCAGCAGGCTGATCAGCTTTTTCCAATTGGGTCACAATCTTTAAACCATGACGATTTTTTATAGTAAATTTCTCCATATCACCTTAATTTTAGCTCAAAACCATTAATAAGTAAATATAAAAAGCGCTTCATTCAGGATGAAACGCTTTCTAGGTTATGCCAGCAAATAAATTCATATTCATCAAAAGCGCTGACTTGTTTAAAATTTTTCGTGGTTACAAATCTTACTTCTGCAATTTTTTCGCCAGATTTAAGCCATTTCTGCAAATAGTCTAAATCATGATAAATTGACATTGCGGAGTAAAATCCACCTTCAAACACAAATGTATATCTTTCCCTGCCACCGTTTTTACTAATTGGCTGGCATAAAACATATAATAATTGGGTTTGTACTTTTGGCCGGTGTGCTAAAACAGTGTCGGTTACATCCTCCTTTATTTATTTTATTTAAATATAAAATATCAAAAAAACTAGCTAAGTCAAATAAAAAAATTTACATATCTTGTTTTTTCAATAACCATGATAAAATTGGCGGCGGAAGAAGTGTCGTTATTATTACCATAATAATAATCACAGAATATATAGAAGGAGTAACAACACCTAAAGCCAAACCAACAGAAGCAAAAATCAAACCAACTTCACCACGAGGGATCATACCAATACCAATAATCCATTTATTGACTCCTTTACCAGCACCAAGTCCAGCAACAATTTTACCAAGAAAAGCAGCAATTGTTAAAATCAAGGCTAAAATTAATATTTTAGGATCAGCAAAAGTTGTTATATCAACTTGCATACCAGTATAAACAAAAAATATAGGTACAAGAAAATGAGCGATACTTTCAACTAATTCCTCTACATGTGAATGCCTAAAATGTTTAATCTCTGAATCTAATTGTTCTTTAACCTCAGTATCCTGACTCTTTTCATTAATTTTTACTAACCGTCGAACAAATTTTGGACTTTTAAACCATTTGAAATGTACAGGGTCTAAAACTAATCCAGCTGCAAACGCACCAACTATCGGCGCTAAGCCAACCAAGGCCGCTAAATAAGCAAAGGAAAAACAAAAAGCTAAAGCTAAACCAATCTTCATACCTGCGCCAGTATGTATTTTTGAGAAAAATTTACCTAATCTCGGTGCTACCAATAACCCTATAACAATTGATAAAACTAAAAACAAAACAGCTTTCAAGGAAATTATACCGATCTGCCCTAGACTAACACTACCTACAGTGACTATTGCTGATACTACAGCCAAAATTAATAAACCAAAAACATCATCAAAAACAGCTGCACCTAAAACAATCTGAGCTTCTTTTGTTTGTAATTTTTTTAGATCTTTAAACACTCTAGCAGTAATACCTACTGAAGTTGCTGTCAAAGTTGCGCCTAAAAATAAATACATATTAGGATCCTGTCCTGGAAAAAAATAAGGACCAACAATATAAGCACCAAGAACAAAAGGAACAGCTACCCCGATTATAGCTACTATTAAAGCTTTAATCCCGACTTTTTTCATTTTGTAAATATTACTTTCCAATCCTATCTGAAAAAGTAAAATAACAACACCTAGTTCGGCAAGAAAAGCAACAAAATCGTTATGTTTTATCTGATCAAAAAACCCCCAACCAAATAAAGCGATATTACCTAAAAGAATACCAACAAGTAACTCACCCAAAACTGGCGGCTGACCAAATTTTTCAACTAGCCCTCCAACTTTTGAAGCAATAATTATAATTGCTAAAAATAAAAAAACAATAGCAAAAGCAGCATGTCCGCCACCATGTTCTTCTTCAGTTTTTTCATCAGTAGCTATCTCTTCATGTTCTTGCGTTTGTGGATCTGTAACAGTTTCTTCATGAGCTACAGGATCTTCAATAATTGTTTCGCCACCGGCAGCAGAATTATCAGCAAAAACAAGCACTGGGATTAATATTAAAAAAGCAATAGCTATGATTGTGATTTTCTTCATTGGTATAAATTTAATTCTTAAAATTGTTTTTTATATTGGCTAATTTTCTATATTTTTTTGTTTGAAATTTCTTACCCACTTTCAATAAAGCCGTATGTTTTTGATAACTATAAAGCAAATCTGCAAATTCTTGTTCTGAAAACTGACCTTTTTTTTGCATTAAATCTTCAGCTTTTTGCTTGGCTTGTTCTACTTTTTCCAAACTTATTTCTTCTGCAAATTCAGCAATATCACTTAAAACCACCACGGTATTATCATTTACTTCAACTAAACCACCCCAAATAGCAAATGGCATGTCTTCATCACCTTTTTTAGCTAAAAGCTCACCAAACTCAAGCTCAGCTATCAAAGGGATATGATTTGGCAAAATAGTAACCTCACCATTTTTAGTCGGTAAAGAAACCTGATCAACTAGTTCCTCTAAAACTAATCTTTCCGGCGTGGCAATTTTTAATTGTATTTTATTATCTGACATAAATGTTATTTTTCTTCATCATCTTTACCTACTTCTTCAATTGAACCTTTCATATAAAATGATTGCTCAGATTTATCATCATGTTTACCTTCAATAATCTCCTTGAACCCTTTAACAGTATCTTCACGTTTAACATATTTACCTTGACGACCGGTAAAAGTTTCAGCAACAGCAAAAGGTTGAGATAAAAATTTTTGAATCTTTCTGGCTCGGCTTACTAATTGTTTATCTTCATCAGAAAGCTCTTCCATACCCAGAATCGCAATTATATCTTGTAAATCTTTATAACGTTGTAGGATTTTCTGAACTTCACGAGCAACATAATAATGGTCTTCACCAATAATGTTTGGGTCCAAAATTGTAGAACTTGAATCCAAAGGATCAACTGCTGGATAGATACCTAATTCAGTCAATGACCGTGACAAAACAACTGTTGAATCTAAATGAGCAAAAGTAGTTGCCGGAGCAGGATCAGTCAAATCATCTGCCGGAACATAGACAGCTTGAAAAGAAGTAATTGAACCTTTATCAGTAGAAGTAATTCTTTCTTGCATCTCACCCATCTCAGTTGCTAAAGTTGGCTGATAACCAACGGCTGAAGGCATTCTACCTAATAAAGCAGAAACTTCTGAACCTGCTTGAGTAAATCTAAAAATATTATCAATAAACATCAATAAATCCTTACCTTGTTCATCACGGAAATATTCTGCCATGGCTAAGCCTGACAAAGCTACTCTGGCTCTACTTCCTGGTGGTTCATTCATCTGACCAAAGACTAAACAAGTTTTATCAAGTACTCCTGAATCTTTCATCTCATGATAAAGATCATTACCTTCACGGGTTCTTTCACCGACTCCGGCAAAAACTGAATAACCACCATGTTGTTTGGCTATGTTTGAAATTAATTCCATAATAATTACTGTTTTACCAACACCAGCCCCACCAAACAAACCGACTTTACCACCTTTAACAATAGGACAAATCAAATCAATTACTTTTATCCCTGTTTCCAAAACTTCAATTTTTGTTGATTGTTCTATAAGTTCAGGAGCTTTACGATGAATTGGATAACGTTTTTTCACTTTAACATCACCTTTACCGTCAATAGGCTCACCCAAAACATTAAACATTCTACCTAAGGTATCTTCACCAACCGGGACAGAAATAGGTTCTCCAGTATCAATTACCTCAGCCTGCCGTAATAAACCGTCAGTAGAGCCCATAGCGATTGCTTTAACAGTATTATTACCAATATGCTGTTGAGTTTCTAATACTAATTTTTGATCAGCAATTTTCAATTCTAAAGCATTATGAATTTTTGGTAACTTTTTATCGAAATAAACATCAACTACCGGCCCAATAACTTGTAAAACTTTACCTTTATTTTGTTCTGACATATATTTTTCTAATTATTAATTATTAATTATTTTCTAAAGCTGCTTTACCAGCAGAAAATTCTGCAAGTTCCTGAGTAATTGCAGATTGACGTGCTTTATTATAAATTAAGGTTAATTCATCTATCATTTCATCTGCTGCATCAGAAGCAGATTTCATAGCTACCATTCTGGCTGATTGCTCTGAAGCATTTGATTCCATTATCATTTGGTATAATTGCATTTCTACTAATTTTGGCAAAATAGATTCCAAAAGTTCTTTTTTATTTGGCTCAAATAAATAATCCTGCTGTTTAATTCCTTTCTCATCATTTTCTTTTTTATATTTATCATGAGCAGTATCCAAATCATCAATTATTTTTGCTAAATCTATTTTTGATAAAGGTAAAAGCTGTCTAATTTTTGGTTCTTGTTTTACAGCTGAAAAATAATCGGTGTAAGCAACAACAATTTTATCATACTCACCTTTTGCATATTTGCTAATCAACGATTCAGCTATGGGTTTTATTTCTCTTAATTTCGGTCTTTCTTTGATATCTGTAAAAACTTCAACAATATTTTTATTCATTTTATTTAAAATTTCAGCACCCTTACTACCTATACAAATAAAATCTACTTCCAAATCTTCTGGTTTAATATCAGACTCAATTTTTTTATCCAAAACTCGGTTAATCATTAATGATTGTGGGGTTTTTATTTGATCAATAACTTTTTTCATTATAGCTGAATTATAACTACCACAAAGCCCTTTGTTTGAAGTAATAAAAACAATAGCTACCTTTTTCACTTTTCTAACTTTTAGTAAGGGATGTGCGTTTTTCTGACTTACATTGGCTAAATTAGTTAAAATATCCCAAGAATAACGAGCATAAAAGCGTGAAGCTAATGTAGCTTCAACTGATTTTTTCATTTTCGCTGCAGCTACTAATTCCATAGCTTTAGTAATCTTTTTAGTACTAGTAACTGACTTTATTCTTCTGGTTATTTCTTTTGTGGCTTGTGGCATATGCTATTTATTCTTTGACAATTAAATAATCTAATGTTTCTTTATAATCATTAACGGTCTTGGTAATTGTTTCTTCTATTTTTTTTGTTAAATCACCCTCAGTTTTAATTGATTCCAACAAATCACTTGCCTGTACATCCAAAAATTCATAAAACTTATCTTCAAATTCTTTAATTTTATCAACAGGTATATCATCTAACAAACCCTGACCTAACGCGTAAAATATAATTACTTGTTTGGTAACCTCTACTGTTTTGTATTGATCTTGTTTCATGATTTCCACTACTCGCTTCCCTCTTTCTAATTGTTTTTTTGTACCTTCATCTAAATCTGAACCAAATTGAGCAAAAGCAGCTAATTCTCTATATTGAGCTAAATCAAGTTTTAATTTCCCAGCAACTTTTTTCATAGCTTTAATCTGAGCAGCTGAACCAACACGAGAAACTGACAAACCGGCATTTAAAGCTGGTCTAATACCCTGATAAAACAAATCAGCTTCAAGATAGATTTGTCCATCTGTAATTGAGATAACATTAGTTGGAATATAGGCGGAAACATCACCAGATTGGGTCTCAATAATTGGCAAAGCCGTTAATGACCCACCACCGTTTTCTTTGTTTAATTTGGCTGATCTTTCTAAAAGTCTTGAATGTAAATAAAAAATATCACCCGGATAAGCTTCACGTCCTGGCGGTCTTCGTAAAAGCAGAGATATTTCACGATAAGCAACCGCATGCTTTGACAAATCATCATAAACTATTAAAACATCTTCGCCTTTATCCATGAAATATTCAGCAATTGCACAACCAGAATAAGGTGCAATATAGTTCAAAGAAGCTGGATCAGAAGCCCCTGCCAAAACAACCGTGGTATATTCCATAGCTCCGGTCTCTTCAAACTTGGCGATAATCTTTGATACTTTTGATTCTTTTTGACCAATGGCTACATAAACGCATTTCATGTTCAATCCTTTTTGATTAATAATCGTATCAATTGCTAAGGCTGTTTTACCTGTTTGTCTATCTCCAATAATTAATTCTCGTTGACCTCGTCCAATTGGAATTACTGAATCAATCGCTTTTATTCCTGTTTGTACAGGTTGATTTACTGATGATCGGGTAATTACACCTGGAGCTATTTTTTCAATTGGTAAAAATTGTTTAGTTGATATTTCACCCTTACCATCCAAAGCATTACCCAAAGGATCAACAACTCTACCGACTAAATTGTCACCAACAGGTATCTGTAATATTTGGCCTGTTGTTTTGACTGTATCACCTTCTTTGATTCCCAAATAATCACCTAAAATTATAGCTCCAATTGAATCTTCTTCAAGATTCAAAGCAACTCCGATTTCTCCGTTTTCAAACTGGATCATTTCTGAAGCCATACAATCTGACAGGCCTGAAATTCTGGCGATTCCGTCACCAATTTCTAATACTTTACCAACTTTTTCTATAACTGCTTGGGATTTAAAATCTTCAATTTGTTTTTTTAAACTTTCAATAATATGTGTTTTATCTGCCATATTTTTTTATTTAATATTATTTTTTAATAAACTTAATTGTTTTTTTATACTAGTATCAATTCGCGTATCATCAAAATTAACAACCAAACCACCGATCAACTCTTTATCTATTATTTCTGTTAATTCAACTTTTTTCACAGTATTCATTTGCCTAATCAAATCTTCTATCAAGTGTTTTGTGTTTTTATCTAAAGCAAAAGGAGTCACTACTTGTGCATCAACCTGATTTTCATTCTTATTATAAATTTGCTTGAAATCATTAATTATTTCATTAATCAAACTTAATTGATTTCTGGAAACTAACAACTTCACAAAATTAGCTAAAACACTATCAAGATCATCAGTCTCGCAAGATAACTGATATAAAACTTGAGCATAAATTTTTGCTTTAATTTTTTTCATTTTTGTTGGTTTCTTTAATTGCTTGTTCAATTAATTTTTGATTAATATCAGCATCAATTTTTCCTGCTAAAACCTTTGTACTAACCTGAGTAACCAGGTCAACAACATCAGCCTTTACCTCTTTTATCATTTGTTCTTTTTCATCGGCAATTTGTTTTTTTGACTGATTAATCAATGACTCAATTTCTTTTTTTGCGTTAGTAACAATTTCTTTTTTCTTTTCTTCTGATTTTGTATTAGCATTATCAATAATTTCCATTGATTCTTTTTTAGCCTGACTAATTAGTTCTTTGCTTTCTTCTTGAGTTTTATTTAATCTTTCTTCTATTTCTTGGGCATCAGTCAAACCTTTTTCTATTTTAGCTGTTCTTTCATTCATTATTTTCATTATTGGTTTAAGCGCAAAAAAATACAAAACACCAGCTACAATAAAAAAATTAACTAATTGTGCAATAATTAATTTTACGTCTAAATGAAATGTTTCAATTAATGATCCCATAGAATTTAAAATTAGTAATTAGAAATTAGTAATTAGGGATTGGAAATTTAATAATTACTTACCTAAGAGGAGAAAATTTCTCCTCTTTACGTAAAAAATCATTATATAGAAAATGCAATTACTAATGCATAAATAGCAATAGCTTCTGCAAACGCTGCAGATAAAAGCATAGGTACTAAAATCTTACCTGCTGATTCCGGGTTTCTACCAATTGATTCCATTGCCTTAGCTCCAATTTTTCCAATTGAAATAGCTGGAGCAATAGATCCTATAGCAATAGCTAAAGCTTTCGCGATTACTGATAAATCCATAAAAAAATTTCCTTTTATAACTGTTTTTGATCGACTTGTTTTTTATTTTTTTTGTTTAACGTCGTCTTGAACAGTTTGATTAAGAATTAAGAACTAAAATTTATTTTGATAAATCCCAAATCTCAACACTTAAATCTTAAATATTTAATACTTCCCACTTCTTACCGTCAACCTAATGTGCATGTTCTGAGGCAATTGTCATATACACCAAAGTTAAAACTGCAAAAATTAAAGCTTGAATAATTCCGACAATTAATTCTAAAAACATAAACGGAATAGGTATAAAAAAAGCAAAAATAGCTGCCATTGATGCTAAAAGTACTTCCCCGGCAAATACATTACCAAATAAACGAAAAGAAAGCGAGGCTACTTTAGCCATCTCACCCACGATTTCAACTATTCCAACAAAGGCTTTTATTGGATTAACTAAAACAATAGCAGGTTCTTTGACAATTTTCTTAGGAATTTCTATAAATGCGTTTATATTGATAAATTTATTAAAATGACTCCAAAAACCAATAATAATAACACCAGCTATATTAGCAGCAATAACTGAAAACAAGGCTAAAGCTACTGTTGTATTTAAATCAGCAGTACCACCACGAAAAAATGGAATAAACACATTATGACCTTCCTGAACAGCATAATAACCGACAGAACCAATACCTGGCAACAAACCAAGCCAATTATTCAATAAAATAAAAGCAAACAAACCAAAAACAATTGGGAAAAATTTCAATGTTTTCTTACGATCATTAGTAACTGAGTCACAAAGGTTTAAAGCACTTTCCACAACTATTTCAAACACATTTTGAAGACCTTTAGGAATTTGTTTTATTTTAGTTCTTAATACTAAAGAAAAAACAATAATAATAAAAACAACCAACCAGCTATTAATAAGTGAATTTGTAACAGTAAAATTTCCCAAATTAAAAACCGGCTCTGCAAACAAGGTATGAGCATGTTCAGCACTTTCGTGACTGTTTGTTTGCTCATGTGTTGCGCCAGTATTATTTTCATGATTAATTTCCGCATGTTCACTATTTGAATCTGCGTGATTTTCATTATCTATTAAATTGTGATTTACTATACTACTGTCTTCCATCTTTATTATTTTTTATATTATTTGATTTATCGATTTGGTTCATATAGGCAATTGTGTTTTTCACTAATCCTGTGATTGAAATCACAAAAGCTAGACCAATTGTTAGTAAAAATAACCATGGCTCTGTATCATATCTATTATCAAGCCATTTTCCTAAAAAAATACCCAGAACAATAGGTCCGGCAATCCAACTCCCAAGTTCAGTAAATTTGATAACAGGGTCTCTCCACCAATTTTTTGAATCAGTTTCTTCCATAATTTTGATAAAAAAATAAAAAAGCTCTTTAAAGAGATTTTTTAACTTAATAAAAATCAACTATAGCTTACACTAAATTATATATTTCGTCAATTATATTTTAAATTTGTAATGTATATAAAGCAAAATTCAAACTTATTGAAATAACTGTCTTTGGCTGATAGGTTTATATGATTTACGATGAATATCACAAATATCATGAGCGTCAAGCATTTCTTTATGTAATTTCGTACCATAGCCCTTATGTACATCAAAGCCATATTGTGGGTATTTTTGAGCCAATTCAATCATCAAATTATCACGGTAATCTTTAGCTAAGATTGAAGCTGCCGCAATTGAAATAACCTTATTATCTCCTTTAATTATTGTTTCCCAGGGTATTTTTATCTTATATTCAATAACAGTAGCTTTGTCTATCAAAGCATAATCAGGTCTAATATTTAATTCATTAATTACTTTATCAATAACTAAAGCGTTAGCCTTGCCAACACCGATTTCATCAATTTTAGTATTTTCAACTGATTGAACAGTCCAAGATAATGCTTTTTCCTTAATTATTGTAACTAATTCTGTTCTTTTTTTCACACTAAGTTTTTTTGAATCTTTAACACCTTCAATCTCTATTTCTTCAGCAAAAATAACTCCGGCAGCAACAATCGGCCCTGCCCAAGCTCCCCTGCCAACTTCGTCTATTCCAGCTATGTACTTATAGCCTCTTTGCCATAAACCTGATTCCATTTCCCAATCTGGTAAATTCATAGATTAAATAATTTAACCGTATTAATATAAGTAGCCTTTTCCACTTCAATAACTCTTACCTCTTTCAAATCAGCGATTTTTTGGGCAACATACTTAACATAACTTGGCTCGTTTTTCTTACCTCTATTTGGCTCAGGTGCTAAAAACGGAGAATCTGTTTCAATTAATATTTTATCCAAAGGAATCTCTTTAGCAATCGCCTGCAATTCTTTGGCATTTTTAAAAGTAACAATACCAGTGAAACCTATATAAAAACCTAAATCAATAAACTTTTTAGCTTGTTCCAAATTACCGCCAAAACAATGAATAACACCTCTTGGCTTTGGGCTTTGAGCTATGGGCTTAGAGCTTAGAATTTCTAACATTAAATCATAAGCCTTATATGGATCGTCTTTTGTACCACGACAATGCAAAACTAAAGGTAAATCAAGTTCTTTAGATAAACCAATAAATTCTTTAAAATATTTAACCTGATCTTTTTTTATTGCCTCAATAGATTTTTCACCATCTTTTAAACGAAAAAAATCCAACCCAACTTCCCCAATCCCAACAACTTTTTCACTTGAATTTGCTAAATCACGATATTTATTTATATCAACTTTTTCCAAATAAATATCATCGGGATGACAACCGACTAAAGCCCACATACCTTCATGTTTTTTGGCTAATTCAACTGCCATTACACTGGTTTTAAAATTATTACTGGCATTAATTATTTGTGTATCAGAAGCAAAAGAACGTTTAATAACGTCCCCTAAATCACTCTCATACTCTGCAAAAGTTAGATGTGCGTGTGAATCAATTAACATATGACTACGAATTACAGATCAATACGAATATACAGATTTCAAAATCGCAACTATCTGTACATCTGTAAAATTAAATTACCGCCTGGATTTGTTTTAAAAATTCAGGCAACATCCATTGTAATACATTAGAAACTTTTATAAACCATGGTGATAATGTTGAGGCTTGCAAAACTCCAATAAACCAGTCAGAAACTGGAAATCTAACAATAATAAATAAAGCTAAACCCATTATCAACAATCCTTCAAAAAAACCTAAAACACCACCAACTAGACTATTTACAGTTTTTAAAAACGGAATAGTGTTCAAAAAATCAAAAAATTTGTCTAAAATATAAAAACCAAAACCTATCAAACGGTTTACAACCAAAAAAATTAAGATAAAAGCAAAAATACGCATCAAATTTGGATGACCAAAAATACTAGTAAACCAAGCTCCCAAAGGTTCGTACCAAAGCCCGGCAAAAAAAGCACCGGCAAAAGTTCCGACAATTGCACCTAACGTATGAATAATGCCAAACCATAGTCCAAACATGACAAACCCACCAAGAACTAATAGTAAAATAACATCAAAAATAGTCATAAATTTAGATTTAATTTATTAAGTTTAAATGCTATTACTCCATACTTTAATTCATCTTCTGGAGTATAAATGAGAAAATGACTAATTACTAATTTAAAATTCAAACATTGATTAGTCATTAGTTATTTTACATTTGTCATTTTTTTTAAAGTAAAATATTACTAACTCCCTCTTATTTGTCTTTATTATTTTCATTTTCTAAACGAGGAAACAAGACTTCACCTTTTGTTATTTTTTGATCAAGTGGTAAACTTGCCCATTTACGTAAATCTTCAATTGATTTAGCAAGTTCCTTTTCTGCTTCAAAACCTAATTGCATTAATATTCTTTCACTTATTTCCGGCATAAAAGGTCTGCTCATAATTGCTGTTTGCCTAATAGTTTCCAATAAATTATATAACACATCAGCCAAAATATCTTTATGTCCGTTAGCTAATTCCCATGGTTTTTCCTTATCAATATAAGCATTACATCTTCGTACATTTTCCCAAATAACATTTAAAGCCTGATCAAACTGATATGATTTCATATAAACATCATAACGATTCCAGTCAGTCTGTAAATCAAACTCAAAAAATTTATCATAACCTACATTGTATTTTGGCACCCTGCCTGCAAAATTTTTATCAGTCATAGCCAAGACTCGAGAAACTAAATTACCCAGTTCATTAGCTAAAGCTGCATTATAAATATTAGTTAATCTTTCTTTAGAAAAATCACCATCAGTTCCGAATCCGAATTGTGATAATAATAAATATCGAGTAGCATCTGTTCCATACTGATCAACTAGTTCATCAGGAGCAATCACATTACCAATTGTTTTACTCATTTTTTGACCATCAACAGTAAAAAAACCATGAGCAAAAACTTCCTTAGGTAATGGCAGGTCTAGGGCTAGCAAAATTGCCGGCCAAATAGTTGCGTGAAATTTCAAAATATCTTTAGCCATTAAATGTATATCACAAGGCCAAAATTTCTTGTATAAATCACTTTCAGGACCGCCTAATGCACTAATATAATTACTTAAAGCATCAACCCAAACATAAGTAACCTGATCCTTATCAAAAGGTAATGGTATCCCCCATTTCAAAGTCTGACGAGAAATAGCTACATCTTTTAAACCAATATTTATAAGCCCAAGAATTTCATTTGCTCTTATCTCTGGTAAAACTTTAAACTCTCCACTTTCAATTAATTCTTTTAATTTATCACCATAATCAGATAGTCGTAAAAACCAGTTTTTTTCTTTATATGGTTCAGGTTCTTTATTATGATCAGGACATTTACCATCAACAAGATCATATTCTGATTTAAAAGTTTCACAACCAACACAATACAAGCCTTCATATTCACCTTCGTAAATTACTGGATTACCCAAAGGTGTCTTGGCTTCTTTAAGTTTATTCAAAAAATCAACCACGATTTCTTTATGACGATCTTCAGTTGTCCTGATAAAATCATTATTAGAAATACTAAGCCTATCCCAGATCATCTGAAAATCAGCTGCGATCTTGTCCACAAATTCTTGCGGTTTTAATTTATTATCTTCTGCGGCCTGAGCGATCTTTGCACCATGTTCATCTGTACCAGTAAGAAAATAAACATTATCACCTCCAAGCATCATCCTTTGATATCTTGCAACCACATCAGCTGCTATTGTAGTATAAGCATGGCCAAGATGAGGCACATCATTCGCGTAATAAATCGGAGTAGTTACGTAAAATTTTTCATTTGACATATTTATATAGTAATATTTAAAAAAAATTTAATATTGT
>JAUVKC010000053.1 GCA_030592165.1 Candidatus Buchananbacteria bacterium | reverse complement strand
TATCAACTCCAACAGGTTCCTCTCCGCCAGTGCCTTTTTGCTTAACTGGTAATTTTAAAATTTCGTCATAATCAAATTTTTCTTCAAAATATTCACAGTTAGCAAAAAAATCAAAGAGTTTAAAATTTTCTTTTTCGTATTTGTGTTTTTCGTTGTATTCATCAGTATATTCAAAAATAAATTTTCGTGTTCCTCGTCCTTTAATCTGAATAAAATCGGTAGGTGAAAAAATTGGTCGCATAAAAGCGAGATTGAGAATGTCTTGGCAATCATAGCCAGTTGTCATCATCCCAACAGTAACGCAAATTCTCGTTTTGCTTGATTTGTAATTTTCTAAAAATTTTGTGTGTCCGTTAAGATTATTGTTTGCAAAATTAATTGTAAATTGCTGAGAATCAGCAATGTTAGAAGTAATCTGTACGGCAAAATCAGAATTATATTTATCAGTCCAAAGTTGACTTGCCATTTTGTTAAGCATTTGCGTAACTTTTGAAGCATGCTTTTGACTTACGCAAAAAATAATACTTTTGCCAATTTCTCCGCTAATTGGGTCTTTCAAAGCATTCTCAATAAAAGTTTGGCAAAATACACGATTAGTTTTTTCAGAAAAGAATTTCCTTTCAAAATTTCTCTGGAAAAAAGTTTCTTCTGTTTCTTCACCATCTTCATTTTCTATCATAACGGCATAACCTTTTGAAGAAAGAAGTTCAGCGGTAATGTCTGTGCGAGCGTCAGAAACTATTGGATTTATCAAATATCCGTCTTGTACACCATCAAGTAAAGTATATCTAAAAGTAGGGTCACCATTTGGACAGCCAAAAGTAGTATAAGTGTCTAAAAGTTGTCGGCGTTCCCACGCTCGCGGATCTTTAGCTGATAACTTTTGCGGATCAACATTTTTGAGATAATCTTTTGGTGTTGCGGTAAGTCCAAGTTTGTAGCCGATAAAATATTCAAAAACTGCTCTTGAGTTTCCGCCAATAGCACGATGACTTTCATCGGCAATAACTAAATCAAAATCAGTCGGTGAGAAAAGTTTTTTGTATTTATCTTGAGCAGATAAACTTTGTACTGTTGTAACTACAATGTCAGCTTTTTTCCAGTCATCACGATTTTGTTTATAAATAACTGATTGAAAGTCATTGCTCAAATATTGCATAAAATTTTTCTGTGCTTGATCTTCCAGTTCTAAACTATCTACTAAAAATAAAATTCTTTTTGCATTTCCTGTCCGTAAAAATAATTTAATAATTGCAGCAGAAATAAGAGTTTTTCCTGTTCCTGTTGTCATTTCAAACAAAAAACGATCGTTTCCGCTGTTAGCGGACTTTTGTAACGCATGAATAGATTTTAATTGATATGGACGTAAAATTCGCAAGCCCTCATCCCATAAATAGTTTTTGCGTGTTTTTTTATTTTGATAACGAGGATCATCTTTGAAATTTGGATTTTGAGTAATGGCTATGTAATCGTCATTTACTTCCTCATCAGCAAGTCTTTTATTGTCTGGCTTGAAATCAAGTCGATGTGTTAACGATTCTTGTGTTGGAAATTCGGTAATAATTTCAGGGTCGCCACGCTCTAAATCCCAAAAATAATGCAGATTGCCATTTGAAAGAATAACAAAGCGAGCATTTTCACTTTTTGCGTACCGACGAGCCTGTTCTTTTCCGTCAAGCGGATCTTTTTCTCCTTTTTTGGCTTCCAAAATGACAAGCGGAAATCCTTTTTCATCCAAAAGCAAAAAATCAATAAATCCGTTTTTAGTCGTTTCAAAATCGTCGCCAAAATCGTCAATGTCTTTTTGAGTGATTTTTACATTTGGTTCAAGTTGAATATTTGCTTGTCCTTTTTCTGTATCAAAAAATCTCCAACCTGATTCTTCAAGCAGTTTATTGATTTTAATTCGCACTTTTGCTTCTTTAGAATTTGTCATAATTTTATTTCATTAAATCATCAAGCGAAACACTGAGAGCGTCAGCAATTTTTTTAACAGTATCAATTGTTGGATTTGGTGTTGATCCTGCTTCAATCTTGGCAATCGTGTGAAAAGCAAGATTTGCTCTTTTTGAGAGTATATCTTGAGAGATACCGAGTTTATTTCGGTATTTCTTTATATTATTCGCAATTGTGGATTTTTCTTGTGACATATTCGTATAGTTTTACTATTACTGGTATATTAATATTCTAGCACAAAACAAAAATAAACCCTATTTTGTGTAATAAATGTTGACTGGTTAAAATTACTATGTTATTATATCTTTATAAACTGAATTATTTTTCAGTTTTTTATTTCAATTTACCGTAATTCTAGGTAGCTCCCTCCTTCGCTCTTTGAGCTTCGGCGGGCGGGCAGGCAGTAGTAGCACAGTTTTATAGAATATAATCCGAGGTAGCTCAGTGGTAGAGCAGTTGGCTGTGAAAAAACGCAGCTTCCAATGGAAACATTGGTTGACAAACGGGGTGAACTGCGGGAAACCTAACTCTTATATTAAGATATGGCAATCCGCAGCCAAGCCTAGTAATTTACTAGGAAGGTTCAGAGACTATCCTTTATGGAGTACACTTTGACTTTTATGTCATTGTGGAAGCGCCCCGCTCCTAAGCTTTTAAGTAAGGAGATGATATAGTCCACTCCATTATGAAAATAGTGGGTTAAGTGTAACCAATTGGTCGTGGGTTCGAGTCCCACCCTCGGAGCAAATAAACAACGTCACAAATTAGTTAGTGGGACGAGAAGTTCATCCTGAGTATTCCCGAAGGAAGTCCCACTCTCGGAGCAAATAAAAAAATAGCATTGATACATTCGACTAAGCTCAGTATGACAATGCTATTTTTTTTATTTAAAAATCTTTTAATTTTTCAATCTCTTGATGTTGTTTTATCTTTTCAATTGATTTAGCTTCGATTTGACGAATTCTTTCTCTGGTAACATCAAATTCCTGACCTACTTCTTCAAGCGTATGAGCAACACCGTCACCTAAACCAAATCTCATTTCTAGTATTTTTTGTTCTCTAGGCGAAAGTTCATTAATAATTTCTTTAACATAATCACGTAATAATTCTAAAGCTGCGACTCTGTCTGGTGTCATATTTTTGACATCTTCAATAAAGTCTTCTAAAGTAGAATCTTCTTCATCTTCACCAATAGAGGTTTCTAAAGAAATAGTTTCTTGAGAAATATTAATAATATGTCTGACTTTTTCTACTGTTTCACCCATTTCAGCAGCAATTTCTTCTGGTAATGGTTCCCTACCTAAATCCTGAATTAATCTTCTTTGGACTTGGAGAAATTTATTAATAGTTTCAACCATATGAACAGGAATTCTGATTGTTCTTGATTGATCAGCTAATGATCGGGTGATTGCTTGTCTGATCCACCAAGTAGCGTAAGTTGAGAATTTATAACCTTTGCTAGGATCAAATTTTTCAACTGCTTTAAATAAGCCAATGTTCCCTTCTTGAATCAAATCAAGTAATGTCATGCTTTTGCCAACAAATCTTTTAGCAATTGAAACAACTAAACGTAAATTAGCCTCAATTAGCTTTTGTTCGGCGTTTCGGTCACCTTTTTCTCTTTTTCTGGCTAATGTTAATTCTTCTTCTTTTGTAAGTAAAGGTACTTTACCAATTTCTCGTAAATACATCTGAATAGAATCTTCTGAAATGTCCGATAAATCTAGTCGTTTTTTATCTTTAGTTACTCCGATTTTAGCCATGAGTTCTGCTTTTTCTTCAGCAGTCCCTAAGACTCCAGTTTTTAATTCAATTACTTGAATACCGTTATTTTCTAAATCAACTAAAAAATCTTCGAATAAAGGTAAATATTCTTCAACTTCTTGGAAAATATGTAGAATCTCGTTTTCAGTAATAAAATTACGTGTTCTACCTTTTTGGATTAGTAAAGCTAATTGTTCTGGTGTTGGTTTGTTTACTTTTTTTCTGCCTCTACGGGCAGTCGGTTTTGGCGTTTTTTTGCTAGTCTTTTTGACTTGGCGTTTGATTTGTTTTTTAACAGTCTTTTTGACTGCTTTTGGGCTCGCTTTCCTGGCTTTTGGATTTGCCTTGCGAGTAGTTTTTTTAGTTGTAGTTTTTTTTGCTTTCGCCATAAATTAGAGGTACAAGGAGAAGTATAGGATATAATTCTTCTTGTTCACTTATTATAATTGATTGAGTTCTTGGGTTAAGATTGAAAAATCTTTAGTTAATTCATCTATTTGTACTTTATCATTATTGTTCTCGGCTTGCTTTAATAATCCTTCGACCTGTTTAATTTTTTTTGAAATATAATTTTTCTTAATTTGCTTAAGGATATTAATAATTTCTTTTTTAACATCAGCCTGCTTAAAATCAGAAAAATCCTTGTCTGCAAGTAATAGCAAGGCTGAAGAATTGTTAACTAAATTTGAATCTAAATTGTTTAATATTTTTTCAAATTCTGAGTAGTCAAAATTATTAACTTTATTATAATACAAAATCAACTGTTTGTAAATATTATATAGGCTTGGTTCATTAATAGCCTCTAAATCCAGGTGGTTTATTAAATATTCAAGGTTTTCTGGGAATTTGAAAATCAGAGCTAATAATTGTTCTGCTAATAAATGTTCACGGTTTTTCAATTTTGTATCTTCAAATTTAATGTCATTATTTTGAGTATTTTTTCGCTCCAAATATTGATCAATATTTTCTCGTAAAACAGATTCTGAAACATCTAATTTCTGAGCCAGCAGTTTTAACCAATGTTCTTGTTCAACTGAGTCATTGAGTTTGGCTATTTGTTTTAATAACTTAGCAGCAATTTCCTTTTTTTGCAGAGGATCATTTTTGTCAAAAGTTTTAAATTGTTTATTAAAATGATAATCTAAGAAGCTTATCGCTGAATCAATAGCTTTTTGCCAATGTTCAACTCCTTGATTTAATAAATCATCAGGATCCTTGATTGTTTGTCCGTTGATTTCTTCAGGCATTTGAATAATTTTTACATTCATACCAATTGATAAAGCTGTTTCGATCCCTCTTTCAGCTGCAGCTTGGCCAGCTAAATCAGCATCAAAGGCAATAGCAAGGTTTGGAGAGTAACGATCTAGAAATTTTAATTGTTCTAAAGTTAAAGCAGTACCTGATGAAGCGATAACATTATTTATACCAGCTTGGTGTGAGGCAATAACATCCATATTGCCTTCAACTATAACTGTTAAATCGTTTTCTTTAATTTGTTTTTTAGCTTTATCAAGACCAAAAATAACCAGGCTTTTATTATAAATTAAACTTTGCGGTGTATTAATATATTTACCGCCCTGATTAGCTTTTGCATCATCAAGAACTCTGGCAGTGAAGCCAACAATTGTCCCGTTTTGGTCAAAAATCGGGAACATTAAACGTTGTCTGAATCTGTCGTATGTTTTACCTTTTTCGTTTTTGACAATTAAACCGGCTAGTAATATATCACTAGTTGTGTGTCCTTTTTTTATTAAAAAATTTAGTAATCTATCCCATGAATCAGGTGCGTAGCCTAGTTTAAAATCATCAACAGTACTTGGGCTTAGTTTTCTTTTATCAATATAATCTCTGGCAATTTGACCTTCTTTCGAGTCTAGTAATGCTTTGTGAAAATATTCTGCTGATAAACGGGTTATTTCTAGTAGTTTTGATTTTTGACTAGCAATTTTTGGATCTTGTTTTTTTAAAGTAACACCAGCTTTTTGAGCTAACAATTTAAGCGCTTCTGGAAAGTCTAAACTATCTATTTTCTGAACAAAAGAAAAAGCATCACCTCCCTCTCCGCAACCAAAGCAATGCCAGATTTGTTTTTCTCTGGAAACCATAAAAGATGGGGTTTTTTCATTATGGAACGGACATAACCCTTTAAAATTTGTGCCTGCTTGTTTAAGCTGAATATATTCGGAAATAATGTCGACTATATCAAGCTTGGCTTTTATTTCTTCAGTTTGATTCATGGACTGCTAATCTACGAATCCGCTACTAATCTACGAATATAGTACCTAGAGTCGTATTAAATAATTTTTAATTAATTTGAGCTTTGTTGGTAGTTTTGTAGTATCCTTAATTTAGCATAAATGTATTTCTAAATCAATTAAAAAAAGCCTCGTTAGAGGCTTTTGATATTTTTTTAAATGTCTTTTGAAATATATAGTGTTTGAGTCGGATAAGCCATTTCAATTTTTCCTTTTTCAAACAGATATTTGATCTTAAAATTAACTTGTTGTTGAATATCCATGTATTTATTCATATCTTCAGTCTCTATATAATAAACTATTTCAAATATAAGTGCAGAATCACCAAATTCTTTAAAATGAGCTCTGCCGAATTTAGTTAGCTTGGCTGATTCAACGGCATTTTTAATTAATTTTGGGATTAATTTTAATTTTGTTTGATTAGTGTTATAGGTTACTCCGATCAAGGCAAAGGCCCGTCTTTCTTGGATGGTTTTGAAATTTTGAATTCGGGCAGTTGTTAATTCATTATTAGAAATAACTAATTCTTCTCCGTTTAATGCCCTTATTCTGGTAGTTTTAATGCCAATCTTTTCAACAGTACCCTTATCTTGTCCAACTATAATAAAATCACCGACTTCAAATGGTTTATCAAAATAAATAGCTAAAGAGCTAAATAAGTCACCTAAAATATTTTGCAATGCCATGGCAATAGCAATACCGCCAATGCCAAGTCCAGCTATTAAAGATGTCACGTTAACTCCCAGGTTTCCCAAAACAACCAATGAGCCTAAAGCCCAAAGAGTGATTTTTATTAAAGTACTTAAGTATCCTAAACCTTTTTTAGCTTCACTGTCTGTATTTTTTAATAGCTTTTTCCTTAGAATATAATCAATTAAAATTTGCAAAGCTTGGATTATTTGATAAGTCAACCAGATAATTAGAATTCCATACAATATTTTTTGACCTATTTGATTGATAGTTAAGAATAATAAAGATAAATAAAAAGCTAAAAATAAATAAAAAGGTGGTTTTAATGACTTTACAATTATAATTAAAGTATCATCAATATCTGTTTCTGTTTTTTCTGCAAGTACCTTTAGTTTTTTTAAGATGATAAATTGAAAAATTTTAAAAATAATTACAAACAAAATTAAAGCTATTAGAGCAATAGCATAATCTAAGGTTGTATTATTTAGAAACTCAAATTGTAAAAATGGGTGGTCTGAAATTTGGTTAAACATGGATTTTTTATTTAATTTTTATTTACGTGAATATGTGCCGACTAATTCAGCAAGAGACAAGATATGTGATTGCATTGCT
>JAUVKC010000054.1 GCA_030592165.1 Candidatus Buchananbacteria bacterium | reverse complement strand
GAAAATACTTTAGAAGTTATTAAACTGAAAAATTCTCAAATACCAGAGGACAGAAAAGAAGCTTATAATAATGCTGTAGAAATATTAAATGAGGATCATTTAGATAGAGTTTCACTTTTAAATCTCGGTTATACTTATAAAATAATAGGTGAGACATCAGCGGCAGAAAAAACATTTTCTCATTTTCTGCAAGTAGACCAGTATGATCCAGATATTCTTTTTGCTATAGGTAGAGTTAAGATTGATCAGCAACAGTATGAAATAGCAGAAGAAAAATTTTATGAAGCTTTAAAACAGTTCCCAGCTAATTTTTTAATTTATGAAGAGATACTAAAATTATATGATGAAGGTAAAGTTGAACCTGATAGTGAATTTAGAACAAGAATAAATAGAGCAATGGAGCTAGATGAAGACCAGGTTAATCACGAAAAATTGCGTGGATTATTAAATAGGTTTTCAGAGATTGAAAATAAATAATGCATTTGGGTAGCCAAGAAAGTGGTGATGAGGCGGAGCAGGGGCTCCTTGCTACCCTGGGAGGATAACTGGGGTAACCCCGAATTCATTCGGGGAACTACGTAGCGTACCGAATGAATTCGGTGTCACCCAGTACCCATTATTCGGAATTCTATTTTTATTCTTCATTCTATCTTCTGTATTCAATATTCCTAAATATTAAAAATAAAAAAAATATGTCAACCAAGAGTGGATCCGCCTTTGGCGGGAAAAAAATTGTTTTCGTTTTAATTTTCGCAATGCTCCTAGTCCCGGCTAGTGGCCTGGCATTTGATTCTAATTCAATTGTGAATTGGAACGTTTCATATGATACTTTTTATCCAGGAACATTTGATAATGTGATTTTTGATTTTTCATTGATTAGTCCTAATCCAGACACTGTTTTGGCTATATCGCTGAAAAATATTGGTGATGCGAATTATCTTAAACATATAAAAACAATGACTTTATGGGTTGATCAGGGTGAGCTCGGGTTTCAGGGCATGGGTGTAGATGAAGTGTTGGGGGAGTTTAGTTTTTTTAATCCTACTTGGTATATAGAAAATATTAATCAGCCGATTGAAGATGATTTGCATTTTTTTGTTACCCTTGAGACTTTTTCAATTATTGATTTAACTGCCACAATTAAAATGCAATTGCCAGTTTTACAGGACACCAATAATAATAAAAGTTTTGATTTAGGTGATATTGGTATTTTTATGGATTCAGGTAATAATGGTCCGACTGATGCTAATTTGAATAATTCCAGTGCGCAAGTTTTTTCTGAATTAGCTTATGATAGAACAGGCCCGACTATTGTTATGACAAATCTAAGTGATAGTGAAGTGATTAATAATGATAGTTTTGTGATTGAAGGATTGATCAGAGATCAGGGTAATCATGGGGTTAAGAATTTTGCTTTAAAGATTAATGAAGAACTTCTGACTATTGATAATTATAATCCAGCGACTTACGAATGGTCATATGACTGGACTGAGTTGGTTAATGGTAATTATGTGATTAGTGTGCAGGCTTATGATAATTGGGGTAATTTTGGTGAAACTCAGGAAATAAATGTGACAGTCTTGGATCAGGCTTTATCAAGTGAAAATTCTTCTATAAGTGCTGATAAATTATCTATTAATAAAGACGGTCTTGATACTTCGACTATCACAGTTAATTTGCGTGATACTAATAATGACCCGGTTGCTAATCGTTCAATTGAGATCAATGCACCGATTAATTTGTTTATCTTTAATCAAAACAATAACTCTGACGAAAACGGTGATATTATCTTTAACGTAAGTTCGGTCACTCCTGGCTTAAAAACCCTTGAAATCAGCTCAGGAGGCCAAATAATAGGTAGTGTAGCTGTAACTGTCTTGGATCAGGATATCTCTGATATCGGCGTAGAATTTGGATCTTTGATCAAAGCTTCAGGTGATTCAGTTTATTATTATGCTAATGATGCCAAACGTTATGTTTTTCCAAATTCAAGAGTTTATTTTAGTTGGTATGACGATTTTTCAACTGTCCAAACTATAACTGATCAGGAACTAGCTTTGATTACTATTGGCGGGAATGTAACTTATAAACCTGGTGTTAAATTAGTTAAGATAACCACTGATCCCAAAGTTTACGCTGTTGCCCAAAACGGAGTCTTGCGCTGGATCGAAACTGAAGCTGCTGCAATTGCTTTATACGGCGATAATTGGGGTTCACTTGTTGAAGATGTAGCTGATGTGTTTTTTACCAATTACGCGATAGGTGACACAATCCAAAATGATTCACAATACAACCCGCAAAATTTAATCGAGACAATTACTTCGATTAGTCTGGATAAACAGTTGTAGTAAATGGAGAAATATAATTTTTCTGGTGATATTCATTTTGTTACAACAAGAACTTTTAAGAATAAGGAATATTTTAAGGATGAGAAATGTTGCGAATTGTTTTTGGGGAATTTGGATAAATTAAGAAATGAATTAAAATTTAAAATTTTTGGATATTGTATAATGCCAAATCATGTGCATTTGTTGATACAACTTCAGGTAGATGATATATGTAGAGTATCTGGTGAACTAAGCGTCCCTGGGGTAACTCGGGTAACCCCGAATTCATTCGGGGAGCAACGTCGCGCACCGAATGAATTCGGTGTCACCCAGGAGGGTTATGTCCCAAATGAATTCGGTGTTACCCAGGAGGCGGGTTATGCGCCTAATGAATTCAGTGTTACCCGAGAGGGGAATATTTCATATATTGTAAAACGGATAAAAGGTGCTTCGGCAAGGGGAATAAATAAACAATTAAAACAAAAAGGAAGTTTTTGGAATCATGGCTTCTACGACTTCAACATATATTCTCCTAAAAAATTTAACGAAAAATTAAATTATATTCACAATAATCCAATTAAAGCTAATTTAACGGATGATATTTCCAGCTATAAGTATTGTTCATGGAAAAATTACGAATTAGCTGATCATTCTTTATTTGAAATTGATTTTGTAAATTTTTAACAAATGAAACTCACAAAAAACGTAATAATTTTAACTTTAAGCCTATTTTTAATAGGCAATTTTTGTTTTGCAGCCACTCTAACTCCCAATGATCCTTTATACGAGGACCAGTGGTATCTTGAGCATTTACAAATGCCAACTGTTTGGGCTGATGAAACTGGTAGTAATAGTGTTGTTGTGGCTGTGATTGATTCTGGAGTTGATTTGATCCACCCTGATTTACAGGCTAATATTTGGGTTAATCGTGATGAGATTTTAGGTGATGGCCTTGATAATGATAATAACGGTTATATTGATGATATTAAAGGCTGGGATTTTCTTGATGCTGACAATGATCCTAGTCCAAGTTATTTTAAAAATTGCTTGAGACAACAAACTTGTATTGAAGAAGCTATTATTCATGGTACTTTTATTTCAGGTATTATTTCTGCTGTCGGTAATAACGCAACTGGTATAACTGGGATGAGTTGGCATACAAAAATAATGCCATTACGAGTCCTTGATCCAAACGGTAGTGGTAGTACTGTCGATGTTATTGATGCTGTACATTACGCTATAAATAATGGCGCTGATATTATTAATATGAGTTTTGTCGGTAATGATTATGATAAGGCTTTAGAACTGGCCATAGAAAGAGCTTATGATAAAGGTGTGTTAGTTGTAGTCGCAGCTGGTAATGAAATTATTGAAGGTGAATCAAATAATCTTGATTTAATTAAGATGTATCCTGCTTGTTATGAAGGAAGAAATAATGAAAATATAGTTATTACAGTCGGAGCAACTGATCATGAAGATAAATTAGCTACTTATTCAAATTATGGTTCACGTTGTGTTGATATTGTCGCTCCAGGTTCAGCTTTTATGGGAGCCTCAATTAATGACGAAAACATAAAAGAGTTTTCTGAATATTATACGGGTCCTTTTTCCGGTACTTCGTTAGCAGCCCCAGTAGTTTCTGGATTGGCTGCTTTAATAATGTCGTATGATCCACAAAAAAGTAATATTGAAATAACCAAATTGATTTTAAACAATACTGATAATATCGATACTTTAAATCCTGATTTTATCGGTAAAATAGGGCAAGGACTTTTAAACCCGACTAAAGTTTGGCAATCACTTTTTTTTGATATAGGCGATGATAGATTAATCAAAGCTTCAGGTTCAACAGTTTATTATTTAGCAACTGATGGTCAGCGTTATGTTTTTCCAAACGAGCCGACTTATTTTAGCTGGTATAATAATTTTGATGATGTCACAACAATTACAGATGAAAAATTAGCAAAAATTACAATCGGCGGTAATGTGAATTTACGGCCAGGGGTGAAATTAGTCAGAATATCAACTGACCCAAAAGTATACGCAGTATCTAAGGGAGGGGAATTGCGCCGGTTAGAAGATGACAATATTACAGCCCAGCTTTACGGCCCAAACTGGCAAAATTACGTTGTTGAGATTTCAGATGCTTTTATTTCAAATTATCAAATAGGCACAGTAATTGAATCTGTTGATGATTTTAATCCCTTACTTGAAACTATCTCTGTTATTTCTATTGATCAAGATTTAGGTTTATATTAATGAGAATTTTACAAAATAAAATTTTAAGACAATTTATTAAATTCTGCCTTATCGGGGTAGTAAATACTTTAATAGATTATTTAGTATATTTTGGTTTGACCCGAGGACTGGGTGTTTATTTTATATACGCAAATATTATAGCGATTTTAGTTGCCATGAGTTTTAGTTTTATTTTTAATAAATATTGGACTTTCCGTAACTATCATCATGATATAAAAGGTCAATATATTAAGTTTTTCGCAGTAAATTTAGTTTATTTTCTCCTAAATAATACAGTTGTTTACGTTTTAGTCACCTATTTATTTGTTTTTGATTTAATTGCTAAAATAGTGGCTATTATTATTGGTTTAGGCTGGAATTTTTTGGCAAATCGTTATTGGACATTTAAACATACTTAAAACCTTTATTTTTATAGTAATCTTTGTTAAAATGGAATTAATTGATAATAGAAATTGCCTGCCTGATGTCAGACAGGAATATTGAGAAATTTGTGATTGGAATAATCTACCATTCTCTAATTTCTAATTACTAATATCCAATATCTAACTATCTAACATCTAACTATCTAATATCTAACTATATGGCTAAAGGAGTATTTAAAAAGAAAAATGTATTAGTTCTTGGGGGAGCAGGTTTTATCGGTTCACATTTATGTGATAAGTTGATTAAAGACAATCAAGTAATTTGTGTTGATAATTTTGTTTCTGGTAGCCAGGAAAATATAGATCATTTATTACAAAACGAAAATTTTGTTTTTATTAATGCTGATGTTAATGATTTAACTGATTTACAAAAATACCCAGAACTTGAAAGGTTTCAATTAGAATTTCAGGGTATTCAGGAAATATATAATTTAGCTTGTCCTACAGCACCAAAGAATTTTAAGAAAAACACAGTGATAACTGCTAAAACAAATAGTTTAGGCACAATTCGGGCTTTAGATCTAGCTGTGAAATATAAAGCTAAATTACTCCATTTTTCTTCCTCAGTTGTTTATGGACCCAAAGATGATAAAGCTCCGTATATGAAAGAAAATGTTTTTTATCCAAGTAGTCCGTTAACACCACGAGCAGCTTATGACGAAGGGAAACGGTTTGCAGAAACTTTAGTATTTTCTTATCGTACTATTTATAATATTGACGCCAAAATAATCCGTATTTTCACTACTTATGGTCCACGTATGCCTTTATTTGTCGGTCATATGGTTCCTGACTTTATTGTTGCTGCTTTGGATCATCAACCATTAACAATTTACGGAGATAAAGATTTTACAACTACTTTATGTCATGTTAATGATGTTATTGATGCTAGTATAAAAATGATGAGTGTCAAAGAATTCGGACCTTTTAATGTCGGTAATCCGCAAGAACATAAGATTTCTGATATTGCCCAGAAAATTATTGAAATGACAGCTTCAAAATCAAAGATCCAGTATGCTGATCCATTACTTTTTATGACCAAACTAGGTATCCCTGATATTAGTTTAGCTAAAGAAAAAATCCAATGGTTCCCAATAGTTACTTTGGATAAAGGACTTGAATCAGTTGTTGAATATTCAAAAGTTCATAAAGTAATGATTAAGTGGAATAAAACAGAAGAAGTTAAGGATTAAAAAATATTTAAATAAAAACAAAAAGGTAGTTATAGCTACCTTTTTGTCGCTTTAAAACTATGCCAAAAAATGTCGCAATAATAATATTGAATTATAACGGTAAAAAATACTTACCGGATTGTTTGAGTAGTTTGCAAAAAATAGATTTCCCAAAAGAAAATTATCGCATTATTTTTGCTGATAATAGTTCAACAGACGATTCAGTAGATTATGTTAAGGCAAATTTTAAGAATATTCAAATTATTAGACATATAAAAAACTATGGTTTTGCTCAAGGTAATAATCTGGCCATGAAAAGAGCTTTAGCCAAAGGGTTTGATTATATTTTATTACTAAACCAAGATACTATAGTTGAACCTGATTTTTTATCAAAAATGATAAAAGTCGCTGAAGCAGATGATAAAATAGCTGCTTTACAACCAAGAATAATGCTTTATCCTGCCAAAGATCAGATAAATTCACTTGGTAACTCAATTCATTATCTTGGGTTTGGGTTTTCTAGCGGAGGATACCAGGAGTTTAAAGGTGATTTGCAACCTCAAGAAATAGCTTATGCTTCAGGTGCTTGTTTGTTACTAAAATCTCAAGTTTTAGAAAAAATTGGTTTATTTGATTCTGATTTTTTTATGTATCATGAAGATCTTGACCTTGGCTGGAGGATAAGAATGGCAGGTTATAAAAATATTGTCGTGCCAGATGCTGTTATTTATCATAAATTTGAGTTTTCTAAAAGTGTCAAGAAATATTATTATATGGAACGCAATCGTTTCATCACTATTTTAGAAAATTACAAATTAGCAACTTTATTATTAATCACCCCAGCGTGTCTTGCCATGGAATTAGGTTTATTTTTATTTGCCATTAAATCAGGGTTTGCAGTTGAGAAATTAAAAGTTTATGCTTATTTTATAAACCCATTTAACTGGTTGAAAATTTTTATAAATAGGTT
>JAUVKC010000024.1 GCA_030592165.1 Candidatus Buchananbacteria bacterium | reverse complement strand
CCAAGAATTATTACTTTTGGCAATGGTTTCATATAATTAATATAATTTTGAAAGAGATGGCTGCTGATCTTGTCCTAGGATGATTAAGAAGTCACTATCACTTGCTTTGGTTAGGTCATCAGGATTCGTGGTGGCAATTATAGCATTAAGTTTTGTTTGTAAATCAGTTAGTTTGTCTGCTTTTGCCCCGTCAGTCAAATCATAGATTACAGTATGTTCATAGTTTTGGACATCCGCGTTACTGATTTTTAACACTTTATAGCCATTATTTTTTAATTGGACTGAAGCTTGATAGGCAAGACCTTCAATTCTTGTTCCATTTTGAATTTCAACGGTTGTTATTTCTTGAGCAATTTTTTGTTTTTCAGGATCAAAAACATGTTTAGCAATCTGTCTTAGCTGAGTAAAACTCATGTCTTTTGGTAATAGCAAATAAGCGCCGTTAATATTAGTAGAGTATAATGGGCCTTGATTGCCATTATCAAGAACAATATTTGTAATATTATCTTGATCAATTTGTTTGGCCATTTTTACAAAGCTAAATATTTCCCAAGTGCTTAAATTAGTTGAAACTCGATCATTGTATAGATCTAAAATAGCTGAGATTTTTTTATAGCTTAAAAATGTTGTAAACGACAAGGCTTTTTCTTTGACTGCTTCAAGAACCTTTTGTTGTCTTTTACTTCTGGCAAAATCTGAATTTTCACCATTAGTTCCATGACGTGATCGTGCATAATTCAAAGCATCATTCCCGTCCATTTTTTGTAGGCCTTGCTCAAAGTTTACTGTTTGCATTCCAAAATTATCAGTAGGGAATTGATAATCAACAAAACTGTTTTCAACATTTATTTTAATTCCGCCAAGTTCATCAATTAAATTTCTGAAACCAGCAAAATCAACCCGAACATAATAATGAATTGGGATTTCAAAAGTTTTTGATATTACCTCGGTAGCAAATTTTGCTCCGCTTTTGCTTTCTTTCATTTCACCAAAGTGATTAGCAAAATTTATTTTTTTCCAACCATGTCCAGGCATTGGAACAGATAAGTCTCTTGGAACAGAAATCATAGATACTTTATTATCAGATGGCCTGAGAGAGACTATCATTATTGTGTCTGTAAGGTATGGTCCAGGATGACCTTCGCCTCCCATGCCTAATAATAAAATATTAATTCGATCTTCATCCTGACCTTTTAATGGTTTGTTTTCTCCCATTGATAATCCATAATTGAAAATATTTATTTTTTGAAAAGTTTCTTTTATACCATCACCGGAGAAAACAACTTGAAATGAAAAAATAGCAAAAAATATAAACAAAAAAATCAAAGGGTAAAAGAAAAGCTTAGAAATAACTTTTTTTCTTTTTCCCTTTGTTTTTTCTCTGGGATTATTTAAGAAATTTATTTTTGGTGTTTCCATTTTTCAATTATAAAATTTGCAAGTAATTTAAGATACTCTTTCCCTATATTTAACCATTAAAAGCAAAATAAATCAAGTCGATTTAATTTGCTTTGTTATCTGAATTGTGCTAATATTTTAATATTCTTATTTTAATAAAATTTAAGTAGAGAATAAAATGCCAAAAAATAAAAATCCAGATAAAGATCAATTTGAGTGGGAAACACGCTCAACTTATGACTCATTTTGGAAAACATTGGGAGAGTTTTTTGTTGAAATCGTTAAGGTTGTTATTATCTCTTTAGCTATTATTATTCCAGTTAGATACTTTTTGATTCAGCCTTTTTACGTTAAAGGTGCTTCAATGGAACCTAGTTTTCATGATCACGAGTATTTAATTATTAATGAAATTGCTTATCGATTTTATGAGCCAGAAAGAGGTGATATTGTGGTTTTCCGTTATCCGAAAGATCCTAGTCAATATTTTATAAAACGAATTATAGGGTTACCTGGTGAAAAAGTGAAAATAAAAGAGGGTAAAGTGTTTATTTATAATGATCAATTTCCTGAAGGAGTTATTTTGAATGAAGATGTTTATTTGCTTGAGGAAGAAACTCCCCATTTGGGAAAAACTGAATTTATTTTAGAACAAGATGATTTTTTCGTTTTGGGTGATAATAGGGATGCAAGTTTAGACTCTCGTCGGTTCGGTCCTGTCCCAAGAAGATTAATAATTGGTAAGGCTTGGGTTCGAGGTTGGCCTTTTGAAAAAATTACAATTTTTGATGCTCCAGAATATAATTTATAATAAATAATTTTTTTTAAATTTACTCTGAAGTATGAACTGCGAACTCTGAAATAATTCCGCCTTCCTGCCTGCCGGCAGGCAGGCATAATTCATAATTCAATTGTATGGCAAAAGAAAAAAAGAAAATGCCAGCTAAAAAAAAGGCAACTCCCAAAGCACCTACTAAAAAGAAGGCTAATGTTGTTGTTAAAGAACCTGTCTTTAAGGTGAGCAAGAAAACGCCCCAAACATTAAGAGGGTTTAAAGATATTTTGCCAATAGATGAAAAATTTTGGAATTATATTCGAGATAAAGTAAGAGCAATTGCTTATGATTATGGTTATGACAGGATTGACCTTCCGTTACTTGAAGATACGAATTTGTTTATTAGATCTGTTGGGAAGGATACAGATATTGTTGGTAAAGAAATGTTTGCTTTTCAAGATAGAGGTGGTGATAATGTTAGCCTGAGACCAGAAGCTACAGCTTCTGTTGCAAGAGCATATATCAATCATGGAATGTTAAATTTACCTCAACCGATTAGAACTTATTATATTGGTCCAATGTTTAGATATGAAAGACCTCAGTCAGGCAGATATCGACAATTTAATCAATTTGGCTTTGAAGCTATTGGTGATATTCATCCTGTTTTGGATGCACAATTGATAATTCTTACCTATAAGTTTTTTGAAGAGCTGGGTATTCCAGTAAATATTCAAATAAACAGCATAGGTTGTCCTGACTGTCGTAAGGAATATAAAACTCAATTGGTGAATTATTATAAAACTCAAAAGTCTGATCTTTGTGACGATTGTAAAGTAAGAATGACAAAAAACCCTTTACGTTTGTTGGATTGTAAAGAAGAAAAATGTATAGCTATTGCAGAAGATGCCCCTCATATTCTTGATTGGCTTTGTGATGAATGTAAAAATCATTTTGTCAAAGTTTTAGAATTTATTGATGAGACTGAAATTCCTTACAATTTAAATTCAAGTTTGGTTCGTGGTTTAGATTATTATACGAAAACAGTTTTTGAGGTTTGGCCTGAAAGTAAAGATAAAAAAGCGCAAAATGCTTTAGGTGGTGGTGGCCGTTATGATAATTTGGTGGAAATGCTTGGTGGCAGACCTACTCCAGCTGTTGGTATGGCTATAGGTATTGAGAGAACCATTTTAAAACTCAAAGAATTAGAATTAGAGGTTCCTGAAAAAGAAATTCCAGATATTTTTGTTGCTCAGCTTGGTGAAGCTGCGAAAAGGAAATGTTTAGGTTTGTTCGAAGATTTAAGAAAAGAAGGGTTTAAGGTTGCTGAAAGTTTTGCAAAGGATGGTTTGAAAAATCAGCTTGATATTGCGGATAAGCTTAAAGTAAAATATGCCTTAATTTTAGGACAAAAAGAATTATCTGAAGAAACAATTTTATTACGAGATATGGACGGTGGTGTTCAGGAAACAGTAAATTATAGTAAAGTGATAAAGGAATTGAAAAAGCGTCTTGGTAAATAAAAATTATTGCTTAAAATATATAACAAAACTGTAGGCGCAGAATACTATTCTGCGCCTACAGTTTTGTTATATATTCACCCATTTTTTATTTGACACTTAGATTAAATATTGTTATTATTAAACTAGATTTATTGAAAGGAGATAAAAATTATGGCAGAAGCAAAACGAAAAAAAGGGGAAACTTTTGAAAGTTTTTTGAGACGTTTTAATAAGAAAATGATGCAAAGTGGTAAGGTTTTACAAGCTAAAAAAATTAGATTTTTAGAAAAAGAACCTAATAAAAATTTGTCAAAAAAATTGGCTTTACGTAGACAATCAATTAAGGCCAAGAAAGAGTTTTTGAAAAAAATTGGCAAATTATCTGATGATTAAATTCATTTAAATGTCTTTACTAGCTCAAATTGAAAAAGATTACGAGCAAGCTTTTAAAAATAGGCAACAAACTGTAGTTTCTACTTTACGGTTGCTTTTAGCTGCTTTGAAAAATGAAATGATTAAAAGTAAGGGCGACTTGACTGAAGACGCTATTATAAAAGTTATTAAAACAGAAGTAAAAAAAAGAAAAGAATCTATTTTTGAATACGAAAAAGCTGATAGAATGGAATTAGCAACTGCTGAAAAAGAAGAGCAGCTTATTTTAGAAGAATATTTGCCAGAACAAATGAGTGAGGAAGATGTAAGATTAAAAGTAAAAGAAATATTAAGCTCAATAGATGACCTCGATAATATTGGTAAAGTGATGGGGGCAGTGATGGGGCAATTAAAAGATGCCGCAGATGGTAATCTTGTTAAAAAAATTGTCGAAGAAGAAACAAAAAAATAATTTCAATTTAATATAATCCCATGCAAAAAACAGGACTTGTGGTTAAAAACAACCGGGGCCTAAAATTTTTATTAATAAAACATACTGCCAAAGGTATTTTGCTTATAATTTTTATTTTGGCGGTTTTTTTATTGGCAAATAATAGTTTAGCTCAAAATCTTGATTTTGGTTTGGAGTATGCTGCTGAGACAGGCTTGGGAACTCAAGATATACGAGTAACAATTGCTAAGATAATAAGAACATTTTTAGGGTTTTTAGGTGTAATTGCAGTTTCAACTATATTATATGGTGGGTATTCTTATATGACTTCAGCTGGAAATCCTGAAAAAATTGAAAAAGCTAAAAAAATATTAAGAAATGCAATTATTGGTTTACTTATTATTATAACTTCATTTTCTATAGCCCAATTTATTTTAACATATTTATTACTGGCTACTGGAGGTTCTGTTCCTGGAGCTGGCAGACCGCCTTATGGAGCTGGTGGTGGAGCTTTGGGCAATGGTATTATTGAAAGTCATTATCCTCAACGAAATGCTTTTAATGTACCAAGAAATACCAGTATTGTAGTTACCTTTAAAGAGGCTATGGATGCTTCAACTATTATTGATGATAAAGGAACACCTGATACTACAGATGATTCAATTAATGCAAGTAGTATTGAAATATATAGGACGATTGATGAAGATAGTTTTAGTCAATATATTACGGAGGTTAGAGCTTCAGTTACTGATGATGAAAAAACTTTTGTTTTCAAACCAATTGAATTTTTAGGTAGTTCAGAAGAATCGATAAATTATACGGTTAATTTAACAGGAAATATTTTGAAAAAAGATAGTTCAAGTGCCTTTGGTCAGTATGGTGGTTATGAATGGGGTTTTGAAGTTTCTACATTTATAGATAATGAACCACCAGTTATTCGGTCAGTAATTCCAAGATTTACCAATGATATAGATGATGCAGTGCCCAGGAATCACGTTGTTCAAATTAATTTCAATGAACCTATTAATCCAATGACAATTCGTGGACTCGCTGAAGTTGATGGTGGCGGTACAATCGGTGATTTAAGTGTTAATACTTATGATTATATTGAAATTAATGTAGGTGATAAAAATGTTGCTGGCGAATTTTTTTACAGTAATGGTTATGAGACAGTTGAATTTGTGACTAATGATTTGTGCGGAAAAAATACTTGTGGCGGTGATGTTTTTTGTCTGCCGGAATCGTCACTTATAAATGTTTTAGCCAAGGCGGCAACACTAGAATTCATTAGTTCTCCGTCAGCTGTTTTTCCTTATGATGGGATAGTTGATATGGCTGATAATTCTTTAGATGGAAATAGCGATGAATTGGCTAAAGGACCGCAATCACAAAGTGATCAAGGTCCATATAATTTGAATTTTTCACGAGATGGCTCATACAATACTTCAATTGTTGGTGATGATTATGAATGGAGTTTTTATACAAATGATAAAATTGATTTATCACCGCCTGAAATCGAGTCTTATTTTCCAGGACCAGGTGATATAGGTATTGATCCAGATACTGATTTTGAAATCATTTTTGATAAATTTATAATGAAAAATACAATTAAATCAGATAGTGGTTATGCTGACGGGAAGGAATATATTACTTTAGTTCAACCAGCTCCAGACGAAATGCCTGCTAAATATCCTGAAGGAGGCTGGTCTTATTGGTTGAGAAGTTTTAATAGTAATGATAAAACAATAGCCACAATTAAACATAATTTGTTGGGAGAAAATTTAAATTTTGGTATTAATGTTAGTTCTGGTGTAAAAGATTTGTTACAAAATTGTTTCCAGCCTTGTGCGGGACCTCAATGTGAGAAACTTGAAATTCAGCCTGGTGAATACGAAGTTAATTCAGGGGTTTGGCAGCCTGATGATGATGCTTTTCCTACTTGCAATATGTCAGGTGAAGCTTATGAGTCCACAGGTAATATAATTTTAAATTATCTCGATAATGAGAATAAATTAATAACCACTAATGTTAGTGCTTGGAGTTTGAATAAGACAATTGAAGATTTTTATTTATATAGAAATGATGTAGATGGTGCTACTTCTGGTCCGGCAACTGACCTTGATGGTTTTGGCGGTGTCTTTAATACATTTTTAAAACCAAATAGAACGCTTTCTTTTATATACCATGATAGTTTAAATGATAAGTATTACTTTGTTCATATCTATGGTGCGCCAGAAATTGGTGCTGGAACTTTTTCAGGTTCAATAACCAATGCTTTAGATGATTTTACTTTTGCGATTAGAGATGATGAGGGGCTTGATTATGATTGTAATTTAGATTTTTCAGAAGCTGAACAAGGCGATAAATATAATGACTGTGGTGACACTTTGAATTATAAAGGAAGGTGGATGCCTAGATTCGCTGATGGCGTAGCTATTTATATTGGTGATAGTTCAAATGATGCTTCTTTTGATGTTAATGTTAACGAGTTTATTTTCAATGGAACAGGCACAGAAGGACTTGTTAATGAATGGGTTTTTCGAGGAACTCAACGAGATATTTTATTAGGTCAGAATTTTACTGATCCCAAAACAGTTAATATAATTTTATCAGTAGAGTAATGAAAAAATCGTTAAGTAAAAAAATAATTGTAGTTGTAAGCTTGATATTTATTTTTAGCCTTTTTTTAGGTGTTTCAGAAATATTAGCTCAAACTAATGATTTAGTTGGTTTGGATCCTATTGGTGGTGAAATTGCTCTTGGGACTCAAGATGTAAGAGTAACGATTGCCAAGATAATAAGAGCAGCTCTTGGGTTTTTAGGTGTTGTGGTGGTAGGTATAGTTTTATATGGCGGATTTTTATATATGACAGCTGGAGGCATTCCAGAAAAAATTCAAAAAGCTAAGAAATTATTTGTTTCAGCAATTATTGGTTTACTTATTATAATTTCAGCGTTTACCATAGCCTCTTTTGTTTTAAATTCTTTAATAGACGGAACTACAGTTGGTCCAGGTCCAGGCCCAGGCCCAGGTCCGGGTCCAGGCCCAGGCCCAACACCAATTATTGGTTGTACGGATCCTATTGGTGGTTCAGGCCCTTTTGTTTGTAAGATTTCTGGTGTAGGTGGTTTGCCGGAGGGTGTTGTCGGTGATTTTGTAACAATTACGGGTGGACAATTTTTGAATTTTGATAGTCAGTCATCTCAGGTAATATTTTTGGATATTAACGATCAAGAAATTTCAGCTGTTATTGCTGATTGTAATGGTTCTCCAGCTTGGTCAAATTATCAAATAACAGTTGAAGTCCCTAATCTTCAGTATGATCCAAATGAAGGTAATGTTTATAAGGTTGTTGTTAAAACCGCAGAAGGTAGTAGTTTAGATAAATCAGTTGTTGGAGTAACAGATGATGATTTTAAATTATTAGAAGGACAACCAGGCCCGGGTATCGCTTGTATTGTGCCTAATCAGGCTAGTGAATCAATTGTGATTGATGTTTATGGTAAAAGGTTTGGGGCAACCCAAAATATTTTGGAATTTCAAGAAAACGTTAATGCTACAGTAACTCTTTGGGAAGATGAACATTTAGTAAGTACTGTGCCAATAGGTGCTGTTAGCGGTGATGTTTTTGTTTTTGATACAAATAATACTCAAAGTAATGGAGAAAATTTTCTAGTAACTTGTTCGGATAATTCACAGTGTTCTACATCTGGTTGTTGTTATCAAGGTTATTGTAGTTTTGCTTCTCTTTGCGCTGGTTATGAAGGAGAAACTTGTTCAGATACTCCAGCATGTACAAATGAGGGCTGTCAGTCTGGTTTGTATTGTGATAGTGGTGATTGTACTTGTCAAGAAAGTGGTTTGGGTGCTCCATGTGATGGAAATATAAATACAGCAAGTTGTGAAATAGGTGATGCTGAAGATAGTTTATGTGGTAGTGAATATTTTTGCTCTGAAACAAGTTGTACTTGTCAATATTTACCAATAATATTTTCTTTTGATCCAAATAAAGGAGCTTCTGGTAATTTCGTAACAATTACAGGACAAGGCTTTGGTGATCAAATAAATACTAATACAAAAGTTATTTTTTTAGGCACTGATGATTCAGCTGATGATGTTGAGGCTCTTTTTCCGGCAGCTTGTTCGCAGGTTGATTTATGGACAGAAACACAAGTAATCATTGAAGTTCCAGAAGGAGCAGTTAGCGGACCTTTGAAATTAATTAATGATGAGGGTAGGGAAGAAACAACTGGTGATTCTGACGGAGTTGTTGATGATTTTGAAATAGATTCTAATATTAATTACCCATCACTTTGTCCGATTACAAATCCGCTAGGCTCTTTTAGCGATGAAGTTTTTTTGCAAGGTAAAAATTTTGGTGAAGAATCTCAAGGGAGAGCTTTGATTGGTGGTACGGATTTTCAAAAAGGGAAAACTTGGAGTTGGTTTTATGATGTAACAAATGATGTTGATAAAATTACCGGAGCATTGATTCCAAATTTAGCACCTTCTGTTCTGCCTGTTCAGATTAAAGCAGGGGAAGTTTTTTCTAATCCAGTTACTTATGAAATTATTGAATCTCTAGATGCTCCTGTGATTGATTATATTGATCCTGATTTTGGACCTGTTGGTCAGTTTATTACTATTGTTGGTCGTAATTTTGGAGATGAAGGAGTGGTTAAATTCGCTAATGAACAAGGTGGTTTTATTGAGGCTGATGTTGATTTTCCAATACAATGTGCAAATAATTTTTGGGCTGAAAATTCAATCATAGTTAAAGTCCCAAATGGGACAGCAGTCAGTAGTTCTATCCTAGTTGAAACAGCCAAAGGACCAACTAATCAGGTTGATTTTAGTCGTTGTGATAGAGATTCTGAGTTGTGTCCTTTAAGTCCTGGTATTTGTTTGATTGAACCAAGTCAAGGACCAGTAGGTACAGAAGTTACTATCTACGGTGATAATTTTTCTTCAGCTGGTGTGGTTGAGTTTTGGGAACAAAAAAGTGCTGAAGTTATAACTTGGGCTAATAATAAAATTGGTCCTGTTTTTGTACCTAATCAAGCAATTAATGGACCCGTTAAAGTTATTAGTGAAAATAATGTTTCTAATTTATATAACTTTGTAGTTGCTGATTGTCGGGATGACTCTAGTATTTGTAGTTCAGGTGATATTTGTTGTCAGGAAGACGGGATTTGCAAAACCCAATTAGAATGTTTAGGTGAACAAGCTTTGTTATGTAAATATGCCTGGGAGTTTTCAACTGGCCAGCAGTCAGATCTTTTTAATGCCCCTCGAGTTGTTGAAGATATTGAATGTGTAAAAAATACACAAAGTCCTTCACCATGGCTTGATTCAGATTCAAATTGTGTTAATACAATGATATCAGCTAGATTTACCCAAGCAATGAATCCTTCAACATTTAATACCTCTGCAATAATAGTTAAAGAGTGTTGGGATGAAGAAGATTTTGATGAAACAGGTTCAGAATGTGTTGTCCCAGTATGGCATGATAGTAGTATTGAAATTACACCAATTAATGATAATAAAGGTTTTGTTTATATTGTTCCAGATGGTGATTTTGTTCCAGGACGTTGGTATGAAGTTACTTTGAGAAGTGGTGGCGGCGGGGTAAAGTCAAGTGAAAATGTTTGGCTTGACGGTAATTCGTCAGGTGCTCCAGGTGGTGATTACAAATGGCATTTTAGAATTAGAAATAGTACTAAAAGTTGTGAATTGGATCATGTTGTTGTTACTCCTTCGGAAACAACAATAAAATCAATGACAGAAGCGAAAAATTATAATAGTTTGGCTTTTGCAGCTAATTGTAATATTTTAAATGGCGATTCATATAATTGGAATTGGTATAAAGTTTATTCTGATAGTAAAATTGAGCAAGCTTTTATTACAGAGAATTATGAAGGAACTTATGGTATAGCTAGCATTACAGAAAATGATAAAAACGCTGATGGAAAAACTGACTGGAGACAAACAGTAACTCCTCGTCAGCAAGGTTTAGTTTATATAGCAGCTGAAGCTTTAAGCAGGACAGATGAAGATAATTTGTTAGAAGTTGATTTAAATCAACCAGAAATTACCAGTATTTATCCTGATAATGGCTTAATTCATCCGCAGGTTAATTCTTATGTAACGATTTATGGTAAAAATTTCGGTTATTCTCAGGGTGAGAGTAAAGTGCTTTTTGAAGATGTTGAATCTCAAGTTGTTAAAGGCTGTCTTAATTCATGGACTGATAATGAAATACAAGTTTATGTACCAAAATTTGAACCTATTACAGCAGAAAAGCAATTGACCAATTCACAAACTGACAGAAAAGCTTCAGAAGATATGCTTTTATTTTATGACTTTGAAGATAATTCAAATGTTTTAGCAGATGATAAAGTCGGAAATTATAACGGAGAAATTTTTGGAGCAACTAAGGTAGATGATATTATGCGTAAAGCTTTAAGTTTTAATGGTAGTTCTGATTATATTAAATTACCAAATAATTTTTCATCAGATGTTGGTTCTATTGAGTTTTGGTTTAAATCACAAGGTTCTGGTCAGCAAACCTTATTTAGTGTATCAAATGGTTCAACTCAATATTTAACTTTAGACTATATCCCAGCTGATGACAAAATAACAATAGAAATGGCTAGTGCGAATTCAAGTTTTTCAAATATAGTAAGTCCTTTGGCTGTAAAAGCTGATGAATGGAATCATTTTGTCTATACCTATGATGGTACTGAATATTTTATTTATATAAATGGTATTAAACATTTTTATAATACTAGTTCGTTACCGTTTTCTCTTTTTAGCAATTTTTCTTTGACTGATTCAGGATTTTTAGACGCAGTTGATAATAAAACAGATGTATTAATTGGTGCAAAAAATATTGATGGGTTTAGCAATTATTATGGTGGCTTAATAGATGGATTTGCTATATATAATCAGGCCATAACTCAAGAGGATGTTTGGTCACGCATGGGCTTAAATGCTAGCCAGAGTATGTTATTGAATTTCAATGAAATTGGCGGGCAAATAATTGATTCATCAATTAATAATTTTCAAGATATTTCAATCGCTGATACAAATTCTAGCTTTAGATCTGCGGAAGGTGTAGAGGGTAGTGCCTTGAAATTAAATAATGATAATCATGTTTTTGTTGATAGTAATCCAAATTTAACTTTTGCTAAGGAAATAAGTATAGAAGGTTGGTTTAAAATAAACGATACTAATCAACAGCAAATAATATATGAAGCTAATGGTCTCCGCTTAGGTTTGTGGGATTGTGATAATGGTCTTAATGGATTTGATATTTGTTTTAAAGCAAATATTGACGGAGAAGAAAATAGTAATAATTCTAGTAAATACGTCGCTTTAAATAGGAACAATATAAATTATGGTGAATGGAATTATATTGCAGGTGTGTATGATGGTCAGAAAATAAAAATTTATTTAAATGGTGAAAAAAATGAATATGAGTTTGAAGGTTCATTTTATCAGGTTAATGATTTTGGTAATGCCTGGATAGGTGGTAGAAATAATAATTTTACAGGTGAATTAGACCAAATAGCTGTTTATAATAGAGCTTTGAGTGACGAAGAATTAAATGATAGTGTTGGGGCAAAAAATAATTCTCATATTATTGTGGAAACTATTTTTGGTAAAGCAATAAGTGACGATACTTTTAAACATAGTAATATTGTTTATCCGTTTTTGTGTGAATTGACCCCACGAAGTGGTTTGGAAGGTACGGCTATTAGATTAAGAGGTGATAATTTTGGTGATTCAAATAACACTGTTTTCCAAGGCAGACAATTTGACTTGGGAAGTTTAATAAATTTT
>JAUVKC010000073.1 GCA_030592165.1 Candidatus Buchananbacteria bacterium | reverse complement strand
ACTGACGAGGAGATACGACACGTTGAATTTCTAATTAATTCACGACCCAGGAAAAGACTTGGCTGGAAAACACCTTATCAAGTATTTTATGAACTAACTGGTGTTGCACTTCAATGTTGAATGTACACCTTTTCATATTGACACTACCATGCTTTTATGCTAAAATTGTTATATATTTTTAATAACTACATTAACTCCATCATTACAAATTATTAATTGTGCATTGTTAATTAATCCAGGCCGCATAGCTCCCGCCTTCGTTCTACGAACTTCGGCGGACAGGCAGCTCTTGAGAATTTATTTATTCCTCGGGGACTATCCATCTTCGCTACGCTATTTGAAAAATTATTCTATTTACATTATTATCAATATTATGGCCGCATAGCTCAGCTGGATAGAGCAACAGCCTTCTAAGCTGTAGGTCGAAGGTTCGAATCCTTCTGCGGTCACCAAATACGGTATTGGGTTTTGGGTAGTGAGTATTGGATAAATATTAAACTAATATTATGTTTGATTTTGAAAATTTAGATGTATATAAATTCACAAAGGATCTTAATTATGATATTTATAAATTTCTAAATTCCTGCAATAATTCATCCTTATTTAAACAAACAGCTAAGAAGAGCGTCTATTAGCATGGTTATTAATATAGCTGAGGGTAGTGGGAGATTTACAAATAAAGATAAAAGGTATTTTTTTATAATTTCAAGGAGCTCAGCCTATGAATGTGTTTCAATATTTGATATATTATTAACTGAACAGATTATTAGCCAAGAGACATATAATAAATTTTATAGTAAATTTGAATCTACATCAAAAATGCTATTTAGACTTATAAAATCTCTCGAATAGTCATTACCCAAAACCCATTACACACTACCGTATTTATGGCGACCATAGTTCAACGGTTAGAACACTGGTTTGTGGTACCGGTGATACGGGTTCGATTCCCATTGACCCAAGACTTTCATTTTAATAACCTAATAAATATCAGACTTATTGGTTGCGAAATTTATTTGAATAAATTAAAATAACAAATATTTGATTTTAAATTTTATACTATTTTAGAATTTAAAAATGAGTATTTAAAAATTTAAACATTATGGTGGCTGTAGCTCAACTGGTTAGAGCACTAGTTTGTGGTACTAGAAGTTGAGGGTTCGAGTCCCTTCAGCCACCCCGACAGGCTAATTTTAGCCAAAAACTCCTCGTTATAAAATAGTCTTCTAGCTGGTAATTATAGGTAGCATTAGGGGTAAAAAGTTTAAAATATTTTAATGTATGCTAGAAATTAGAAAAAATAAATTTTCAAGAAACTATGAAAATACCTTTTTTAGAGAATTCTCTGAATGTGTTTATAATTCATTCAATGAAAAAGGCATTGAGGGTGTTTTAATAGGAAGTCCATTTTGTGAAGTAGATGAACGACTTCAAATAGATGTCTTACTTATTACTCATAATGTTGTTTGTATTATTGACTTTAAAAATTACCATGGAGAGATAAAGCTACCTACTGGTAATAATTTTGACTTCGGAAGATGGAAAACAACTGATGATAAACCAATAAAAGGGGGGAGCTCAATTAATCCGTTCCAACAGCTAAAAAAACAAAAAAGTAGATTTATCAATGTATCAAAGAAATATATTGAAAAAAATATCCCTCAAGCTAATACATTCGACCCGCTTCATTTGATTAGAATAGTTTGTTTTCAAAACGATATCGAGTTGATCGGGAATATCCCATCAAATGAGTCATTAAATTTTTTTATTTTGAATAAAACAAATTTTTTAGAAGGAATACTTGATATTATCGATGTAACTGATCGGGCTGTAAATCTAAACACGGATTCATTTAGCGCATTTAAAAAAATATTTAGAGCCACAAAATATAATTTTGATGACAAGCCACTTGAAAATAAACTAAAAGTTTTTGCTGACAAATCAGAAACTCTTAAGTATAAAACATTATATCCTGATCAAAACACAGCCTTAACTGACATAAAAACTTTTTTAGAAAATCCAGATCAAAGAGTATTTGTTTTAAATGGTTCAGTCAATAGTGGTAAAACATATCTAATTCCATTTATTCAAGATATTGCATATAATTTAGGGATTCAGGAAACGCAAATCTTTGCTTCCTCCAGTCGTGTAAAAAATAATTTACTCTTAACAAGAGGGTTAGAACAAGTTAACAGTATTTACTCTTATATTTATGGTGGGCTGAAACATGAAATACTTGAAGACAAAAATGATGGCGTGGCAAAAACAAAAACAGCTGAGGGAGATAATCCTGAAAAAAACCAATTAGAAGAAATACCTATAAAAAATTGTGATGACGCTGATAATGCTTTATACATAGTTGATGAGGCACAGCTTGTTTCCGACTCTTTTTATCAATCAATAGATTTAATTTTTGGGACTGGTTACCTGCTTAAAGATTTTTTATTTTTTTCAGATTTAATCAAAACCAAAAGAAAAATAATTTTTATTGGGGATCCATATCAATTACAATTAGGCAAAAAAGACGAATCAGCATTGAACCCTGTCTACTTAAAGGAAGCCTACAAACTAAAAACAAATGATTATCAATTATTAGACAAACCTGATTTTTCTAATATCAATAGAGAAGCATTGTTTTGTGTAGACAAGATAAGAAAAAAACACTTTAATTCACTTCGTTTTGATGAAAACGAAGAAGTTTGTTTTTTAACGGAAAAAGAATTTCCCAAAGCTGTAAAAAATATAATTCATAAAAAAATCGACGGGCATATACTTTGTTTTAGCAATGAAGAATCACAAAAGGTTAACTATTGGATAAAGGAGTCCATAGTTAAAAACGGTGAAGACATTGCGATAAATGATTTGATTTTATTCAATAATAATATTTCTATTGAGGATGGAAACGATCCTTTTGCAGAGCCTAAAAAAATTTACAACGGTCAATTTGCAACAGTAATATCCCTTGCCAATAAGATAATTAAAGAACCGATTATAAATAAAAAGAAAGAAAAAATAATCCTTAAATTCCGCGAAGTTTCAATAAATCTCAACGAAACTGGTCATAATGCAAAAGTTTTTTCGTTTGAAAACTATCGTTTAAATTCAAAATCAGAATTATCAAAAAATGAAATTAGAGCTTTCAAAATTTTATTATATCGACTTGCGGAAAAAGAATTAGAAAATTTTGCTAACGACGTACATCAACTTGATGATGAATTTAAAATACTTCTTGGAGATTTAAAAAAAGGGAAGAAAGTTAAATCAAAAGTTATACAAAAAATACAAAGAATACTTAGCAGGATGCCATCCTCTAATTATTACAAATACAAAAATGCAGCATTGTTAAAATTTGGTTGGGCTATGACTATTGATAAATCACCATCATACAAGTGGCAAGAAGTAATTATTAACACAGAGCCAGGATCTCGATTCAATAATAGCAAAACACACGAGCCATACTTTCGTATGATTTATACAGGTTTTACAAGAGCTGAGAAAAAAGTTTCTTTAATAAATTATAAACCAATTAGCCCATTTGATAAAACCGAAATGGTTGATAATAATTCTGGAATAAAGCCAGCGGATATTCTTTTCATATCTGACAACCCTATTGCAGAAAAAAAATTAATGGAATTAAAAGAGTATGTTTCTAATAAATTAGCCTTAAATCAGTCAACAATAGAAAAAATTGAAAACTTAAATTGGCAAGAAAGATACCACTTAAAAAATGACCAGCTATCGACCATTATTTCTTTTAGCTACAATGGTAAAGGAATGTTTAAAATACCGACCCTTGCTGGCGGTGATAATGCCTATGGAAACTATGTAATAGATATTATTAAGAAAAAAACCATAAAGTTTGATTTTTCAATCATTAAAGATGCAAGGCGAAAAACTATATATGAACAACTTTCAAATATTCTTGGCAATTCCCAAGTTTTATTTGATATAATAGTCCAAAATAATTTTAAAGACAAAATACGATTATATGAAAATGAAAATGAATTAGAAATTGAAGTTAATTATACTGGTGATGGTGCTTTTAGCAAAATTACAGCAACATATTATAGTGATCCAACTATTTGGAATCATTTTAAAAATGCAATTGAACAAATAAAATTGTAATCTATGGCAACACTTTTTGAATTTAGTCAGTCAATTTCTAAACTAAATAAAGAAAAAAAGTTTAGTGATTCTTTGAAGTATTTCAAAAAGAACAAAACGGAATTCACTGATGAAGAAATTGCATCTAATGAATATTTGATTTCAGCAATGATTACAGCCTTGAGACAAACTAAAAATATTGATCATGCCTTTAAGTTTTTGGATTTATATAAAATAAGCATTGATGAAAATACTAAAGAAATTATTCTAACAGCATATGGTTGGTTATTATATTCAAAATTCAAGTTAAAAAATCAACATAATGAAAACCATCAAATTGAGAGTGCAATAATTCAAAAAATAAAAAATTTTTTCCCATTAATACTTAAAGTAAATAATGAATTTGCATATTCTGTTTTTTCAAATTTATTTAATTCTGTACTTAAGGCAGAAAAAAATAAGCCGAATGCTAATTGGAAATTAATTAGTGAAATATGCGACCTAATTTCTCCTGACCAGCTTCGTACAGAATGCAGAACAATTGAAGTTGAAAGAAAAGGCAGAAAAAAGGATATGGAATTGGCCTCAGATAAAGAAAATTGGTTTGGTTACAAAACAATAGCACTATTAAAATTAGGGGAATGGCAGGAATGCTTTGATACATCAAAAAAAGCACTTGAAGTTTTAGAGAATTTTCATTATTCAAATGACATTTGGTTTGCGAGAAGAATTGCCCTCTCCAAAAAAAAATTGGGCAATTCAAAAGACGCTATTTCAGAATTAAAAAATATTT